>CAIOSQ010000403.1 GCA_903860935.1 uncultured Rhodospirillales bacterium | reverse complement strand
TTGGAAGCCATAGGTCAGTTCCTGCTCCGGAAAAGTTCCATCGCGATCGCGACATGCACGGCGAGCGGCGCGCCCCAGGCGACCGCCACCCACATCCACCAGGGATAGGATGGCGTCGTGAGGAAATTGACGACGATGAGGACCATCGTCGTCGTCAGCGCCACGAGCAGATGCAAGCGCAGGCCGCGTCTGACTGCGGCACGCCGTGCCACGTCGCTCACAGCGGTATGTTCGCGTGCTTCTTCCACGGATTCTCGAGCTTCTTGCCCCGCAGCATCGCGAGCGACCGCGCGAGACGCGGCCGTGTCGCCGAGGGCATGATGACGTCGTCGATGTAGCCGCGGCTGGCGGCCACGAAGGGATTGGCGAAGCGCCGCCGGTATTCCTCGGTCCGCTCCTCGACCTTCCTGGGATCGCCCAGATCGCCGCGGAAGATGATCTCCACCGCGCCCTTGGGACCCATCACCGCGATTTCGGCGCTCGGCCAGGCATAGTTGACGTCGCCGCGCAGATGCTTGGACGCCATGACGTCATAGGCGCCGCCATAGGCCTTGCGCGTGATCACGGTCACCTTCGGCACGGTCGCCTCGGCATAGGCGAACAGCAGCTTTGCCCCGTGCTTGATGATGCCGCCGAATTCCTGCGCCGTCCCCGGCAGGAAGCCTGGCACGTCCACGAAGGTCACTAGCGGAATATTGAAGCAGTCGCAGAAGCGCACGAAGCGCGCCGCCTTCTTCGACGAGTCGATGTCGAGGCATCCGGCGAGCACCATCGGTTGGTTGGCGACGATGCCCACGGTCGCGCCCTCGATCCGGCCGAAGCCGACGATGATGTTGCGGGCGAAGTCGGAGGCGACCTCGAAAAAGTCGCGATCGTCGACGACCTTCGCGATCAACTCCTTCATGTCGTAGGGCTTGTTCGGGTTCGCCGGCACGAGCGTGTCGAGCGCGGGCTCGATGCGATCAGGGCTGTCCTCCGTCCGCCGCGTGGGCGGCGCCTGACGGTTCGACGACGGCAGGAAATCGACGAACCGCCGGGTCTGCAGCAACGCGGCGACGTCGTTCTCGAAGGCGAGATCGGCGACGCCGGATTTCGACGTGTGCGTCAGCGCGCCGCCGAGTTCCTCATGGGTCACGGTCTCGTGGGTCACGGTCTTCACGACGTCGGGACCCGTGACGAACATGTAGGAGGAGTCCTTCACCATGAAGATGAAGTCCGTCATCGCAGGCGAATACACCGCGCCGCCGGCGCAGGGCCCCATGATCAGCGAGATCTGCGGGATCACGCCCGACGCCACGACGTTGCGCTGAAAGACCTCGGCATAGCCGCCAAGCGAGGCGACGCCTTCCTGGATGCGCGCGCCACCCGAATCGTTGAGCCCGATCACCGGCGCCCCGACCTTCATGGCGTGATCCATGATCTTGCAGATCTTCTCGGCATGGGCTTCAGACAGCGAACCGCCGAACACCGTAAAATCCTGGCTGAACACGAAGACCAGGCGGCCGTTGATCGTGCCCCACCCGGTGACCACGCCATCCCCCGGCGTCTTCTGCTCCGCCATGCCGAACTCGCTGGAGCGATGCTCGACGAACATGTCCCATTCCTCGAACGAGCCTTCGTCCAGGAGGATCTCCAGGCGCTCGCGCGCCGTCAGCTTGCCCTTGGCATGCTGCGCCTCCACGCGGCGGGGACCGCCGCCGGCACGCGCGGCGGCACGCTTGCCCGCGAGTTGATCGAGAATGTCCTGCATCGCCCCAATCCTCTTTCTCGCTTTTGCTTAGCAGGGGACGGCCGCGGGCGCCACATCCGCGCGCGGGCGATTCCAGACGGCGCGATGCGGTAAACCGTGATATCCAGCCGGGCGCAGCCAGGGGGGAAAACACATGAGCCAGCGCCTCGTCATCGACACCGATCCCGGGCACGACGACGCCTTCGCCGTGCTCCTCGCCCTCGCCTCTCCGGAGGTCGAGGTCCTCGGGCTCACGACGGTGGCGGGGAACGTGCCGGTCGCGGTGACGACGGCCAACGCGCGGCGCGTGGTCGAACTCGCGGGCCGCCCGGGTGTTCCGGTCTTCGCGGGCGCCGACCGTCCCCTGCTGCGAGCGCCAATGCATGCCCATGACATTCACGGCAAGATGGGCATCGACGGCTATGAGTGGCCCGATCCCGCGCGCGGCCCCGAGCCCGATCACGCGGTCGATTTCCTGGTCCGGACGCTTGCCGCGGCGGAACCGCGCTCGGTGACCCTGCTGGTGCTGGGACCGGAGACCAATATCGCGC
>CAIOSQ010000402.1 GCA_903860935.1 uncultured Rhodospirillales bacterium | reverse complement strand
TTGGAGGATGCGCGGCGCAAGGCGATGGAGGACACGACACGCTCCTGGGAGGCGTTGAACACGACGCGGGCGCGGCTCGTCGCCATCGAGGCGCAGATTCGTGCGGCCGAAGTGGCGCTCGAGGGCGTGATCCAGGAATCGCGGGTCGGTTCGCGCACCGTGCTGGACGTTCTCGACGCGGAGCAGGAACTTCTCAACGCGAAGGTCCAACTCGTCCAGTCCCAGCGCGAAGAAATCGTGGCCGCCTATCAGTTGACCTCGGCGACCGGACAGCTGACCGCCCTTAAGATGGGATTGGCTGTCGAAATCTATGACCCGACGCGCAATTATGCCGAAACCCGTGGCCGCTGGTGGGGGACGTCGATCGGCGGCGCCACGCCGGCGAAGCCGCAAGGCGAATAACCGGCCGGCGCGCCTGGCGGGAGGGGACGCATGAGCGATCCGAATGCAAAGGCCGAGGCGGCGAACGAGCCGTCGATGGAAGAGATCCTGGCGTCGATTCGCCGGATCATAACCGACGACGCCGAACCCGCGAAATCGACCGAGCCCGCTCCGCCGCCTCCGGCCGCGCCGCCACCTCCGCCGCCGCCTCCGCCACCACCGCCGCCTCCGCCGCCTCCGCCTCCGCCCATGCCTCAGGAGGCCCTTCCACCGCCACCCCCTCCGCCGCCACCTCCGCCACCGCCTCCGCCGCCACCGCCGCCACAGCCGGATGTCCTCGAATTGACCGACATGGTCGACGAGCGGCCTTATCCTGCGCGTGACGATCTGTTGCTGGACGATGGTGCCGCGGCGTCTGCCTCGGAGACCCTCTCGGGGTTGGCCGCGCTGCGTCGGCGACCGGGCATCACCGATGCATCGCTGCTGCTTGGCAATGGCGCAATCACGCTCGAGGACATCGTCCGCGAGGAATTGCGGCCGCTGCTGAAGGCGTGGCTGGATCAGAATTTGCCGGCGATGGTCGAACGCCTCGTGCAGCGTGAGATCAGGCGGATCACACGCGACGTCGATTGAAGCCGCCGCAGCCGTTCGCGCGAACGGCCTAGAAGATGGGACCAAGACCGTGAGCGAAGACACCAGGACGGCCGGCGCCGACGCGCCGGCGCTCGACAAGACGTTCGACCCTGCGGCAGCCGAGCAGCGATGGGCTGCCGCTTGGGAATCCGCCGGTGCATTCGCAAGCGGCAGACGCGATGGCGCGCCTTATTGCATCGTGATCCCGCCGCCGAACGTGACCGGCAGCCTGCATATGGGGCACGCGCTCAACAACACCCTGCAGGATATCCTGATCCGCTGGCGGCGGATGAAGGGCGACGACGCGCTCTGGCAACCCGGCATGGACCATGCGGGGATCGCGACCCAGATGGTCGTGGAGCGGCAACTCGCGGCCCAAGGCATCGCGCTGGCGCGGCCCGGCGCGGCACTGGCCGAGGGGCGCACGACGATCGGACGCGACGCGTTCATAGAACGCGTCTGGGCCTGGAAGGCCGAATCGGGTGGAACGATCACCGGCCAGTTGCGCCGACTGGGCGCCTCCGTCGACTGGGCGCGCGAACGATTCACGATGGACGAAGGCTTGTCGGCGGCGGTGCTGCGCGTCTTCGTCGAACTGTATCGAGAGGGGCTGATCTACCGGGACGCAAGGCTCGTCAACTGGGACCCGAAGCTGCACACCGCGATTTCCGACCTCGAGGTCGAGCAGCGCGAGATCAAGGGATCGCTCTGGCACATCGCCTATCCCGTCGAGGGCGAGGAGGGGGCGACCATCACGGTCGCCACGACGCGTCCTGAGACGATGCTGGGCGACACGGCGATCGCAGTTCATCCCGAGGATCCGCGGCATGCCAACCTCATCGGAAAATTCGCGGTCCTGCCGCTGGTCGGGCGCCGCATCCCGATCGTCGCCGATACCTATTCCGACCCGGAAAAGGGCACCGGCGCGGTGAAGATCACGCCGGCGCACGACTTCAACGACTTCGAGGTCGGCAAGCGGCACGGACTACCCGCAATCAACATCCTCACCGCGGACGCGCGGATCAACGACAACGCGCCCGAGGCCTATCGCGGGCTCGACCGCTTCGAAGCGCGTAAGCGCATCGTCGCTGATCTCGAAGCCCTGGGCGCGCTGGTCAAGATCGAACCCCACACCCATATGGTGCCGCACGGCGATCGCGGCGGCGTCCCGATCGAGCCCTGGTTGACGACGCAGTGGTATGTCGACGCGGCACGTCTGGCCGTACCGGCGATCGAAGCGGTGGAGCAGGGGCGAACCGTCTTCGTCCCGCAGACCTGGGAAAAGACCTACTTCCACTGGATGCGCAACATCGAGCCCTGGTGCATCTCGCGCCAGCTCTGGTGGGGGCATCAGGTGCCGGCATGGTATGCGCCGGACGGCAGCGTCTTCGTCGACTACGACGAGGCGGGCGCGGCGGCGCAGGCGCGCGCGCAGTTCGGACACGACGTCGTGCTGACGCGAGATGCCGACGTGCTCGACACGTGGTTCTCCTCGGCGCTGTGGCCGTTCTCGACCCTGGGCTGGCCGGAGCGCACGCAGGAACTGGCGCGTCATTATCCGACGGATGTGCTCGTCACCGGGTTGGACATCATCTTCTTCTGGGTCGCCCGGATGATGATGATGGGGCTCCATTTCATGAAGGACGTCCCGTTCAGGACCGTCTACATCCATGCCCTGGTCCGCGACGAGAAGGGCCAGAAGATGTCCAAGTCGAAAGGGAACATCATCGATCCCCTCGACCTCATCGGCCGCTTTGGCGCGGACGCGCTGCGTTTCACCCTCGCGGCCATGGCGGCGCAGGGACGCGACGTCAAGTTGGCCGAGAGCCGCGTCGAGGGCTACCGCAACTTCGCGACCAAGCTCTGGAACGCGGCACGATTCTGCCAGATGAACGCATGCCGACTGCCTGCGGCGTTCGACCCGTCCTGGGCGAAGGCGAGCGTCAATCGCTGGATCCTCGGCGAATTCGCCCGGGCGGTGGACACCGTCGATGCCGCGCTGCGGGAGTTCCGTTTCAACGAGGCGGCGGGCGCCGCCTACCAGTTCGTCTGGGGCAGTTTCTGCGACTGGTATCTGGAGTTCACCAAGCCGGTGATCGCGGGCAGCGATGACCAGGCGCGCGAGGAAACGCGTGCAGTGACCGCCTATGTGCTGCGCGGGATCCTGCAGATGCTGCACCCCATGATGCCCTTCGTCACCGAGGAGCTCTGGGACAAGCTCGGCCATGGGGCCGATGGAATGCTGATCCTCGCGCCATGGCCGGACACGGCGAAGCTGCCCCGGGACGAGGCGGCGAAGGCGGAGCTCGACTGGGTCGTGAGAGCGGTCACCGAACTGCGCGTGTTGCGGGCGGAAATGAACGTGCCGAACGCGGCACGGCTCGAACTTGGCATTCGCGAGGCCTCGCCCGACGCCGCACGTATCCTGCGCCTGCATGCGGGTTCGATCGCGACGCTTGCGCGGCTCGAGCGGATTGCCTTCGATGCGCCCGCGCGACCGGGAACGGCGCAGCTCGTTCTGGATGGCGCCACCGCGGCGGTTCCCCTTGCCGGCGTCATCGACCCTGCAGCGGAGATCGCGCGTCTCGGCAAGGAAATCGACCGCCAGCGCGTCGCGATCGACAAGATCGACCGCAAGCTTGCGAACGCCGATTTCCTCGCGAAGGCTGATCCGGTGGTCGTCGATGAGCAGCGCGAGCGACGGGAGGAAACGGCCTCGGCGCTGGCGAGGCTGGAAACCGCGGTCGAGAGACTGCGGGCGCTCTGAGAAACCCAGGATCCTGACGACGAACGATACGCCTGCGGGCGCGGAATACCCCGCCGGGAGGCGCTTGCGCGTCGCTCACCGGCGGGGCTCCCCCTCCCGGTCGCGCCGTGAGGCACAGCCCGGGTCCCCCGGGGGATCCAGGACAGGCGCCGCAACGCCGCGACGCCGGACGGGCGAAAAGATAACCGACGCAGGCGGGCAGGCAACTGCGGCTTCCGCCGCATGAGTGCGTGCCTGTCATCGCAACCCTGCATGGCAGGATGCCGCACCCAAAAAACGGCGCGGCTTGATTACAGCGAATTCATGCAGGCGACACGCTGCCGACAGGGCGCACAGTTCATCTTGCGTTCGTGCGGTGGGTTCATCCATCGCCGGATCGGAGATCACGCCATGCTGCTTCGCAAACTCGCCATTCTCCCCGCCGTCCTCTTCGCGTTCGGCCTGACCGTCGCGATGCCGACCGAGTCGTTCGCGCAGACGAACAAGCCCGCCGCGACGAAGAAGGCACCGACCGAAAAGAAGGCCAAGAAGAAGGCGCCGGCCAAGAAGAAGGCCGCCGACGCCGCGAAGGCGCGCGCCATCGGCTGACGCCAAGGCGCTCCAGCCGGCCAAGGCCGGCCGGTCGCGAAGGACGGCCCGCAACCCGGTTGCGGGCCGTTCTCATATGGGATGCGTCAATGCCGTTCCGAGGCAGGGGTCAATCCGCGCGGAGCGTCTCCTCGCGGATGGCGATCACAGTTCCGACCGCCAGCAGCAGCCCCACGATCACGACGACATAGACGAGCACCGGCCGCTGCATGTCGACGAACAGGCCGAAGACGCCGGGCGCCACGATGGATCCGAGATCGAGACCGGAATAGACGAAACCGTATACACGCCCGGACGCCCCCTTCGGCGTGGCCCGGCGGACGATCGAGTCGCGCGATGGCCCGGTCGCGCCGACACACAGCCCCGCGAGCGCCATGAAGACCGGCAGACCATAGGCCGCCGGCACCGGCTGGACCGTCGCCAGGGCGATCAGCGCGGCGGCGCAGATCAGGCCGGTCGCGGCCACGTAGTGATGCCGCGCCGTTCGATCGGCGAGGATGGCACCGATGACGATGCCGACCGAACTGCCGACCAGGAATAGCGTGAGGCTTTGCGCGGCGCGGGTGTCGTCGAGACCGAACATCGCCATGGTGGCCGGAACGGAAAAGGACTGCAGCCCAACTAGCGCCGTCGACAGCAGGGCGAAATAGCCGAAGCACATCAGAACCGGGCGCGACAGGAGCGGGGTCGCCGCACCATCGTCGGATCGCTTGCGCGGCGCGCCCGCGACCCGCACCGAGATCCAGTCCCGGTTCGCATGGAACAGCGCCGCAGCCACGAGCCCGGCGGCCCCCATGATCACCACCGCCTCGCGCCAGCCAAAAAGCTTGGACAGGGCGACCCCGACGATCGGCGCCAACACCCAGCCGATATTCCCGGCCAAACCGTGGGCGCCATAGGCGCGCCCGAGCCGCGACGGATCTACCCGGGCGTTGAGCACTGCGAAATCCGCGGGATGGAAGACCGCGTTGCCGAGCCCGGCGACCGCCGCCAGCGGGATCAGCGCCCAGTAGCCCGGCGCGAAACCGACGAGCAGCGTCGCCCCTGCAAGCAGCGACATGCCCGTCACGAGGACGCGCTGCGTGCCGAAGCGGTCGACGGCATATCCGGCCGCGAACTGCGCGACGCCGGAGACGGCGAAGAAGACGCCCATCATGGCGCCGAGTTCGGCGTAGCCGACACCGAACTCGTCCTTCATCGCCGGGAAAAGCGGCGGGAGCACCAGCTGGAAGAAATGGCTCAGCCCATGGGCGCTCGCCACGGTGCCGATCACCCGGATGTCGGGATGGCCTAGATTCATCGAACGTATCATGGCGCGCAGGCTAGCAACGCGCGCGCCGATCGGCCAGAAAGGCGCGCGCGGCGTCCGCTTGGGGCGCCACGGGCTTCATGATGGAACGAGGCGGACATGGCGCGCATCGCGGTCGCGACTTTCCAGCACGAGACGAACACCTTCGCGCCGTCTCCGGCGACGATGGCCGATTTCATCGCGGGCGGCGGCTGGCCAGGCTACTGCACCGGCGAGACAGTGTTCGAGCGTGTCGCCGGCACGAATATCCCGATCGCCGGCTTCGTCGAGGAGATCCGTCGCCTCGGTCATTCGCCGGTCCCGCTCGTCTTCGCGAACGCGACGCCCTCGGCGCGGGTCGAGACGGCCGCTTTCGAGCGCGTCATGGCCGATCTGCTGCGGTTTCTCTCGTCCATGCCCGGGCCGGACGCGATCTATCTCGATCTGCATGGCGCGATGGTCACCGACGCGCATGACGACGGGGAAGGGGAGTGCCTGCGCCGCATCCGCGCGCTGGTTGGCGACCGCATCCCGATCGTCGCGAGCCTCGACCTCCACGCCAATGTCAGCGCGCAGATGATCGCGGCGAGCGACGGCCTCGTCGCGTTCCGCACCTATCCCCATGTGGACATGGCGCGCACCGGTTGGCGCGCCGCGACGCTGCTCGATACGATCCTCGCGCGTGGCGAGCGTCCGGCGAAGGAGATCCGCAGGCTCGACTTCCTGATCCCGCTGACATCGCAATGCACGCTCATCGAGCCCGCAGCGGGGCTCTACGACGCGCTCGCCAGCGCGGAGGAGGCGTGCGGCGGATGGCTGTCCATGGCGACCGGTTTCCCGGCGGCCGATGTCGAATGCTGTGGCCCGTCGATTTTCGGTTACGGGTTTGACGCGCGCGCCCTCGCCAATGAGGTCGACGCCCTGGCCGCGCGTGCGTCGGCGGCAGAGGCGGGGTTCCGCACGGAGTTCCTCGCGCCGGACCGTGCGATCGCGGAGGCCGCGACGATCGCCCGCACCGCGCACCGCCCGGTCGTCCTTGCGGACACGCAGGACAATCCCGGAGCCGGCGGAAATGGCGACACCACAGGGATCCTGGCGGAACTCGTCGCCCAGGACGCACAACGCGCGCTGCTTGGCTTGCTGATCGATCCGGCGGCGGCGGCCCGAGCGCACGAGGCCGGTCCTGGCGCTACCATCGACGTCGCCCTCGGCGCGACATCAGGCCTGCCCGGTCATCGTCCCGTGGAACTTCGGGCCGAAATCCTTGCGCTCTCCGATGGCGCGTTCCTGTGCACCGGCCCATTCTATGGCGGTTCGCGCATGACGCTGGGGCCCATGGCGGCACTGCGGCATCGCGGCGTCACGGTGGTCGTCGCCAGTCGCAAGGTCCAGGCTGCCGATCAGGAGATGTTCCGGCATCTCGGCCTCGACCCGGCCGCGTTCGGCATCGTCGTGCTCAAGAGTTCGGTTCATTTTCGCGCGCATTTCCAGCCGATCGCCGAGCGGGTCCTGGTCGTCGCCGCACCGGGCCCGATGGCCGCCGACCCGGCCATGCTGTCGTGGCGCGGCCTGCGCCCCGGGATCAGGCTCGGGCCGCTCGGGCCGCCATTCATGCGGTGAGCGGTCCGCGCCTGCGCGGAAGGTCAGGACAATTCGCACCAGACAGGCGTGTGGTCCGAGGCTTTCTCGCGGGTGCGCGGGGTGCGGTCGATGCCGGCCGCGACCAGCCTGTCGGTCGCCACGGGCGACAGAAGCAGATGATCGATGCGGATGCCCTCGTTGCGTTGCCAGCGGCCCGCCTGATAGTCCCAGAAGCTGTATTGATGCGGCCGCGGATCCATCGCCCGGAACGCGTCCGTGTACCCGCTCCACAACAACCGGCGCAGCGCGGCCCGGCTCGCAGGCTGCCACAGGGCGTCGCCGGTCCAGTCAGCCGGATCATAGACGTCTTCGGCTTCCGGAATGATGTTGTAGTCGCCGCCAAGGACGACCGGTTCCTCGGACGCGAGCAGGCTGCGCGCGTGCCGCTCGAGCCTGTCCATCCAGGCGAGCTTGTAGGCGTATTTCTCGGTGCCCAGCGGATTGCCGTTCGGCGCGTAAAGCGAGGCCACGCGGATCCCGGCGATCCGTGCTTCGATGTAGCGGCTCTGGACATCCTCGGGATCTCCGGGAAGCCCCTCGGCGGTGCAGTCGATCGCCTCACGCGCGAGGATCGCGACCCCGTTATAGGATTTCTGTCCCAGCACTGCGCAACGATAACCGGCGGCCTCGATCTCGAGCCGCGGGAAATCCTCGGTACGGCA
This sequence comes from uncultured Rhodospirillales bacterium, assembly GCA_903860935.1. Lineage (GTDB taxonomy): Bacteria > Pseudomonadota > Alphaproteobacteria > CACIAM-22H2 > CACIAM-22H2 > CAIOSQ01. Next base: position 506 of record CAIOSQ010000402.1, on the reverse strand, counting down.
TTTCAGTTCCTGGAGCAGCACCACGTCCGGGCTGGAATCAGCCAGGAACTGGACGAGATGGCCAAGGCGCGCCTTGACCGAGTTGACGTTCCAGGTGGCGATCTTCACGAGACGTCGTGCCCGGCGCGGACCTCGCGGGCCGTCATGTCGAGAAGGAATTGCCGCAACCACAGGCGCTCTTGGCCTGGGGATTTCGGATGGCGAAGGAGGATCCGATCATGTCCTCGACATAGTCGATGACCGATCCGCGCAGCAGATCAAGCGATACATCGTCGATTAGGATGCGCGCACCATCCCGTTCGATGACGAGGTCGGCATCGGTGCGGTCCTCGTCGAAGGTGAAACCGTACTGGAAACCCGAACAACCTCCGCCAGAAACCGAAATGCGGAGCATGCGTCCCTTGTACTCGTCCTGGGCCAGGACCCAGGCGATCCGTCGTGCGGCGGTATCCGAAACGTCCACCGGCGCCGCGGGGCCAGCCGCTCCGGGGCCAGCCGCTCCGGGG
>CAIOSQ010000401.1 GCA_903860935.1 uncultured Rhodospirillales bacterium | reverse complement strand
GCCTCGGTATCGTTGCGATTGGTCATATGTCCCCCTTCGTCCTGGCGCGGCCCCGCGCCACGCCCGTGATGCCCGATCATGCGCCCGTATCGGTGCGCGCCGCAAGCGCCGCCAGGATCGCGTCGGTCGATCGCACCTGGCCGAAAACGCGCGCGAAGCCGCTGAGCGCGGCGCGATGATGGCGCTCGAAGAACGTGGCCGCGGAATCCTCGACGATGACGGCGTTGAAGCCGCGATCGGCGGCGTCGCGCGCCGTCGTCTCGACGCACATGTCGGTCGCCATGCCGCCGAGGATCAGCGTGTCGATCCCCTTGTTGCGCAGCAGCCACTCGATGCCCGTCGAGTTGAAGGCGCTGGAGGTGTTCTTGTCGATCACCAGTTCGTCCGCGCGCGGCGTCAGGTCCGCGATCACCTCGTGCTCGAACGTGCCGCGGTGCCAGAGCGTGGGCGTGGTCGTCGACGCGACCGAGTCCGTGTCGCGCCGACGACGGCGTGCGATCATGTCGCTGCCGTCCGCGAGCAGCGGGCCGTGGCGCGTGAAGACCACAGGCAGCCCGGCGTCGCGGAAGGCGTCGAGCAGCCGGCGCGCGTTGGGGATCGCGACATCGGTGAGCCGCGGAATGTAATAGCTGGCGATCTCGGGATAGCGCGCCGCGAGCATCGCCGCGACGCCGACCTTCGGATTGCAGCCGTAATTCTGCAGATCGACAAGGACGAGCGCGGCACGGCGCCAGTCGATCGTGAAGCCGGGCCAGGGCATGTGCCAGCCGGGCAGGGTCTCGGGCGAGTCGATCGGGGGCAGATCGGTCATGGCTTGTCCTCGGTTTCCAGCGCCGCCTCCATCCGTCGGCGGCGCAGCGCCGTCAAGCCGAGCACGAAAAGCGAGACGAGCGCCACCATGGCGATCGCATGGCGCACGCCGATGGCATCCGCGAGCGCGCCGACCACGAGCCCGCCAAGGGCTGCGCCGGTATTGAGGCCAAGCCCGTAGAGGCTCATCACCCGGCCGCGCAGATCCTCGCTGGCGGCGAGCTGGACCAGCGTCTGGACGCCGGCCGCCCGAACCGCCATCCCCGCGCCGATCAGCGTCGCCATGATGACCGCGATCGGCAGATCCGGGGCGAGGGCGAAGCCGAGCATGGAGAGGCCGAGCACCAGCATCGACCACATCACGATTCGGAACAGCCCGGGGCGGCTCCGGCGTGCCGCCAGGTACATGCCGGTCGCGATGGCGCCGAGGCCGATCGCGCTGGTGAGCAACGAGACCGCGTCGACGCCGTCATTGAGTTCGCCGCCCGCGAAGGCTGGCAGGAGATCGATGATCGGCCGTACCGAGAAGGTGAAGACGAAATGCAGGACAAGGAGTGGCGCGATGCCGTCGTGCCGGGCGCAGAAGGCGAGGGCGGTCGCGATCGCGCGCAGCATCGGCTGCGCCTCCGCGCGGGGCTTGGCGGAGACATGCGGCAGGATGGTCCAGAACACCACGAGATTGGCCGCGAACAGCGCCGCCACCGCCGCGAAGCAGGCCACGTTGCCGAGGAACACCAGGACCAGCCCCGCGATCGCAGGGCCCACCAGTTGCGAGACGTTGAAGATCACGGAGTTGAGCGCGATAGCGGCGGGCACGTCGGCGCGCGGCACCAATTCGTTGACCACGGTCTTCGACGCGGCCTGCGACAGGCCGACCGCGACACCGACCATCAGGGTCAGCGCGACCAATATCGGCAGATTGATCCCACCGGTGACGATGAGCACGGCCATGGCGGTCGACTGAAACACCGTCACCGCCTGTCCGGCGAGCACGATATGGCCGCGCGGGAAACGGTCGGCGAGCACGCCTCCGAACAGGCCGAGCAGCATCGTCGGCGCGAATTTCAGGAAGCTGATCGCCCCGAGCCAGGCCGCCGAGCCGGTGAGTTCCCAGACCAGCCAGCCCAGCGCGAGACGCTGCATCCACAGCGCGATCGTGTCCGCAGCCTGGCCGAGGAGGTACCAGGAATAGGGCGGACGCGTCGCGACCGCCAGCATGCGCCGCAGGCCCTCCGTGCGCGGCGTCTGTGCGCTGGGCGTTTCGGGTGCGTTCGTCATCGCCCGGTCTCGTCGCGGCCTGGACTGGCGCGGTCGCGCATGTCGTCTCCGTATTCTCCGGCCGTCGATCCTGGCGGGTTTCGCGGCTCGTCCCAATTGCCTTGTCGTCAACGCAGGCTTGCGCTGCGTCGCGTCGATCGGTCATGCGGCGCATCGCCGCGCCCGCCGATCCGGGGCGCACCTCACGAATTTGTGATTGTTCAGTCGGATGTGGGCGCGGCTATAAGTCAAAATTGTGGAACGCATGCTGGAAAATGATATCTCCAGCGTGAAGAGCGAAGCGGTAGGCGGCGTGCCACGCCTAGGTTGCCATCCACGCGAAAGGTAGCCCCATGCCCACAGTATCCCCCCCCCCCCTTTTTTTTATCTCTGGTTTCGTCAGGTCGTCGCTGCGGGCGGGTCCAAGCCGCGCCCTCCCTTCGTTCGATGTGCGCGGCGTGAACGGCTCTTCGCTGGTTTGAGGGGCATGTGGTGAAAATGAGCGCGCTCGATCTCGACGCGGCGGAATATCGTCGGCTCGTCACCAACGCGCCCGAGCCGACGCTCGTCGCCGATGGCGACGGTACGGTCCTGATGGCCAGTCGTCGTGCGCTGGACATGTTCGGCTATAGCCCGGGCGAGATACTCGGCGCACGTATCGAGACGCTGCTCGACCCGAGCGCCGCCAAGCCGCTGATCGATGGTTCCGACAACCCGAGCTGGGAACTGCATGGCCGCCGCAAGGATGGCGGGGTGTTCCTGGTCGGGATGCGCGCGAGCCGCGTCGATCGCTCGCGCGAACTCACCATCGTCGTGCTCCGCGACCTGACGCCGGAGCGCCAGCGCGAAGAGGAATTGCGGTCTGCGCGCGACAGCGCCATCGCCGAGAGCAGCGCGAAGAGCAGGTTCCTCGCCACGGCCAGCCATGATCTTCGTCAGCCCCTTCAGACGATGCAGCTTCTCAACCAGTCGCTTGCCGATGCGATCGAAATTCCCGAGTTGCGTGAATTGCTCGAGCATCAGGCCCGTGCGATCGGCACCATGGGCGATCTGCTCAACGCCCTGCTCGATATCAGCAAGCTCGAGGCCGGCATGGTGACCGCGCAGATCGCGGACACGGATCTTGGCGCACTCTTCACGGCGCTCGGCGGCGAGTTCGCGGCTCCCGCCGCCGCGCGCGGGCTCGCCTTCGTGGCCGAACCCGGCGCGCCCTCCGTGCGGTCTGATACCGTCCTTCTCGGGCAGATCCTGCGCAATCTCATCGGCAACGCGATCAAGTTCACGGAGCGCGGCACGGTCAGGCTGTCCGCGGTGACCGTCGGCGCGCGGGTGCGGGTCGTCGTCGCCGATACCGGGATCGGGATCCCGTCCGACCAGATTCCGCGGCTGGGCGAGGAGTTCTTTCGCGTCCCCCATGCCGATGGCCGGGCGGTGGATGGTTTCGGCCTCGGTCTGTCGATCGTCCGACGCCTTGCCGATCTCGTCGGCGCGACCATGGAGATCGAGTCCTCACCGGGCAATGGGACACGGGTGGTGCTGGATCTTCCCGCCGCCAGCGGTGCCACGGTCGGCGCGCGCCGCGTCCCGGCGCGCCCGCGCCCGCCACTTCTCGATGGGCCGCGCGACGTTCTGGTGGTCGAGGATGATCCCGGGCTGCGTTACGCGACGAAGCGCTGGCTGTCGGGGCGCGGCTTGCGTGTCGAGGCGGTCGGCGACATGCGCCAGGCGCTGGGTGTCGTCGACAACGGTTTCGTACCGTCTATCGTCGTCGCGGATTTCCATCTCGGGAACGGCGAGACGGCGCTCGACGTGGTGCGGCGCGTCCGGCAATCGATCGGCCGCGACGTGCCCGCGTTGGTGCTGAGCGGCGATACGTCGCCCATGGCGCAGGCGGCTGTGCGCGTCGCGGGGATGGGCCTGCTGCTCAAGCCCATCGACCCGAAGGATCTTCTGGAGCAGATCCAGCGGCTGCTGCGATAGCGCGCGTCGCTCAGCGCAGGGTTTCCAGGAGGCGGACGATGAGGCGCGTGTTGGGAACAAGCGACGAGTAGCGGATCTGCTCGTCGAGCGCGTGGGCGCCGCGCCCGTCTGCACCCAGCCCGTCCAGCGTCGGCACGCCGAGCGCCGCGGTGAAGTTTCCATCGCTGCCGCCGCCGGTGAGCGGCACGTCCTGCAGGTCGTATCCGATCTCCGCCGCCAGAGCGCGCGCCTGCGCGAAAAGATGCGCGATCTCCGCGCTCTTGCCGTAAGGCGGACGGTTCATCCCGCCGCTGACCTCGACCACGCAATCGGGATCCTGGGCGGTCAGGCCGAGGATGCGCGCGGTCACGCTGTCGGCCAGTTCCGGCGTCGGGACCCGCAGGTCGATGTCGAGATGGCACTGCGCAGGGACGACATTGACGCCGCTGCCGCCGGAGATCAGCCCGACATTGGTGGTGACGCCGGTCGCGTAGTCGGTCATCGCCTCGATGGCGAGGATCTGGTGCGCGGCCTCGCGGATCGCGCTGCGCCCGTCCTGATGGCGCATGCCGGCATGGGCGGCGCGGCCGGTGATCCGCATCTCGAAGCGGCCGACGCCCTTGCGCCCGGTCACGCATTTGTTGCCGTCGCGCGCCGGCTCCAGAACCAGCGCGTATTTCGCCTTGCGCGCCGCAGCTTCGATACGCGCGCGCGAGGTCGGACTGCCGACCTCCTCCTCCGGGATGTACAGGAAGCGTATCGGAAGCGGGGTCGTGCGACCGCTGCGGATGATGTGCTGGAGGGCGTAGTAGCCCATGAAACTGCCGGCCTTCATGTCGTAGATGCCGGGGCCGAAGACCGTGTCGCCCTCGCGGCGGACACGGTGGGTGGTGGCCAGCGCGCCGATCGGATGCACCGTGTCGAGATGGCCCAGGACCAGGATGCCCTTCTCGTCCGGATCGCCCCAGGGGGCTTCCGCCTCGAGCACGTCGCCGAAGCCGTCGCGACCGGGGATGCGATCGACGCGCGCGCCGAGTCGCCGCAGATCTCTCTCGACCATGTCGACGAGGGTGTTGACCGCGGCGCCGTCATGGCTCGGGGTCTCGATCTCGACCCATCGCGTTATCCCGGCGAGGATCTCGTCGGCGTCGAGGAAGGGAAGATTGGAGGCTGTTGCGTCGGTCATCGCCGGGTCCGTTCCGCTGCACAAGGATGACGGCAGCTTCGCCCGGGGCGTGACGGCGGGCAAGGACGTGGCGGCGGCCATCGGCCGCCGCCTGTCCGCGGGAGGTGTCAGCCCTTCGCCTTGGCGAATTGCTCGGCCGCCCAGTCCCAGTTGAGCAGCTTGTCGATGACCGCCTGCACATAAGCGGCGCGGCGGTTCTGGTGGTCGAGATAGTAGGCGTGCTCCCACACGTCGATGGTCAGCAGAGGCGCGTCGCCGCGGGCGATCGGCGTGTCGGCGTTGGCGGTCTTCTCGATCGCCAGCTTCTTTTCCTGCGTCTTCCAGACCAGCCAGGCCCAGCCGCTGCCGAACTGGCCGACTGCCGCAGCGGCGAAATCGGTCTTGAACTTGGCGATGCCGCCGAGGTCGCTGTCGATCTGCGCCTTGAGCGCGCCGGCCGGATCGCCGCCGCCATTGGGCTTCAGGCTCGACCAGTAGAAGTCATGGTTGAAGACCTGCCCGGCATTGTTGAAATGCGCGACCTTGTCGGCCTTCCCGGCCACGGCGCGCACGACATCCACCAGCGACATCGCGCCGAGCGGATCGTTTTCGACCAGCTTGTTCAGGTTGTCGACGTAGGTCTTGTGATGCAGACCGTGGTGGAACGAAATCGTCCGCGACGAAACCACCGGGTCGAGGGCGGTATCGGCGTAGGGCAGGGGCGCAAGCGAGAAGGGCATGGAACGTATCTCCGGAGTTGCGTGCAGGATCCGGCATGATGCCGCGCGGATCCGGGAAGAGACCTAGAAGCCGCGGGGCGCGGACGCAACCCCTTCACGCATGTGCCGTTCACGGGCGGTATGCGCCGGATCAGGTGACCGCGGCGCGCCTGTGGAAGCGTTCCTGGTCCCAGGCGCGTGTGGCAAGTATCCCGGCGAGTTCGTCGGTCGCGCGCCAGATGTCGTCGTAGCGCAGGTAGAGCGGCGCTAGGCCGAAGCGCAGGATATCGGGGGCGCGAAAGTCCCCGATGACGCCGCGCGCGACCAGCGCCTGGACGATGGCGTAGCCCTGGGGATGGCGAAAGCTGACCTGGCTGCCGCGCGTGGTCGCGTCGCGGGGGCAGGCGAGGGTCAGGCCATGTCCGGCGCAGCGCTCCTCGACGAGGGTGATGAACAGGTCGCCCATGCGCATCGCCTTGGCGCGCAGCGCTGCCGGATCGGCGGCCAGCACGGTATCGAGCCCGCATTCGAGGGCGACCATCGACAGGATTGGCGGCGTCCCGCACAGATAGCGGCTGACGCCTTCGGCAGGTCTGTAGCCGTGCTCGAAGGCGAAGGGCGCGGCATGGCCAAGCCATCCGGAGAGCGGTTGGACGAAAGCGTCCTGATGACGCGTCGGGACGTAGAGGAAGGCCGGCGCTCCCGGGCCGCCATTGAGGAATTTGTACCCGCATCCGACCGCGAAATCGGCGCCGCACCCCGCGAGGTCGACAGGCCCCGCGCCGGCCGAATGGGCCAGATCCCAGATCGTCAGAGCGCCCGCCGCATGCGCGGCCGCGGTGAGAGCGCGCATGTCGTGGCGGCGTCCGGTGCGGTAATCGACCTCGGTCAGCATGACCACCGCGGTGTCGCCATCGATGCTGTGCGCGACATCCGCGGGTTCGGCCAGACGGAGTACATGCCCGGCGCCACGCAGCGCCGCCAAGCCCTGCGCCATATAGAGGTCGGTCGGGAAATTGCCGGTGTCCGAGAGGATCGTGCGGCGCTCCGGCCGCAGCGCGAGCGCGGCGGCGAGCAGCTTGAAGAGGTTCACCGAGGTCGAGTCGGCGACCAGCACTTCGCCGGGCGCGGCGCCGACGAGGCGCGCGATCTTGTCGCCGAGCCGCCGCGGCAGATCGATCCAACCGGCCTTGTTCCAGCTCGTGATGAGATCTTGTCCCCAGTCCTTCGCGATGCAGGCCGCGACCCGCCCTGCGGTCGCGCGCGGCAGGGCACCAAGCGAGTTGCCGTCGAGGTAGACGACGTCGTCGGGGAGCGTGAAGTCGTCGCGATGCCGGGCCAGGGGGTCGGCGTGGTCGAGGGCTTTGCAGGCGGCGCGGTCGATGGGCATCGGATCGGTCTCCAGGGGGCGAATCGCCCCCGACAGGGTTCCGGCATCGCGTAGCCCGGTCAATGCGCAGGCTTCGGGAGGAGGTTTCGCCCAGATTTCACACACCCTCGCTGCGCGCTTCGGCCGCGGGTTAACCAGTCGCGGTAACCTTAGCGGATTTTAACGACCTGATTTTTCTCATTCTTTTCAGCGTATTGCGTCAGGCAAGAGATAAATCGCAAAAAAGCTTTGGATTAACCAAACAATGGTGTTGACCCCTGGCGCGGACAAAATTACTAAAAAGCCATTAAATTGGTTTTAACGATCCGCCCAGGAGACCCCGCCATGTCCATGCAACTGGTCGCTTCCACCGCCGGCAGCAGCATCACCGGCGCCAACCTCGCGACGACCGCCGCCGGGGCCGCGGCCAAGCTGGTGACCGCCGCGGTGACCGTGGCGAACGGATCGGCCAAGGACGACGTGATCATCGGCGGCGCGGGGCGTGACATCGTCAACGCTGGCGCTGGCGACGACACGGTCGATGGCGGCGCGGGCGACGACGTCCTCAATGGCGGCGAAGGCACGGATTGGCTGTTCGGCGGCGCGGGCAACGACGTCCTGAACGGCGGCGTGGGCCGCGACGTTCTCGATGGCGGCGCCGGCAACGACCAACTCTGGGGCGGCGACGGCAACGACCTGATCAATGGCGGCGCGGGCAACGACTATCTGAGCGGCGGCCAGGGCATCGACATCATGCTGGGCGGCCAGGGCAGCGACGTCATGGACGGCGGCGCGGAGAACGACGTCATGTTCGGCGGCCTTGGGCTGCGCAACCCGCTGGTCGCCGATGGCGTGATCGCCGACAAGGCGCGGATCGACGCGTTCCAGGACGCGGCGACCAGCCTCGCCACCTCGGGCGCGAGCGGCGATACGCTTCTGGCCGACGTAAATGCGATGCTCGCGAGCTTCGCGGACATCCTGGCCGAACAGGACGACGGCGCGGGCCAGAACGTCATGTACGGCGGCAGCGGCACCGACATCATGATCGGCGGCCGCTCGCGCGACGTGATCTACGGCCAGGTCGGCAACGACGTGATCGCGGGCGGCGAAGGCAACGACCATCTCGATGGCGGCAGCGACAACGACTACATCGATGGCGGCGCGGGCAACGACGCGGTGATCGGTGGCATCGGCCAGGACACGCTGCGCGGCGGCGACGGGCATGACGCGCTCTACGGCCAGGACGGCACCGACATGATCTACGGTGACGCCGGCAACGACTACGTCGACGCCGGCACCGGCGACGACCAGGTCTGGGGCGGTCTGGGCGATGACGGCGTCCTGGGTGGCGCGGGCGCGGACCGGATCTGGGGCGATGCGGGCAATGATCGTCTGCATGGCCAGGCGGACAACGACAGCATCATGGGCGGCGACGGCAACGACGTCCTCACGGGCGACGCGGGCGACGACCTGCTGATGGGCGACACGGGCAACGACTATATCGACGGCGGCGCCGGCAACGACTCGATCGCCGGTGGCGACGGTCATGACACGGCCTTCGGCGGCACCGAGAACGACACGCTGGACGGTGGCGCGGGCAACGACGTGCTCAATGCCGGCGCGGGCAATGACGGGATCGTCGGCGGCGACGGCAACGACATGCTCACCGGTGGCGCGGGCTACGACGTGGTCTTGGCCGGTGAAGGCACCGACGTCGTCGCCCATATCTCGATGACGGCACAGGAATTCGCGGCCGCGACGCCGATCGCTGGCGAAGAGCTCAAGAACCCGCTCGCGGCGTCCTACGACACGGCGACGGGCGGCAACGGCTACGACACGTTGCGCATCTACATCTCGTCGGCGGACTTCCAGAACGCGGCGATCCGCGCCGACATCCTGGCCTATGCCAACAACCTGAACCTTTACACCGACGCCAATCTCGCGATGGCGACGATGGAGCAGCTGCGCCTGAAGGCCGGCGGTTTCGAGAAGGTCGAGTTCTATGTCGACTACGCCTTCACCACGGTGGGCGGCGGCGGCGGCGGCGGGGCGCAGCTCTTCACGACCGGGACCGACTGGGTGGATTTCGACGTGGTCGTGAAGGGAACCTATGTCGAGGGTTCGCAGTACGACGCCAAGGCGGGCAGCGACAGCGTGTTCCTGGCCTCGAGCGCGGCGAAGGCGACGACGGCGGGCTATGACACGACGAAGGCCTTCAATGCCGGCGACGGCGACGACCGCGTCTATGGCCGCGACCTGGCGGACACGATCCAGGGCGGCAACGGCCATGACCGGCTCTTCGGCGGCGCGGGCGCGGACGTGCTCGATGGCGGCAACGACCATGACTGGATCGACGGCGGCGCCGGCGACGACGTCATGCTTGGCGGCGCGGGCAATGACGGCTTCACGATCTCGGGCAATGGCGACACCTCGAATGGCGGTGCCGGCTATGACCGCATCTCCGTGTCCGAGCTGGCCGATGTTCTGTCGCTGACCGCGGCGCAGGTGATCGATGTCGAGCGCATCGACCTGCTGGGCGGCGACGACATGCTGACGCTGACGGGCACGACGCTGCTCCACATCTTCGGCGGCGAGGGCAATGACTCGGTGATCGGTGCGGCCTCGGCGGAGACGCTGTGGGGCGGCAACGGCAACGACGTGCTGAACGCCAATGGCGGCGACGACAGGGTCTATGGCGAGGCCGGCAACGACGTGCTCGTCGGCGGCGAGGGTAACGACCTGCTGGACGGCGCCTGGCAGAACGACACGCTGGATGGCGGCGCGGGCGACGACCTGGTCTATGGCGGCACCGACAACGACCTGCTGAGCGGCGGCGACGGCAACGACGTCGTCTCCGGCGGGACGGGCAACGACACGCTCGACGGCGGCGCGGGCGACGACAAGCTGCTCGGTCAGGAGGGTCTCGACATCATCACCGGCGGGGCTGGCGACGACGTGATCGACGGCGGCGACAGCAACGACACGCTGTCGGGCGGCACCGGCAACGACGTGCTGAACGGCGGCGCGTCGAGCGACATCCTCAACGGCGACGCGGGCGAGGACGTTCTGTTCGGCGGCGCCAGCGCCGACACGCTCAACGGCGGCGACGATGCCGACGTGCTGTTCGGCGAGGACAGCAACGACGTGCTCAACGGCGGCAATGGCGACGATGTCCTGTCCGGCGGCACCGGCAACGACACTTTGCGGGGCGACGCCGGCGACGACGTGCTGCTGTTCGAGGGCGATCGGGCCTTCACGATGATCAACAGCCAGCATCTGGTCATGACCAACACCGATGGCGAGTTCACCGGCAACGCCTTCATCGCCCTGACCGGCGACGCCAGCTTCAAGTCGGCCTACAAGGGCAGCCTCGACAGCTTCGTCGGCGGCGACGGTATCGACACGCTGCTCGGCACCGGCGACCACGATGTCGTGACCCGCTATGCGATCAGCGCGAGCGGGAGCGCGACCACCTCCCTCGTCGACGGCATCGAGGTCATGTACATGGGCGACGGCGACGACATCGTCAGCCTGAACAAATCGGGCAGCCGGCTCGCCTCGAGCGAGAGCGTGACCCTCCATGGCGAAGGCGGTCGCGACGCCCTGTGGTCGGGCCGCGGCAACGACATCCTCAACGGCGGCGACGGCTCCGACTGGCTCTCCGGCGGCACCGGCAACGACACGCTGAACGGCGGCGACGAGGCCAACACCAGCGATGGCGGCTGGACCATCGCGGGCTTCACCGGCAGCTTCAACGACCTGCTCGACGGCGGCGCCGGTGACGACATCCTCAACGCCGGCAACGGCCGCGACTTCCTCTACTTCGGCACCGGCGCCGACACCCTCACCGGCGGCGCCGGCGCGGATGTCTTCGCCGCCAAGGCCGGGCTCGGGACCGATCGCGTCACCGATTTCAGCCACGCCCAGGGCGACCGCATCGCCGCCCTCGATGGAAACAAGGCCAGCGCCGTCGGCACCCAGACCGGCGCCGACCTCCACATCGCCCTCGGCGCCGACACCATCATCCTGGAGAACTTCTCCCTCTCCGGCGGCCTCACACTCGGCGATCTCTTCGCCTGATACCAACCAGAACAGGGCCGGCCCGCGCATCACGCGCGGGTCGGCCTTTTCGTTTGTGGAGCCGGACGCGCCGTCCCGCGCGGGATTCCTCTCGCCGTCAATCTGCCCTAGAGTCGGCGGATCACTGGGGAACGCATCGCATGGACCTGTCCGATTTCGCCACGCTCGAGAACGACGCCGAACTCGCCGCCACCCGGCTCGGTCACCTCACCAAGGGCATTCCGCCCGCCGCTGGCGCGCTGGCGCTTGGCAGTGTCGGCCAACAGGGTTGGAACCTGCTGCGCGGTGACTTGCCGCTGCCGGCCTGCGTGCTGCATGTGGACCGGGTGCGCGACAACAGCCGCTGGATGAAGGAATTCCTCGCGCTCAACGATCTGGTGATCGCGCCGCACGGCAAGACGACGATGGCGCCGCAGCTCTTCTCGTTGCAACTGCGTGCCGGCGCCTGGGCGATCACCGTCGGGACGATTCATCAGATGGCGGTGGCGCGCCATTTCGGTGCGCGGCGCATCCTGATGGCGAACCAGCCCATCGGCCGCGTCGCGGTCGATGCCTGCTTCGCGCAGCTCAAGGCCGATCCCGGGTTCGAACTCTATCTGCTTGCCGAATCCCTCGCGGGTGTCGAGATGCTTGCGGCCGGCGCGCGGCGCGCCGGCCTCGCCCCTGATCGCGCGATCGACGTCCTGCTCGAGGTCGGGTATCCGGGCGGCCGCACGGGTTGCCGCGATGTCGCCACGGCGATCGCGGTGGCCGAGGCCGTGGCTGCGGCTCCTGGACTGCGCCTCGCCGGGATCGAGAATTTCGAGGGACTGCTGCCGACGACGGAGGCGGTGGACTCGTTCCTCGATACCTATGCCGGCGTGGCCGAAGCGATCGCCGCGCGCGGCCTGCTGCGCAAGGATGCGCCGGTCATCCTGACCGCCGGCGGCAGCGCTTTCTTCGACCGTGTCGCGCGTCGCCTCGCGCGGATCCAAATGCCCGGACCGGTCCTGCGGGTCATCCGCAGCGGGTGCTACATCACCCACGACATCATGGGGTACGAGAAGAATTTCCGGCGCATGAAGGCGGCGGGGGAGGTCGGCCTGCCGGGCCATGACCTGACGCCGGCTCTGGAGGTCTGGACCTATGTCCAGTCGCGGCACGACGCGACCAAGGCGATCGTCTCGATGGGCCGACGCGACATCGGTACCGATGCGGGCTGGCCGATCCCGACCTTGTGGTTCCGCCCCGGCGCGATGGAGGCGCCCCAACCGGTACCGGTCGGCCATGCGCTCGAAGGGATGAACGATCAGCACAGCCATCTCGTGCTGCCTCCGGGCAGCCCGCTCGCCGTCGGCGACATGGTCGCCTTCGGCATGGGGCATCCCTGCACGACCTTCGACAAATGGGACAATATCCTGATGGTCGGTCCTGGCTACGACGTCGTCGGGGCACTGCGCACGTTTTTCTGAGCCGCGGGTTTCTCAGGCGTGGGCTTCTCGGGCGTGGGCTTCTCGGGCGTGGGCGCTACAGCGTCCGCTTCAGCCCGTCGGAGATCTTCTCCGCCATCATGATGATCGGCAGATTGAGATTGGCGCAGGGGATGCTCGGCATGAGCGAGGCGTCGCAGACCGTCAACCCCTCGACGCCGATCACCGCGCCATCGGGGCCGCAAACGGCCATCCGGTCGTCGCGCCGTCCCATGCGCGCGGTGCCCGAGGCGTGCCAGACGCCGGTCGTGGCCTGGGAAAGATAGGCCGCAAGGGCCTCGTCGTCTGCCAGCAACGTTTCGAGATCGACGTCGCGCGCGGCGAGGCCGCGCAGCACCGCGTCGCCATGGGCGCCTGTCAGATCGACATAGCGGGCCAGGATCTCCAGCAGCAACGCGTTGCGCGCCCCCGGCCGCGCGATCCTGCGCAGCCGATCGGTGAGATAGACAGGGAACACCATGCGCCGGACGCCATCCATCTCCGGGGCCGCCAGCACGGCTGCGCAAAGACGGAACGCGGCCATCATGCGAGTCATGTCGCGCGGATCGGAGAGCAGGCGGAAATCGACATCGGGTTCGACCTCGGCATCCGCCGTGCGCAGGCGCACGGTCCCGCGCGAATGCGACCGGTTCGTCCACATGACCAGCGAGCCGATGCGATGACCCAGCGCATGCCAGGCGGATTGCGCGGCGATGGCGACATGCATGTCGCCCGGCGGTTCGCCCGCGAGGCCTGACGAAAAACGGAACATCGTCTGGATGTGATAGCAGTCGCGCTGCGAGAGCCGTCCCGCGGGTGTCAGGAGACAGGACAGGTTGGTCGCCGGGTGCTCCATCAGATTTGCGCCGACGCCGGGACGATCCGCGACAGGCGCGATGCCGAGCGCCCGCAACTCCGCCGCCGGGCCGATACCCGCGCGCATCAGCAGGGCCGGGGTGTGGATCGCGCCGCAGCTGACGATCGTGCGCCGCGCGCGCAGCGTCATCGTGCCGCCTTCATGGACCAACTCGGCGCCGAGGATTCGTCTTCCGTCCAGGACCAGCCGGTGCGCCCGGTGACGGGGGAGCAGGATCAGGTTGCGCCGCGCGCGTACGGCCGCGTCGAGATAGCCGATAGCGGTCGACACGCGGCGCCAGTCCTCGTCTAGGTTGACCGAGGTCGGCATGACGCCATCCTCCCATGGCCCGTTCTGGTCGGCGCGGCGCGCGTAACCCATCGCCGCCAGCGCATCGCCGACCGCGCGGGTGAAGCCCGACCAGTCCGCAGCCGGCACCCGGCGCACCGGGATCGGTCCCGCGGTGCCATGGCCAGGGGTGACCTGGTCCAGGTCCCGCTCGGCCTTGCGGAAATACGGTTCGACATCGGCCCAGCGCCAGCCCTCCGCGCCGGCGGCGTGCCAGTCCTCGTAGTCCGTCGGCGCGCCGTAATTGACGCCGATGCCGTTGATGCTCGAGCCGCCGCCCATGATCCGGGCCTGCTCGTAGCGCGCCTGCGGCCGCCGCGCGGGATCGTTGAGATGCGCAGCGCCCAGCGTGACGCGCAGATCGGGCCATGAGTAACGCGGATTGAAATAGGCGCGGCCGGGATAGCGGCTGGCGATGTCTTCCGGCACGGCGTCGGGCGGGGTGTCGTCCCCGGCCTCGGCAAGCGCGACGGTCAGATCGGGGCGTTCGGACAATCGCGCCGCCAGCACGCAGCCGGCGGAACCGCCGCCGACGATCAGGATGTCGACCTCACGCGTCAGGTCCATCTCCGCTCCTCCCTTTGCATCCCGCCATGGCGGCGTTTTTCCCTCCGCCAGTCCGGAAAGTAGCCGGATGCCACCTGCCCGGGCGTGCGGCCTTGGTGAATCGTTCGATCGATACAACGCCACCCCATGAGGCCACACGATGATAACGGTCGAGGATCTCCGCAACAGCCTGCGCCTGCAACTGGGCGCCCTGGTGGAACTCTACGAACGGGATACCGGGCGGATCCGCGCGCCGCGCCGGGCCGCGAAGACGTCCGTCCCCGCCACCGCCTGCGCGTCGGCCATCGGCGCTGGCGTGGAAACCGCGGCCGAGGCGGGACATGCGGCCCGTATCGAGTCCTGTCTGGTCGATTTCGACGCGGCGCTGCGCGCGGCCTCGCGTGCCGAGGCGATGCGCGAAGCGGCGCAGCGCGCCG
>CAIOSQ010000400.1 GCA_903860935.1 uncultured Rhodospirillales bacterium | reverse complement strand
CCTTCCGGCCGATGGGCCGAGCATGGAAGCTCCGCGCGGCGTTTTCAACCCGGCCGCACGTGATGGCATACGACGGCGACGGCGCATGGCGGGGTTGCGCGGTTTTCGCGTCGACGGCGGCAGGCGGCGCCCCCTAAGCTCTCACGCATGTCCTCGGATCGATCCCCCGCGCTTGCCGCCGGTGCCGGCGCGACGCCGCATTCCGCAACCTTCGCGGTCGTGTTCTCGCTGTCCTTCTGCCACCTGCTCAACGACCTGATGCAGTCGATGCTGCCGGCGATCTATCCGGTACTGAAGGATGCGCACAGGCTCGATTTCGGTCAGATCGGCCTCATCACGTTCGCCTTCCAGTGTACGGCGTCGCTCTTCCAGCCGATCGTGGGCATGGTCACCGACCGCAGGCCGATGCCTTACTCGCTTGCCGCCGGGATGGCGTCGACGCTCGTCGGCCTGCTGCTCCTCAGCAGAGCCAGCGATTATCTGTCGATCCTGCTCGCGGCCTGTCTCGTCGGGCTCGGCTCCGCGGTTTTCCATCCCGAGGCGTCTCGTGTCGCGCGCCTCGCCTCGGGAGGCCGCCACGGTCTCGCGCAGTCGCTGTTCCAGGTCGGTGGCAATGCCGGTTCTGCGATCGGTCCCTTGCTCGCCGCGCTGATCGTCGTTCCCAACGGGCAAGGCAGCGTGGCCTGGTTCTCGTTGGCAGCTTTCATCGGCATGTCGGTGCTGATCGCGATCGGCAACTGGTATGCGCGCAACCGTCGCGCGCCGCGCGCCCAGGGTACCGTCCCGACAACGAGCCTCTCCGCGCAACTCGGCGATCCGCGCGTCTCCCTCGCGCTCGGCGTGCTCGTGACGCTGATCTTCTCCAAGACCTTCTACTCGGCGAGCCTGACGTCCTACTACACCTTCTATCTCATGGGGCGCTTCGGCATCGATGTCGAGGCGGCGCAGATCGCGTTGTTCGTGTTCCTGGCGTCGGCTCCGCTGGGTGCTCTGTTCGGCGGGTGGCTCGGCGACCGGATCGGACGTTTGCCGATCATCTGGATATCGGTCCTTGGTGCCCTGCCCTTCTCGCTTGCCCTGCCGCATGTCGGACTCGAGGCGACGATCGTGCTGGCCTTCGTGATCGGCCTGATCATGTCCTCGTCCTTTTCCGCGATCTTGGTCTACGCCCAGGACCTGTTGCCCGGCCGCGTCGGCCTCGTCGCAGGGGTGTTCTTCGGCTTTTCCTTCGGGCTCGGCGGTATCGGTGCCGCGGCGCTCGGCGAACTCGCGGACCGGACGAGCCTGGATACGGTCTATGCCATCTGCGCCTTCCTGCCGGCGATCGGATTGCTGACCATCCTCCTCCCTAAAGGCACGGCGCAGGCCTGAGCCGGCGGAGCAGTCGTCACGCGCGCGTCGCGCGGTCGAACAGCGCGTAGAAGTCACGGCTCCACGGGCCCTCGGCGGCCACCGCCGTCTGAACCATCACTGTCCGCGACGTCATGTCGACGACGAGACGCTGGCCGTGCGCGCCGTTCATCGTCGGCCATCGGCCATCGGCTCGCGGATGCCAGAAGAAATTCTTGTACCCCGTGTCGGGACGTGCCGAACCGTGGGCGACCTGGCGATCCTGCGCACCCCAGGACAGGCAGGCATCGATCCAGTCCGCGCTCACGACCTGCCGACCCGCCATGCGCCCGCGCTGCGCGATCAACTGCCCCAGCCGCGCCCAGTCGCGCAGCCGCGCGGCGAAGCCGGCGCAGTTGTATTCGCGCCCCAGCGAATCGGTGAGCCACGTCGCATCGCCCTCTGCGCCCATCGGCCGCCAGAGGCGCTCCTCCGCAAATTGCGCAAGCGAACCGCCGGTCGCATGGCGGATCACCATCCCGATCGTGAGCGGGCAGAGTTCGTTGTAGTTGAACCGCGCTCCAGGCGCCTCGCGGACTGCGTGCCATCCGCGCACGACGCGCTCGATATCGGTGCCGGTGGCGCGGGACTCCGCACGCCCGAGCAGAGCTGGAACGTCGATGCGGACGGGGTCGCGGACATGATCGACCTCCGCACCGCTCGACATGTTGAGGAGATGTCGCATCGGGATGCGGCCATGCAACGTCCCGGCGAGCGGCGGCGCGTACATCTGCGGCGTATCGTCGAGGGCGCGGACGACGCCCCGATCGAGCGCGATCCCGAACAGAAGGGACGTGACGCTCTTCGCCATCGACCAACTCGTCAATCGCATCTCGGCATGACGTGCGAAACCGTAGTGCTCGAACCAGATCTCGCCGTCTCGGGCGATCAGGAGACCAGTCACCGGCCATGACCGGACATAAGCCGCTGCGCCGATGCCGTCCGCCGCGTTCGCCGCCGTCAAGGACGAGACATCGCGGCCGGCACGCGTGACGTTGTGCCGGAACATACGTTCGAAACCGCCGGAGAAATTGCCCACACGGTACTCCGGATAGGCCTCCCACCGCGGCGGCTGCCCCGGCGGTCCCCAGCCGTCCGGATAGCCCTGCTGCACACCCCAGCGATCGGTCGCCAGAGCGCCGGGTCCCTCGGCACACGCCGAAAGGAGATGCGCGGACATAGCCGCGTTCGTGGCGAGCAGGAATTCACGCCGTTGCATCGATTATCCCTTCTCAAGGCTCTGCCGGAGTGGCGCGACACGCGGCGATAGGCCACCATTCGCGTCGTCAGTTTAAGCCAGAGAGGCGATGTCATGAACGTTCAGTCGCGCATAGAGGACGTGCTGGCACCACTCGGGATCGACGTCGGATTTTCCGCCACGCATCTGCCGACAGGACAGACGGTCGCGATCGCCCCCCAGCGGCTTTTCCCGACGGCGAGCGTCTACAAGATCCCCGTCCTGGTCGAGGTGTACCGGCAGGCTGAAACGGGTCGCTTCAAGCTGTCTGACCGACTCGCCATGGCAGACGCCCATCGGATCATCGGCTCTGGCGTGCTGCAGAAACTCGATGCCGGGGTAGCACCCACGATCCGCGATCTCGCGATGCTGATGATCATCATCAGCGACAACACGGCGACCCACATGCTCCAGGACCTCGTAGGCACAGGGTCCATCACCGCGACCATGCGGCAGTTGGGCCTGCTGGATATCCATGTCGTGCTGTCGATGCCAGGCCTCTTCGCCCACGGTTATGGGCTGCCGCCCGTTCCGCCACCGAGCTACGACGCCATGCAGTCCGCTGCGCGCGAGAGCGACATGGCCTATGACGGCCTCGCTTTTCAACGGACAGCGAACAACACAACCTCTTCGGCCGCCGACATGTCCCGGCTTTGCGCGATGATCTTCGATGGCAAGGTGGCCAGCCCCGCAAGCTGCGCCGACATGATGGAGATCCTGCGCGCACAGCAATTGCGCGATCGGGTTCCTCGTTTCCTGCCGGTCGGCGCCGCCGCCAACAAGACAGGAACCTTCCGCAAGATACGCAACGATGCAGGCGTGCTCATGCGCGGCGAGGGCGACGCGATCTCGTTTGGGCTGTTCACCTATGACCCGACCCCGCTGCCGCCAGCAAATTCCCGCCTGCTCGCCCAGCGCAACGCGTTGATCAACGACGCCATGGCCGAGATCGGCGCCATACTCTGGGATCGCCTCGGAAAAGGCTGAGCCAACTCTTCCACACCGCCCCCATAATCCGTCTCCTGGCTGCTAACCGCCGCCCTGATAGACATTGCGCCGGTCGCAGTCCCTTCTTTGCGCTTTGATCGGGCTGGGGTTGGGGCCCGTCGGCTTAGCGTTTTTTCTTTGGGATCACGCACTGAAGGCCGGGAACGCCCATGCGATCGGCTTCGCGTCGTTCCTGACGCCGGTTCTCTCGACCGGCCTTCTGGTGATCTTGGGGGTCAGTGAGAGCGGCTGGTCTCTGGTGTCCGCCTGCGTGCTGATTGCGTTGGGCGCAGCCGTCGCGCGGCTGAACCGCGCGGCTCGACCTCGACGATGAGGTTCATCGCCGCCACGGCTTCT
>CAIOSQ010000399.1 GCA_903860935.1 uncultured Rhodospirillales bacterium | reverse complement strand
CGCGGAGGCCGCGGAGGCCGCGCGTGCGGCGGCGGTGCGTGTCGCGCAGGGGCAGGCGGATCTCGATGCGGGACGGCTCGACGCCGCGCGGGCCCATTTCGCGGACGCTTTCGCGATCGCACCCGGCAGCGTCGATGCGGCGATCCGATTGGCCGACGTCCTGAGGCGTCTTGGGCGACCCCCTGAGGCACGCGAGATCCTGGAGCGGGCGGTCGCCGCGGCGCCGCAATCGGCGCTGGCCCACGTCAATCTTGCATCCGTGCTTATCGACCTGGGCGCCGCAGCCGAGGCGGAGGCGGCTTGCCGGCGGGCGTTGTCGCTGGAGCCGCATCTTCGCGCGGCCTTCGTCAAGCTCGGGCTCGCGCTGATTGCACAGTTGAGACACGACGCGGGCATCGCAGCATTTGAAGATGCGCTGCGACTGGGGCCGCCGGATGCGCCGCTGCTGGTCAATCTTGCCGCTGCGTGCATCGGCGGTGGGCGGCTTTCCGAGGCGCAGGCCCATGCCGAGGCGGCGCTGCGTGTCGATCCCGGGATGGCCGCGGCGCATGCCAATCTCGCCGCCATCCATGCCCGTCAAGGACGCCTCGACGCGGCCCACGCGGCGACCCGCGCGGCGGTCAAGCTGGATCCTGGCCTGCATGCGGCCCTGTCCAACATGCTGTTCGAGTTGAACTACAGCGACGAGGTTTCCGCCGCCGCTCTCGTCGCCGCGCATCGCGCGTGGGGCGAAGAACAGGCAACCGTCCCGATCGTGTCAGTGCCGCGCGATCCTGACCCCGCGCGCCGGTTGCGCGTCGGCTTCGTGTCGGCCGATTTCTACGGCCACTCGGTCGCATTCTTCCTGAAGCCGCTCCTGGAGACACTGGATCCGCGCCGTGTCGAGATCGTCTGTTATTCGGACGTGCGCGCGCCGGATGCGTATACGGACGCGCTACGGGCATGCGCATCGATATGGCGCTCCTGCTCCGGGCTTTCGGCTGACGCGGTTGCCAAGCTGATCGTCGAGGACCGGATCGACATCCTGATCGACCTCGCGGGGCATACCGCGCGAAACCGACTGGCGGTCTTCGCACGCAAGCCGGCTCCGATACAGGTGACATGGCTTGGGTATCCGGCGACCACCGGATTGGCGGCGATCGATTACCGTATCGTGGACGACGTCACCGATCCTCCGGGCAGCGAGGCGTTGGCGACGGAACGCTTGGCGAGATTGCCCGGCTGTTTCCTGTGTTACCAGCCTGTGCCGGTCGATGTGTTGCCGAGCGCACTCCCGGCGCTGGCCGCGGGGCGGGTCACGTTCGGATCGTTCAACACCTTGTCCAAGATCACGCCGGCCACCGTTCGGCTCTGGGCGGGTACGATGGCGGCGGTGCCGCGCACCCGACTCCTGCTCAAGGCGCGCATGACGCGCGACGCGGGTGTGCGTGCGCGTCTGGTCGAGTTGTTCGCAGCGGCGGGGGTCTCCACGGATCGGATCGAATTCGTCGCGTGGCAGGATTCGACGCGTGCGCATCTGGAGACCTATCACCAGGTCGACATCGCCCTGGACACGATTCCCTACAACGGCACGACGACGACCTGCGAGGCGCACTGGATGGGCGTGCCGGTGGTGACGCTGGCCGGCGACCGCCATGCCGGCCGCGTGGGGGCGAGCCTGAGCCACGCGCTGGGCCTCGGCCATCTGGTCGCGCGCGACGCGGCGGAGTTCGTGGCGATCGCGGCGCGGCTGGCGACCGACCTGCCGGGCCTCGCCGCGTTCCGCGACGGCGCGCGGGCGCGGATGCGCGCCGCGCCGCTGCTCGACGCCGCGGGCTTCGCCCGGCGCTTCGAGGCGTTCCTGCGCGCGGCGTGGGGGGAGCGCTGCGCGGAGGCGGCGGAGGCCGCGCGTGCGGCGGCGGCGCTGCCCGCGCATGTCGAGATCGCGCTGCCCGGACCGGGGACGCCGGTCCTGCTCGCGGCCGGCGATGCGCGCGATGATGTGACAGCGGAGTTGCTCGCGCGCGGCGACATGCCGGATGCGACGCTGGATTTCCTGGCGCGGGTCCTGCGCCCCGGTGACGTCGTGGCCGATCTGGCGCCTGGCGCTGGCGATCGCGCGCTCGTCGCTGCGGCGCTGGTCGGCCCCACGGGATCGGTGCGCGCGGTCGCGGCGACGGTGGAGGGCGCGGCCTTGCTGGCCGCCAGCGCGACGCGCAACGGGCTTTCGCAGCTGCGCGTGTTGCATATGGGCGAAGCCGGGGGCGGTGCGGCGGGCGATGGCGGAGCGCGCGGCGCGGATCTGGTCGTGCTGTCCGGCGCGGCGGCGCCGGGACCGGGCGCGCTCGATGCGGCCGAAGCCGGGCTCGTGATGGTCGTGGACACGGCGGATGCCGGGGCGCGCGGCGCCTGGGCAGCGGCGCTCGCCGCCTCGGGGCGCGTGCCGTGCCGGCTGGTTCCCGGGCTCGGCCTGCTCGCGCCGCTGGAGGCGTTCGGCCGGGACATGGGCGACACGCGGCCGGAGGGGCCGCTCTTCGGGGCTCCGGCACCGCGCGCGGCGGTGCTCGCGGGGCGCGGCCTGTTCGCGGCGGCATCGCCGTTGGTGGAGCCGGCGGCGTCGCTCGATCGCGCGGCGCTGCTGGCGCATCTGCCCTTCGCGGCGGG
>CAIOSQ010000398.1 GCA_903860935.1 uncultured Rhodospirillales bacterium | reverse complement strand
CGCGACGACCATCGCACGCAGTTTCGCATTCGGCGCGAGGACACCGTGGAAGCGGATCAAGTGAAGACGCGGGCGGGGCACCAGGGCTGCCAGGCGTTCCATAAAGTCGATCGGTGTCATCTCGAGATGGGTTGTGCCGTCGCGCCAGGGTGTCTTGAGTTCGAACGTCACGCGCGCGGCGCCGTCCCAGCGCAACTACCAGCAATCCGGTGGGCCGCGCCTTCATCGAGCGCGTGCAGGCGCTGGAAGGGAAGAACGGCATCCTGTCGATCTCGATCGGCCACGGCTTCCACGCCGCCGACGTGCCCGAGGTCGGCAGCAAGGTGCTGGTCATCGCCGACGCCGACAAGGCGAAGGCCGACGCGCTCGCGGTGATGCTCGGTCGCGAGCTCGTCGCGATGGGCCGCGCCGGCTCGCCCAAGCATGTGAAGCCGGAGGAGACCGTCGCGGTCGCGAACGGCTATCCCGGTCAGCCGATCGTCTTCGCCGATCGCTGGGACAATCCCGGCGGCGGCGTGCCCGGCGACGGCGCGATCATGATCGAGCGTCTGCTCGAGCATCCCCACATTCCCGCCGCGATCGGCGTGCTCAGGGACCCGATCGCGGTCGAGTTCTGCCGTTCGGCGGGCGCTGGCGGAAATCTCTGGCTGCGCATCGGCGGCAAGGCCACGCCGGTCTCGGGCCGACCGGTCGACGCGCATGTGGTCGTGCGCGCGGTGACCGACGACCTCGTGATCCCCTTCGAGCAGAGCCTCGTCTCGTTCGGCCCCGCGGCGGCGGTGAGCATCGGATCGCTCGACATCGTGCTCGGAACGAAGCGCACGCAGACCTTCGCGCCCGAGGCGTTCACGAAGCTCGGTGTCGACCTTCAGGCGAAGAAGATCGTGGTCGTGAAGTCCTCGAACCACTTCCACGCCGCGTTCTCGAAGATCGCACACGCGATCCATCACCTCGACACCGGCGGCCCGTTCCCGCCGGATCCCACGCGCGTCACCTACAAGAAGGTCCGCCGCCCGATCGCGCCACTCGATCCGATGTGATGCGGGCTATTTGAGTCCGGAGCGCAGGAAGGAATCGACGATGCGCTTCTGCAGCACGAGATAGACCGCGAGCAGCGGCAAGCTGGCGAGGCTCGAGGCCGCCATCAGCGGTCCCCATTGGTTGCCCTCCTGCGTCATGAACATCTGCAGACCGATCTGGATAACCGCGCTCTCCTGGCTGCGCGTCACCAGCAGCGGCCAGAAATAATCGTTCCAGCTCGATATGAAGAGCAGGATCGCGAGCGAGGCGAGCGCCGGCTTGATGTTGGGCACGATCAGCGAGTGCAGGATGCGCAAGTGCCCGGCGCCGTCGACGACCGCGGCCTCGATCAGCTCCGTCGGGAAGGCGCGCAGGGTCTGGTAGAGCACGATGATCGCGAAGGCGGAGGCGGCATGCGGGATGACCAGCCCCGCGAGCGTGTCGAGCATGTCGAGCCGCGTGACAAGCAGGTACCCGGGCACCATCACGACCTGGGCCGGGATCAGCCAGGTCACCGTCAACAGCGCGAAAAGCGCCTGCGACCAGCGGTTCTTCCAGCGCGCGAAGGCGTAGGCGGCGAGCAGCGCGGTGATCAGCTGCGCCGCCGTCGTGAGCGTGGCGACCACCAGCGTGTTCCACAGCATGCGCAGGATCGGCACGCCGCCGAGGATGTAGGTGAAGTTCGCGAGCGACGGATTCTCCGGCCACGGCACCGTCGAGAAGATCTCGTTCGGCGCGCGCAGCGCGGTCACGAACATCCAGTAGAGCGGCAGGATCGCGACCAGGCTCAGCGTGGTCAGCAGCGCGTGGCTGCGCAGCCTCGCCGCGAGCGACTCAGCCCGCATGGCGGTCGTTGCGCTGCATGGCCGAAAGGCCGAACGCGGCGAAGACCGCGAAGGCGGCGAAGAGCAGCATGCCGGCGGCCGTGCTCCAGCCGATGGCGAAGGTGCTGAAGCCGTATTCCCAGAGCAGGTAGTAGAGATTCGTCGTCGCGTTGCGCGGCCCGCCCTGGGTCAGCACGTTGATGTAGACGAAGCTCCACTGTGCACCGTGAAGCACGGTGAGGACCGTCAGGAAGATCGTCGTCGGCGCGATCAGCGGAACGACGATGCGTCGCGCCACCTGGCCCTCGCTGGCACCGTCGATGCGCGCGGCCTCGATCAGGCTCGATTCGATGTTGGTCATCGCCGCCGCGAAGAGCAGGGTCGAGAAGCCGACCAGCTTCCAGCCGGTGATGAAGATGATCGTCCAAATCGCGGTGTCCGCGTCCTGGAGGAAGCGCATCGCCGGCAAGCCGAGTGCTTCGAGCAGCTTGTTGACGATGCCGTGATTGGGATTGAGCAGCCAGCGCCAGACGACGGCGACGACGACCGGCGCGATGATCATCGGCACGAAGATGATCGCGCGATAGACGGCGCCGGCACGGCCGACCGCCTCGCGGGTCATCAGCGCGATCAGCAGCGGTAGGCCGACGGTCAGCGGCAGCAGGCCGAGCGTGTAGACGACCGTGTTCCACGCCGCCGCGCGCAGCTCGGCGAGCGCCAGCAGGTTGCGGTAGTTGTCGAGCCCGACGAAGACGGGCTCCGTCGTCGGCAGCAGGTTCCACTCGTAGAAGCTGAGACGGAGCGCCTCGAGCAGCGGCCAGTAGATCCAGGCGGCGAGCGTCGCGAAGGCCGGCGCGAGGAACAGCGCGGGCACCACCCAGCCCGGCAGGCGCAGCTGGCGCGCCGCGGATCGCGCGTCGTCGCGCTCGATCCGCGCCTCGAACGGGAGGGCCTGGGTCACGCGCGCGGCATCAGCGCCTGGGCGCGCTCCTGCGCCTCGCGCATCACCTTGCCGACATCGCCCTCGCCGAACGCCGCTTCGTTCACCGCCGCGACCTGGATGCGCGAGATCTGACGGTAGTTCGCACCCGGGAACGCGACCCACTGGTTGAGCTGCGTGAGCTGCTCCAGGTTCGGACGCACGAGCGGGTTCTCGCGCACCCAGGGCCCGAGATGCTGCGGATCGTCGACGATGTCGAGGCGCAGCGGCAAGTAGCCGATCTTGCTGGTGATCACGGTGTAGCCGCGCTTGGAGGTCATGTACTTCACCAGCTCCCAGGCGGCGCGCTGCTTCGCCGGGTCCTTGGACATGATGAAGAGCGCGCTGCCCGAGTTGGTCGGCCGCGCCGGCTTGTCGCCGAAGCTCGGCATCTTCGCCGCGCGCAGGTCGAACCGATCCTTGGACGCGTTCAGGAACGCGCGCTGATAGACGCTGGTCGTCAGGATCATGCCGAGATTGCCGCTCATGAAGGCGTCGCCGCTCTCCGCCTCGCGGATGTTGGCGTGCGCGCCGGACTTCATGAGATCGCGCAGCATCTCGACCGCGCCGACCGCTTCGGGCTCGCCGAAGGTCAGGCGACGGCGATCCTCGGAAATCGAGCGGCCGCCATTGGACAGGAACAATCCCTGCAGCAGCCAGTCGAATTCCGAGTAGACGCCGGGATAGACGCCGCTCTTGCCGGTCGCGGCGCGCAGCTTGAGCGCGGCGTCTTTGACCTCGGCCCATGTGCGCGGCGGCGCCTCGGGATCGAGCCCGGCCTGCCTGAACAGCGTCGCGTTGTAGAACAGCACCGGCGTCGAGAAGACATAGGCGAGGCCGTAGACCTTGTCCCCGATCGCGCCGAGCTTCAGCCCGGCCGGGACCATGCCGGCGGTATGCGCGCTCCATTCCTCGGGCGGGATGATGTCGGTCATCGGCTTGACGCCGAGATTGCGCACGATAAAGTCGAGATCGGAGAAGATGAGCTGCGCCACGTCGGGCGTGCGCCCTGCGACGAGGTCAGCCTGCACCCGCGCGATGATCTGGCCCGAGGAGACCGGCACGCCTTCGACCTTGACGTGCGGATTGGCCGCGGTGAATTCCGCGATCAGCTCCTTCGTCGCTTCCGCGCCGATGCCGGCCGAGGCGAGATTGTAATTGTAGTAGGAAATCGAGACCGGCGCGGTGGAGGGCGGCGCGATGCGCTGCGCCATCGCGGTCGTGCCGAGCGTCGAGGCGCCAAGTGCCAGCGCGGTGCGGCGGAAGAGAGGTTGGGTCATGACGATTGGCTCCGTTCGACGAGGGATTCGAGATGCGTATGCGTCACGCGGCCGGCGGTCGCACGACGGATGAAGCCGCGCGCGTCGCCGTCGCGGCGATCGATTTCCTCGAACGCGGCGGCGAGATAGTCGGCGTCGGCGACGAGCACCGGCTCGATCGCGTCCGAGTCCAAGGGCAGGTGACCGGAGGCGCTGACGCGATCCCAATGACGATTCGTCGCGAGGTAGTCCTCGACGATCGCTTTGCGCGGCACGCCGAGGGCCGACTGGATGACCGCGACCACGAAGCCCGTGCGGTCCTTGCCCGCGGTGCAGTGCACGAGGACAGCCCC
Organism: uncultured Rhodospirillales bacterium; assembly: GCA_903860935.1. GTDB lineage: Bacteria > Pseudomonadota > Alphaproteobacteria > CACIAM-22H2 > CACIAM-22H2 > CAIOSQ01. The sequence goes on along the minus strand of CAIOSQ010000398.1, from coordinate 1,872 downwards.
GTCGGCCTCGGCGAGCATCGCGTGGAGCGCCGCCCCGAAGGCCTCGGCCGCCTCGCCCACATAGGCGCGGTAGGAATCGATCATGACGTCGCGGACCTGCGCGGCGCGGACCTCGCGCTCGGCCAGCATCATGCGCAATCGCGCCGAGGTCTTCGGCTCGATCGGCGTCGGACGGACCGCGATCCGCGCGGGCGTGAAGTCGGCGAGCGCCTTGGCGCGCTCGGCAAGCCCGCGCAGATCGATCACGGTGGCGATGCCGAAGCGGGCGAGCTGCGCCATTCCCTCGGGTGTGACGCCCGCGGGATTGGCCGAGCGATAGAGTCGGCCCGCGACCACGCGCCTGCCATCCGCAGTCGCAAGGCCGCCAAAGTCGCGAAAATTCGACAGCCCCTCGACCGGACCCGCGCTCGGCATCGTGGTCATTTCGCGGCCGCCAGCTGCGACTTCTGCGCGTCCATCGCCGCCTTGATCTGACGCAGATCGCCGTAGGCTTCGGGATAATCCGCGAGGTCGAGCGGCTCCAGCCCCTCGGGCTGCACCAACTGCGAGGTGAAGCTGCCATCCACGTCGAACGCGAGGCGCACATAGCCGACGATGTGCTCGCCGCCATGGGTCGGGATGAACCAGTCCGAGATCGTGAAAGCCGTCGCCGGCGCCCAGATCTGATGCAGATCGCCGAAGCCGCGCTCACGGTACTCGTGCAGATGGCCGCAGCTGACGAGCCGCGGTGTGATCCCGCCGAGCGCCGCCATCAGGATCCTGCGGGACCTGGGCGTCAGCGTGTGCCCGGAAACCTCGTCATCGGCCGGCGACTCTACAAAGAGCGGCTTGTGCAGGAAGAGCGCGAGTTGACGCTGGCCGAGACCCGCCGCGGCCTCGGCGATGAACTGCTCCTGTTCCGTGGCGGCGGCGAGATCGCTGCCGAGCAGCATCGCGTTGATCCCGAGCAGGCGCCAGCCGGGCACGTCACGCATCCAGAAATCCGGCCCGAACACATCGAGCCAGCGGCGACGACGCTCGTCGTTGATCGGCTGCTTTCGCGCGGTCTCCTGCGTGTCGCCGAGGTCGTGGTTCCCGGGTACGGCAATCCAGGGCAGACCGAGCGCGTCGTGCATTCCCTTCGCGGCGACGAGGTCCTCGCGCAGATCGGCGCCGTTCACCGAGACGTCGCCGGTGTTGATCACCAGGTCGGGCTTCGAGGCGCGAATCGCCGCCGCGGCGACCGCGAAATTGTCGCGGAAGAACGGCTTGGTGAGCGCGAGATGCGTGTCGGTGATCTGCGCGACAACGAAGCTCATCGGATGACTCCCTCTTGATGCAGGGAGATGCTCCTCGATTCGGAAGACACGTCGATTGCAGGCCCGTGAGCGGTTGGCGACGACCGTGCTCGCGGTCGGTTAGGATCCGCATCCTTCGCAAGAGCGGGACAGGTTGCGTGCCGGGCGGCTCGATCATGGCCACACGTATCGAACACAATGCGATCGACTACGGCGACGAGCAGGCGGCGATGGAGGCCTATCTCGCCACGGGCGCGCGTCGGGCCGCGACGCTGGGCAATCGCGGGCCGATCCGCTTCGGCGCCGATGGGCGGATCCATCGCGACATCCTCGACGCCTATTGGCGCTGCGGCTTCTACGTCTTCGAGGGCGTGCTCGGCGCCGACGAGCTGGCCGAGATCGAAGTCGACGTGCGCGATGTCCTCGATCACGCGATAGGAAAAACAAACGCCACCCGGCCTTGCCTGTCAAATGTCGATGCGGAGGCGGGTTCGGCGGCGGCGCGCGCAAAAGCGCCCGAATCTCGGTCCTGGCGTGTGGTCCCCGGCGTGTTCGGGTTGGCAGGCGCGTCGGTCGCGGTGCCGGCGGGCTGGAT
>CAIOSQ010000397.1 GCA_903860935.1 uncultured Rhodospirillales bacterium | reverse complement strand
GTGCGCGCCGCGCCGGACTTCAAGCACGCCTATGCCTTCGTCCTGCCGCTCGGCGGGGTCGACGGGCCGGAGATCGTCGCCGCGCTGCGGCGCGCGCGCGGTTTCCTGCGCAGCGAGATCGCGCGCCGCGTCGAGCTTCGGCATGCGCCCGAGTTGCATTTCGAGCTCGATCGATCCTTCGAAGAGGGCGCGAAGCTCGAGACGCTGCTGCGCTCCGAACCGGTCCGACGCGACCTCGACTGAACGCCCGATGAAGCGCCGCGGCGACCGGCTCGACGGCTTCCTCGTCCTCGACAAGCCGCTCGGTCCGACCTCCACCCAGGCCCTCGGTCGCGCCAGGCGCGCGCTGGGCGCCGCCAAGGCCGGGCATTGCGGAACGCTCGATCCGCTCGCCTCGGGCGTGCTCGTGCTTGCCTTCGGCGAGGCGACCAAGCTGGTCGACCATGTCATGGACGGGGCGAAGCGCTACGCCTTCGCGATCCGCTGGGGCGAGGCGCGCGATACGGGCGACGCCGAGGGCGTGACGACGGCGACCTCGGCAGTACGGCCGGACCGCGCGGCGATCGAGGCCGCGCTGCCCCGCTTCCTGGGCGAGATCAGCCAGGTTCCGCCGTCCTTCTCGGCGATCAAGCAGGACGGGCGACCGGCCTACGAACGCGCGCGCGCCGGCGAGGATTTCGAGTTGCCCGCGCGGCTGGTGCGCATCGACCGTCTGGTCCTGACCGGCATGACCGGGCCGGACGAGGCCCTGTTCGAGGTCGATTGCGGCAAGGGCACCTATGTCCGCTCCCTCGGCCGCGACATCGCGCTGGCGCTGGGAACCGTCGGCCATCTCGCCGCGTTACGGCGTCTGCGCGTGGGCGGGTTCGGGATCGAGACGGCGATTTCCCTGGATTCGCTGGAGGCCCCGGGGTATGACCCGCGCGCATATCTGCAACCGGTCGAGACCGCGCTGGACGACATCCCGGCGCTGGCCATGACCGGGGCCGAGGCCGATGCCTTGAGGCATGGCCGAGCCGTGCAGGTGCCGCGTGCAGCTTCGATGCTGTCCGCCCTGCCTGTCGGCCGCGCGATCGCGGCGCTGGAGGCGGGGGTCCTGGTCGCGCTCGTGCGGGCCGAGGACGGGATGGTCAGACCGCTGCGCGTGTTCAACCGCAGCCCGTGAGGGCGCCAACCCGAAGGAGACTCCTCCGATGTCGATTGCCCCGGACCGCAAGACCGAGATCGTCAAGCAATTCGCCCAGAAGGAGGGCGACACCGGTTCGCCGGAAGTGCAGGTCGCCCTGCTCTCCGAGCGCATCAAGAAGCTGAGCGAGCATCTCGGTTCGCACAACAAGGATTTCCACTCCCGCCGCGGCCTGCTGATGATGGTCGGCCAGCGGCGCCGCCTCCTCGACTACCTGAAGCGCATCGACGTGACGCGCTACGGGAAGCTGGTCGAGCGCCTCGAGCTGCGCCGCTGACGCGGCCTGCGCTCGAGCGCCATCGGGACGGATGCAGACGCGCGCGACGGATCGGAAACGTCGACAGCCTCGCGCGCTCCCGTCCCGAAATACACAGGCCCGCGGTCGCGAGACCTACATGCCGCGCGCCCAGTCCGATGACGTCTCTGTCGCTGACCGAGACGCGGGGTCGAAGGGCGCCATCCGGGCGCCCGCTCCGCGTCGCGTGCGCGTGATGGCACGCGCCACGTCCCGTCCGTAGGTGGAAGGAAAGAAACCATGTTCGACATTTATCGCAAGGAACTGGTCTGGGGCGGGCGCAAGCTCGTGCTCGAGACCGGCAAGATCGCCCGCCAGGCCGATGGCGCCGTCGTGGCGCGCTACGGCGACACCGTGGTCCTCGCCACGGTCGTCTACGCCAAGGCCCCCAAGCCCGGCATCGATTTCTTCCCGCTGACCGTCCATTACCAGGAGAAGACCTTCGCCGCGGGCAAGATCCCCGGCGGCTTCTTCAAGCGCGAGGGCCGGCCGACGGAGAAGGAGGTCCTGACCTCCCGCCTCATCGACCGTCCGATCCGGCCGCTCTTCGCCGATGGCTTCCGCAACGAGGTGCAGGTGATCTGCACCGTGCTGAGCCATGACCTGGAGAACGATCCCGACGTCGTCGCGATGGTCGCGGCCTCGGCGGCGCTGACGATCTCGGGCGTGCCCTTCCTCGGCCCGATCGGCGTCGCGCGCATCGGCTATATCGGTGGCGAGTACAAGCTGAACCCGCAGATGGACGAGATGTCCTCCTCGAGCCTCGACCTCGTGGTCGCGGGCACGCAGGACGGTGTCCTGATGGTCGAATCGGAGGCCAAGGAGCTGTCCGAGGAGATCATGCTCGGCGCCGTGATGTTCGGTCATCGCGAGTTCCAGCCGGTGATCGACGCGATCATCAGCCTCGCCGAGCGCTGCGCCAAGGAGCCGTTCCAGGTTCCCGAGCCCGCCCCCGAAGTCGCGACCGTCAAGGCCGCGCTCAAGGCCGGGCTTCGCGAGGAGTTGGCCGCGGCCTATCGCATCGTCGCCAAGGGCGACCGCCACGACGCCGTCGGCGCGGTCAAGAAGAAGGCGATGGCGCTGTTCGCCGAAAAGCCCGCCGAGCTGGCGCATGTCGGTGGCCAGTTCAAGGAGCTGGAGGCGGAGATCGTCCGCTCCAACATCCTCGAGACCGGCCGCCGCATCGACGGGCGCGACACCCGCACGGTGCGCCCGATCGTGACCGAGGTCGGCATCCTGCCGCGCGCCCATGGCTCGGCGCTGTTCACCCGCGGCGAGACGCAGGCGCTGGTCACCGCGACGCTGGGCACCGGCGACGACGAGCAGATCATCGACGCGCTCGAGGGCGAATACCGCGAGCACTTCCTGCTGCATTACAACTTCCCTCCGTACTCGGTCGGCGAGACCGGGCGCATGGGCTCTCCGGGCCGCCGCGAGGTCGGGCACGGCAAGCTCGCCTGGCGCGCCGTCCATCCCGTGCTGCCCGAGAAGGACAAGTTCCCGTACACGCTGCGCGTCGTCTCGGAGATCACCGAGTCCAACGGCTCGTCCTCGATGGCCACGGTCTGCGGCTCGTCGCTGGCGCTGATGGATGCCGGCGTACCGCTGGCGCGTCCGGTGGCGGGCATCGCCATGGGCCTCATCAAGGAGGACCAGGGCGTCGCGGTGCTCTCCGACATCCTCGGTGACGAAGATCATCTCGGCGACATGGACTTCAAGGTCGCGGGCACCGAGGTCGGCGTCACCTCGCTGCAGATGGACCTCAAGATCACCTCGATCAACGAGGAGATCATGAAGACCGCGCTCGGCCAGGCACGCG
>CAIOSQ010000396.1 GCA_903860935.1 uncultured Rhodospirillales bacterium | reverse complement strand
TGTGCATAGCGCCTACGCCGCCACGTCCAACTACCAGCCGTCGGCGATGCTCGCGCGCGCGCTGATCGCGGAGGGCGCGATCGGCGAACTGCTCGAGGCCGAGTTCGTGTCGCATTATCACTGGCACGAGCGGCTGCCCTATGGATGGCCGCACCGGCTGGCCGATGGCGGCGGGCGGCTCAACAACAACTTCACCCACAAGCTCGCGATCGCGGAGAGCGTCTGTCGCGGCGTGACGCTCGCCGTCGCGGGCGAAACCCGCAACGATCTGAAGCGCGCACCGATCGTTCCATTTCCGCATGATTTCCGGGTCTGGACACAGGCACTGGTCCCGCCGGAGCAGGCCCGCGCCGCGTCCTGGGGCGTGGTCGACAGCGACTGGTCCTATACCGTCCTGGCGCGCATCGGCGCGCCGGACGGCGATCCCGAGGGCGCCGTGAGCGTCACGTTCCGCCATTCCTGCCTGCGCAAGGGCAAGCACCAGGACTACGTCGCCTTCTACGGGCGCACCGGGACGATCCATGTCGACCAGGCCTATTGCCAGGGCGACGTGCATCTCTGGCGCGAGGGCGAGGAGGGCTTCTCGGTCGTCCCTATGCGGGCCGACATCCTGTCCGCCCTGCCGGCGGTAGACCGGCAGCCGCACTGGCACGAGAGCTGGATGGTCCCCGCCCGCGCGTGGAACGCGCTTGCGCGCGACTTCGTTGCGGCCATCGAAGGACGCTCGCATGCGCCGTTCTTCACCCTCGCCGATGGATGGCGGCACCAGGAGACGATCGACGCCGTGCGCGCGCGCGCGGGCTGGAGCCCGCTGCCGTCGTCTGCAGGTTAGCCCGACAGCCGCTGCAGCGCCCGAGAGCCAGGAGATTTCCGACCCCATGAACGACATCCGCTTCACGCCCGCCGAACTCGAGGCGCGAATCGCCCGCCTGCCGCGCACGCGTCTCGCCTGCCTGCCGACGCCGCTCGAGGAATGTCCGAACCTGACCCGGGCGCTCGGCGGACCGCGCATCCTGGTCAAGCGCGACGACATGACCGGGCTCGCCTTCGGCGGCAACAAGGCCCGCCAGCTCGAGTTCCTCTTCCCGCGCATCCTCGCCTCCGGCTGCGACACGATCGTCGCCGGGGCCTACACGCAGTCGAACTGGTGCCGTCAGATCACGGCGGCCGCATGCCGGCTCGGGCTGAAGGTGGAATTGCTGCTGGTCCACGGCGTGAAGGGACCGGCGTCGCAGGGCAATCTGCTTCTCGACCGGCTCATGGGCGCGGATGTCACGGTCGTCGACATCGACGACGTGCAGCGCCTGCCCCCGCTGCTCGAGGACCGCGTCGCGGCGTTGCGCGCCAAGGGGCGCAAACCCTTTCTGGTATCGCCCTTCGGCATGGACACGCTGTCGATCTCGACGGTGGGCTATGTCGCGGCGATGGCGGAACTGCAAGGACAACTCGCCGCGCGCGGGACCACCGCCGACGCGGTCTATCTCTCTGGCGCGAACATGACGCCGGCGGGGTTGCTGCTCGGCGCGCGTCTGCTCGGTCTGCCGACCCGCATCATGGGGATCAGTCCAGTGCGCTGGGAAGAGGATCGCGGGACGGACATCGCGCGCATCGCCAACGCCGCGGCCCGTCATCTCGACATCGATGCCGGGATCCAGCCCGGCGATGTCGACAACGACGAGGGTTTCGTCGGCCCGAAATACGGGCTGGTGACGCCGGAATGCCGCGAGGCGCTTCGGCTTGCCGCATCGACGGAGGGGCTGATCCTGGATCCCGTCTACACGGGCAAGGCGATGGCCGGCCTGATCGCGCATATCCGGGCCGGTCGCGTCGGCGCGGGGCAGACCGTGGTCTTCCTGCATACCGGCGGGATGCCGGCGCTGTTCTCCTATGCCGAGGACGTGATGGCGTGACAACGGTGTCGCGGCGGGAACGGCGCTGGGCATGGCGTGGTACCGGCGCTACCGTCGGTCCATCCGGGCGCGGCGGACCCGCGACCCGGGACAGGGAGGGACATATGATGGTCAACCGGTCTTCGTTGCGGCGCGTGCTGGCCGCGATTGCGCTGACGGCTCTCGCCGCTCTGCCCGGCATCGCACCGGCGGGCGCACAGACGCCGCCGCGGGTCAAGGAACTCGGCACCGCGCCGAACTCGGCCGTCTACATCGGCAACAGCTTCTTCTATTACAACAACAGCCTGCACGGGCATGTCGGGCGGATGGTCGCCGAGGGCGTGCGCGGCCATCGGTTCCGCTCGTCGTCCGTGACCATCAGCGGATCCGGCTTCGACTGGCACGACGTCGCGTCCTATTTCCGGCCCAACGGGATCGGGACCTATTCCTTCGACGCGAACAACAACGTCGTGTTCAACGATCCGAAGCAGAAGCTCTTCGACATCGCGATCATGATGGATTGCAGCCAATGCCCGATCCATCCGACGCTGGGTGCCGTGTTCACGGAGTATGCGCGGCGGCATAGCGAGACCGTTCGCAGCCACGGCGCCCTGCCGGTGTTCTTCATGTCCTGGGCCTATGCCGACAAGCCGGAGATGACCGTTGAACTCGCCGAGGCCTATACCAAGGCCGCCAACGACAACGGGGCGCTCGTCATCCCCGCCGGTCTCGCCTTCGCGCGGTCGATCGCGCAGATGCCCGCGCTTGATCTCTACGTCCCCGACAAGCGCCATCCCAGCCTTCCGGGCACCTATCTCGCGGCCGCGACCACTTACGCGACGCTCTTCCGCCGCTCCCCCGTCGGTCTCGCCTATACGGCGGGTCTGGACGCCGCCGTGGCGCATCATCTCCAGAAAGTCGCCTGGGAGACGGTGGAGGCCTATTTCCGGTGAGCGAACCCGCGTCGCAACGGCGCGCGGCGCCGGAGCGTATCGATGCCGCGATCGACGCGGCGCTTGCAGCTGTCCTGCACAGGGAACCGGTCGAGGCGGCGCCGCGCGAAGGCGCGCGTCTTGGTCGGCTCTTCGCCGACCTCGCGCGTCCCCAGCCACGCGCCGGCGCGCGCGAGATCGAGGCGCTCATCTGGGCGCTGTGGAGCAATCACGACGATCCTGCACTCGACGGGATGATGGCGGCCGCGATCGATGCGCTCGTCGAGCGCCGCCATCGCCGGGCGCGTTCCGTGCTCGACCGTCTTGTCGCGGCGGCACCCGAATGGGCCGAGGCCTGGAACAAGCGCGCCACGCTCGCCTTCGTCGAAGGACGCGATGCCGACAGTCTTGCCGACATCGCGCAGACGCTGGCGCGAGAACCGCGGCATTTCGGGGCGGCAGCGGGACTGGGACAGATCTGTCTGCGCCTGGACAGGCCGCGCGAGGCGCTCGCGGCCTTCGACGTCGCGCTGCGGATCAACCCGCACATGGACGGCGTGGCCAAGGCGGCCGCCGAACTGCGCGGTCGGATGCCCGCTGGCGACCTCAACTGACGGCTGCCGCGGCGGCGTGATCAGGCGGTCTGCAGCCGGTCCATGGCGGCGCGCACGCCGCCTTGACGATGCGGTACGCCCGCGCGCGCCAGTCCCATCTCGATCCCGGCGAGGGCCCCGAGCAGCGCGAGGTCGTTGAAGTCGCCGAGATGGCCGATGCGGAAGATGCGGCCCTTGAGCCTTCCGAGGCCCTGGCCCAGCGACATGTCCCAGCCCGTGAGGATCGTGGCGCGGAGCGCGTCCGCATCGTGACCGTCCGGCATCATGACCGCGGTGAGGGCGTTCGAGCGTTCAGTCGGGTTCCGGGCCAGGATCTCCAGCCCCCAGGCATCCACCGCGGCGCGGGTCGCCTCGGCGTGGCGCGCATGCCGGGCGAACACGGCGTCGAGGCCTTCTTCGTCCAGCATGGCGATCGCCTCGCGCAGCCCATAGAGAAGGTTCGTCGCCGGCGTGTAGGGGAAGAAGCCGCTCGCGTTCGGCCCGAGCATCGCGGCCCAGTCCCAGTAGGATCGCGGCATGCGCGCCGAGGAACTGGCGGCGAGCGCCTTGGGTCCGATCGCGTTGAAGGACAGGCCGGGCGGCAGCATCAGCCCCTTCTGCGAGCCGGCCACGGTGACGTCGACGCGCCAGTCGTCGTGACGGTAGTCGATCGATCCGAGGGACGAGATCGTGTCGACCATCAGCAAAGCCGGGTGCCCGACGCCATCGATGGCGTGGCGCAGCGCCGCGATGTTGGTCGTCACGCCTGTCGAGGTCTCGTTGTGGACGGCGCAGACCGCGCGGATCCGCTGGCCGCCATCTGCCCGCAGCCTGTCCGCGAGCGCCGCCGTATCGACGCCGCTGCGCCAGTCGCCGGGTACGAACTCGACCTCGAGGCCGAGGCGCGTCGCGAGTTCGCGCCAGAGCGTCGCGAAATGTCCAGTCTCGAACATCAGCACGCGGTCACCGGGCGACAGCGTGTTGACCAGCGCGGCTTCCCAGGCCCCGGTTCCCGAAGCGGGATAGATGACGACAGGTCCGGTCGTCCGGAAGATCGCCCGCACGCCCGTCAGCACCTCGCGGCCCAGCGCCTGGAACGCGGGGCCGCGATGATCGATCGTCGGCATGTCCATGGCGCGCAGGATCCGGTCGGGCACGTTGGTCGGTCCGGGGATCTGGAGGAAATGACGTCCCGCGCGCCGTGCCGGTCCGTCGCCCTTCGCCGTGTCGTTCATGCCCGTCGCCTCGCTGACGCGGCCATCGCCTGGCCGCTATACTCGTGTCGAAGATCGCCGACCCGCTCAGGAGCCTCCCATGCGCGCCCACATCCTCGCCGCCAGCTTAGCCGCATCCGGCGCGGCGTCCACAGCGGCTACGCGGACGACGACGTGCGGTCCCGCTCACCATGCGGCACGGCGCGTTCCGGTCGGCGGCGCCAGCCTGCGGTCGCGCTGAGCCATGCCGCCGCTCGGTTCGGAGGACGCCCCGTCTTCGGTCTATGGCACGCAGCGCGTGCCCGCCGGTGCCGCGCGTGCGCGGCCTGGAGATTCGGCGCTGGCGGAGCGACTGCGCAAGGAGTTGCGCGGCGAGGTGCTGTTCGACGCGGCAAGCCGCGGGCGCTATGCGACCGACGCGTCGGTCTACCAGATCGAGCCGCTGGGCGTCGTCGTACCCGCGCATGTCGACGACATCTTCGCCGCGATCGCGATCGCCCGCGAGGAGGGCGTGCCCGTCCTGCCGCGCGGCGGCGGCACGTCGCAATGCGGCCAGACGGTCGGGCGTTGTCTCGTCGTCGACACGTCGAAGCATCTCCGGCGGATGCTGTCGTTCGACGTATCCGGCCGGCGCTGCTGGGTCGAGCCTGGGATTACGCTCGACGCCCTCAACGCGCAGCTCAAGGCCAAGGGGCTGTGGTTCCCGGTCGACATCTCGACCGGCAGCCGCGCGACGATCGGCGGCATGGCGGGCAACAATTCCTGCGGCTCGCGCTCGATCCGCTACGGCAACATGGTCCACAACGTGCGCGCCATCGACATGGCCTTCGCCGACGGGTCGAGCGCGCAATTCGGCGAGGCGCCTGCCGAACTCGGCGGCGTGCCGATGCAGCCGCGCTACCGGCGCGCGATCGAGGATGCGCGGCGCATCGTCGCCGGTGTCGCGGGCGAGCTTGCCTCGGATCGCTGGCCGAAGCTGTTGCGCCGCGTCGGCGGCTATAATCTCGACATGATCGGCCCGCATGTCGTGCCTGGACTCGGCCGCACCGAGACCGGGCACAACATGGCGAAGCTGCTGGTCGGCTCCGAGGGCACGCTGGGCTTTTTCACCCGGCTGCAACTCGACCTCGCGCCGATCCCGCGGGCCAGGGTGCTGGGCGTCGTCCATTTCCCGAGCTTCTTCGCGGCGATGGACGCCACGCAGCATATCGTCAAGCTCGACCCCGACGCCGTCGAACTGGTCGACCGGACGATGATCGACCTGTCGCGCGAGATCGCGTTGTTCCGGCCGATCGTCGACCGGTTCGTGCGTGGCGAACCGGAGGCCATCCTGCTGGTCGAGTTCGCGGGCGAGGAGCTTGCGCCGCAGCAGGCGAAGTTGAAGCGCCTGGTCGAACTGATGGCCGATCTCGGTTTTCCGGGCAGCGTCGTCGAAGCGACCGAGCCGCGGTTCCAGGCCGAGATCTGGGAGGTCCGCAAGGCCGGCCTCAACATCATGATGTCGATGAAGGGCGACGGGAAGCCGGTCTCCTTCATCGAGGATTGCGCGGTCCCGCTCGAGGACCTCGCCGACTACACGCGGCAGGTCGACGCGATCTTCCGCCGGCATGACACGCGCGGCACCTGGTACGCGCATGCGTCGGTCGGCACGCTCCATGTCCGTCCGATCGTCAACCTGAAGCAGGACGGCGCACACAAGATGCGCGCCATCGCGGAGGAGGCCTTCGAGCTGGTGCGCCGCTACAAGGGCGCGCATTCGGGCGAGCACGGAGACGGCCTGGTGCGTTCCGAGTTCCACGAGCCGATGTACGGTTCGCCGATCGTGCGCGCCTTCGAGGCGATCAAGGACAGTTTCGATCCCGAGGGCCTGTTCAATCCCGGCAAGATCGTGCGCCCGCCGCGCATGGATGATCGCAGTCTGATGCGATTTCCGGAGGATTACGCGACGCCGCCGGTCGCGACGGCGCTCGACTGGTCGGCCTGGGGCGGGCTGCCCGGCGCCACGGAGATGTGCAACAACAATGGCGAGTGCCGCAAATTCGATGCCGGCACGATGTGTCCCAGCTATCGCGTCACACGCGACGAGATCCATGTCGTGCGCGGCCGCGCCAACACGCTGCGACTGGCGCTGTCGGGCCAACTGGGCGCGGAGGGGCTCGCCTCCGCGGAGGTGGCGGCGGCCATGGATCTGTGCGTCGGCTGCAAGGGCTGCCGGCGCGAATGCCCGACCGGCGTCGACATGGCGCGCATGAAGATCGAGGCCGCCGCGGCGCGTGTGAAACGTGATGGCGTCTCGCTGCGCGGCCGGCTTATCGCGAGCTTACCGCGCTGGGCGCCCTGGGCGTCGCGCTTTGCGCCGCTCGTCAATCTGCGCAACCGCATCCCGGCGCTGGCGCGTCTCGGCGAGCGCTGGCTGAGGCTCGACGCGTCCCGCCCGCTGCCCGCGTTCCGGAGCGATCCCTTCGTCGATCCGCCGGCACCGGCGACAGCCGACCTCGTCCTGTTCGTCGACAGCTTCACCCGCTGGTTCGAGCCGGAGACCGCGCAGGCGGCGTTGCGCGTCCTCTCGGCGCTTGGCTTCGCAGTGCGCGTGGCGAGCGCGGAGCGGCCGCTATGCTGCGGCCGGACCTGGCTGTCGCAAGGCATGGTCGAGGAGGCCCGCGCGGAACAGCGGCGTCTGATCGACACGCTCGCACCGCACGCGGCCGCCGGCTTGCCCATCGTCGGGCTCGAGCCGTCCTGCCTCTTCACGCTCAAGGACGAACTCGCCGCGGTGATCCCGGGCGAGGAGGCCCGGGGCATCGGCGCGCGCGCGATGCTGTTCGAGGAGTTCCTGGCCGAGGCGCGGCGCGCGGATCGGATCCCGGCGGATGTCTTCGCGCCTCTGCCTGGGGGCACGACGGCGCTGCTCCACGGCCATTGCCATCAGAAGGCCTTCGGGGCGATGGGCGCGGTCGAGGCCGCGCTGCGCCTTGTGCCCGGGCTTGCGGTCGAGACGGTTCCGTCGGGCTGCTGCGGAATGGCTGGCAGCTTCGGCTACGAGGCAGAGCACCGGGACATGTCCATGGCGATGGGCGAACTGGCGCTGCTGCCCGCGATGCGCGCCGCGCCTGCCGACGCGATCCTCGTCGCCGACGGCACCTCGTGCCGCGCCCAGATCCGCGATGGCGCGGCGCGCGAGGCCGTGCATGTCGCGCGCGTCCTCGAGCGGAGCCTCGCGCGATGAGCGGCGAGGCGCTGATTCGCCATTACGACGGCGGCCAGGATCTCGTCGCGCGGGCGATCGAGTTGCTGCGGGCGGCGGGCAAGGATCCCGATCGGCTGTCGATCGACGATCTCGTGGGGCTCGACGAGTTCCATGTCCGCGGGCGCGAAGCGACGCTGTCGCTGGCGCGGCGCCTCGCGCTGGCGGGCGGCGAGCGTATCCTGGATATCGGCAGCGGCATCGGTGGCCCGGCGCGGCGGCTGGCGAGCCTCGCGGCGGTCGAGGTGGTCGGCGTCGATCTGACCCCGGCCTATGTCGATCTCGCGAATGCGTTCAGTCGGTTCACCGGGCTTGCGGACCGCGTGCGCTTCGAAGTCGCGGATGCGCTGGCGCTGCCCTTCGCGGATCGCGCCTTCGACATCGTGTGGACCCAGCATGTGCAGATGAACATCGCCGACAAGGACCGTTTCTTCGCCGAGGCATTCCGTGTCCTGGCGCCGGGCGGGCGTCTGGCGCTCTACGACATCCTCCAGGGGGGCGGCGGTGACGTGATCTACCCGACGCCCTGGGCCTGCGACCCGGCGATGAGCCATCTGGAGGCGCCGCCCCGGTTCAGGGCCGCGCTGGAGCGCGCGGGCTTCGTTGTCGAGGCCTGGGAGGACATGACCGCCGCGGCGCGCGACTGGGCGGGCAAGCGCTACGGCGCGCCACCGCCCGCGAATGCGGCCACCGTCGCGAAGCTGCTCGGCGCGCGCAACGCGGCCGGGGCTGCGAATATCCCGCGCAATCTGGCCGAGGACCGGATTGTCCTCGTCGAGGCGATTGCGCGCCGCTCCGCCGCCGCCTAATGAGCCGGGGTTCCCATCCCGCCGGAGTCGAAAGAGCCATGACCCAGGACGAGATCGCCCGCATCGCCGCGCGCATCCTGATCGAGACGAAATCCGTCCTGATCAACGCGGAGAAGCCCTTCATCTTCACCTCGGGCTGGGCTTCGCCCACCTATACCGACTGCCGGCGTCTGATCAGCTTCCCGCGCGCGCGCAACCAGCTCCTGGCGATGGCGATGGAGCAGCTGGCGCGCGATGCCGGTGTCGAGATCTTCGATGCGGTGGCGGGCGGCGAGACCGCTGGCATCCCCTATGCGGCCTGGATCGCCGACCGGATGGGCCTGCCGATGCTCTATGTGCGCAAGAAGCCCAAGGGCTTCGGCCGCAACGCCCTGATCGAGGGCAATGTGCAGCCCGGTCAGCGCGTGCTGCTGGTCGAGGATCTGGCCACCGACGGCAAGTCCAAGATGCATTTCGTCAACGGGCTGCGCGACGCGGGCTGCGAGGTGAAACACTGCTTCGTCGTGTTCCACTATGGCATCTTTCCGGAGAGCACGCGCGTCCTGGCGGACAACGGCGTCAAGCTGCACGCCCTCTGCACCTGGTGGGACGTGCTCGCCACCGCGGAGGCCGACGGCTCCTTCGACCCGGCGACGCTGATCGAGGTGCGCAAATTCCTCGAATCCCCGGCCGCCTGGTCCGTGGCCCATGGCGGCAAGGGCGGCGAGGCCCCGGCGGGGTGAGAGGGCGACGGGGTGAGAGGGCGACTGCGGCTCAGGACAGAGCCCGGATCGGTTCATCGCGCGCTGGTTTCCTGCGGCAGGGCCGCGATCAGCGCCTGTAGATGGTGCGCGATACCATCCCAGCGCAGGATGCTTCCATGCCCATGTCCGGGCACGTCTTCGTAGCGCGCGTCGACGCCCTTGGCCGAGGCCAGCTCGACCCAGCGCCGTGCGAAGCGCGGCAACGTATTGTCGTCCTCCACACCCGTGGCGGCGATGACCGGCGTTCCCTGCGGAATGGCGGAGACGAAGGAAAGCGGGTTGAGACTGTTGCCCCAGGGGCGGTCGACGGCGCCACGCTGGCTGTTTCTGTGCGATCGCCAGGGCGGGACATCGCAGGGGCAGCCGAGGAGCAGTGCTGCATCCGCGACGCCCGGGTGTCGTCCGAGGACCAAGGCCGCCGTGGCCGCGCCGCCTGAATGCCCGATCAGCACGATGTGTCTGGGGTTCGAAGTCCGACGGAGCGCGGTCAGCGCACCGGCGACCCGCGCGATGTTCGCGGCGGTGTAGTCGTCGTCGCGCGGATTTGCCCATCCGCTGGAGCTGCCTGCCGGGGTCTGGTAGCCGGGGCGGATCAACAGCACGACGTGCCGGTCTTCGGCCCGCAGCGTGCGGCCGACACGAAGCCAGCTGTCGACATGGCGTTGCTCGAGTGCGCCGCCGCCGTCGCCATGCATCATGACGACCAGTACGCGCGGGGGCGCTCTGCCGGCAGTTCCGGTTCCGCCGGCCGGCACGAGCGCGAGGCAGCCGCCACCTCCGTCGGACACACCGCGGTCGGGCGGCAGGTCGGTACAGCCCTGCCCGCGCGCGGGCGCGACAGACGCGATCGCGACCAGGAACGTCCAGAGTATCCCGGCGGCGTACGGGCGTAGCCGGGCCATCCGAAGGGCTGTCATGGCGCGTTTCTCAGCATGCTCGCACCGCTCTCGTGGACGCCGAAGCGGCGGTTCCGCCGATATGTCGACGATCCCCGCAAGGCGGGGCCCGCCGCTTTATCGGAAAAGTTGAGCCATTCGGCCCTTCGGGTCAATCGCTCGCGAGCCCCTTCGTTTGGAAGTGGCCGTCCTGGCCTGGGGCCATGAAGAATCCAGACGCGCGCCACGGATGCCGACGCGGCGCCGTGGTCGCGCGTCGCGCCGTGCGCCGCTTGCGCTCACGGGCTGGCGGGTAGAGGATCCGGATCCCATCCCGCGACGCGAGGTCCGTTCCGATGTCCTTCTCGATGTTCCATGCCGCCGTGCCCGGCATCTTGCAGACGCTCAAGGCGCTCGACGGGATCCTCGCCAAGGCAGAGGCGCATGCGCAGGAGCGCAAGATCGATCCGGCCGTGCTGCTGAATTACCGGCTGGCACCTGACATGTTCGCGCTGACGCGCCAGGTCCAGCTCGTGACCGACTTCGCGAAGGGCACGATGGCGCGTCTGGCCGGACACGAGATCCCGAAATACGAGGATGTCGAGACGACGATCCCCGAGTTGCGCGCACGAATCGCCAAGGTCACCGCCTTCGTCCAGGGCTTCGCGCCGGCCGATCTCGACGGCGCCGAGACGCGTGACATCACGCTGCCCATCGGCGGTCAGCCGATGACCTTCAAGGGGCAGGACTATCTGGTGACCTTCGCGTTGCCTAATTTCTATTTCCACGCCGCCACGGCCTACGCGATCCTGCGCCATTGCGGCGTCGCGATCGGGAAGCGGGATTTCATGGCGCGGACCTGAGTCGCGCAGAAGGTCCCGATCCTCGAGAGCAGGATTCGCCGGATGGCGTTTTCTTGGTCGATCGATGGAAGGGCGACACGCCCGGATGTCTGCCAGGAAAACCTGGGCGCGTCCGCCGACTGGGTGTAGAGCCACCAAGGGACGGAGCCACCAAGGGACGGAGCCCGGATTACTTCCGTCTGTCAGGAGTAATCCAGGCTCCGTCTCCGGTCGGATCAGGCCAGGATGTAGCTGGTCTTGACCTGGGTGAAGAACTCGGCGGCGTAGCGGCCCTGTTCGCGCGGGCCGTAGGACGACGCCTTCCGGCCGCCGAAGGGCACGTGATAGTCGACGCCGGCGGTCGGCAGGTTGACCATGACCATTCCGGCCTCGGCGTTGCGCTTGAAATGCGACGCGTGCTTGAGGCTGGTCGTGCAGATGCCGGAGGACAGGCCGTATTCGGTGTCGTTCGCGATCGCGAGCGCCTCGTCGTAGGACTTGGCGCGGATCACGGACGCCACTGGCCCGAAGATCTCCTCACGGCTGATGCGCATCGCGTTGGTCGCTTCGGTGAACAGCGCGGGTGCCAGATAGAAGCCCGGCGTCGCGCGATTGAGGATCTGGCCTCCGGAGACCAGCTTCGCGCCTTCCTGCGTGCCGATGCGGATGTAGTCGAGATCCTGGTCCAGTTGGCTCTGGTCGACGACCGGGCCGATCTGCGTGCCGGCCTTGAGCGCATCGTCGACGACCACGCCAGCCAGGCGTTCGCTCAGCGCCGCGACGAAGCGGTCATGGATCCCCTCGGTCACGATCAGGCGCGAGGACGCGGTGCAGCGCTGGCCGGTCGAGAAGAACGCGCCGTTGAGCGCGCATTCGACCGCGGTCTTGAGATCCGCGTCGTCGAGCACGACCAGCGGGTTCTTGCCGCCCATCTCCAACTGGAACTTCGCCATGCGGCCCGCGCAGGTGGCGGCGACATGGCGGCCCGTGGCGGCGGAGCCGGTGAAGGTGACCGCGTGAACGTCGCGGCTCTTGAGGATCGCCTCGCCGACGACCGAGCCGCGGCCCATGACGAGGTTGAACACGCCCTTGGGCAGGCCGGAGCGTGCGATGATCTCGGCGATCGCCCAGCCGCAGCCGGGCACGAGATCGGCCGGCTTGAACACCACCGCGTTGCCGTAGCAGAGGGCAGGGGCGATTTTCCAGGCGGGGATGGCGATTGGGAAGTTCCAGGGCGTGATGATGCCGATCACGCCCATCGGCTCGCGGGTCATTTCGACCTCGACGCCCGGGCGTACCGAGGCGATCTTCTCGCCCGCGAGGCGCAGGGCCTCGCCCGCGAAGAAGGCGAAGATCTGGCTGGCGCGGATGGTCTCGCCGATACCCTCGGCGAGCGTCTTGCCTTCCTCGCGCGACAGCAGGCGGCCAAGCTCGTCCTTGCGCGCCAGGATTTCGTCGGCGACCCGACGCAGCACGTCATGCCGTTCCTGCGGCGTCGAGCGCGCCCAGCCATGGCTGGCGGCCTTGGCGGCGGCGATCGCGTTCGCGACGTCCGCGGCGCTGGCGCGCGCGTATTCGCCGACGACGTCGTTGGTGTCCGACGGGTTGACGTTGCGCGACGCCTCGGCGCTCGCGACCCATTCGCCCGCGATGAAATTCGCATGGTGCTTCGACATGACTGGTCTCCTGACTTTGGGTGAAGGGCGCGGCGTCAGATCGCCGGCGTGCGATAGAGGACCTTGCCGCCGACCTTGATCTCGACGTCGAGCAGATACGGCTTGAACCGGGCGGTGTCGACGGTCATGCCCAGACCCGGCTTCTCGGGCAGGCGAACCATGCCGTCGGCGCCGCGATCGAGGCGCTCGACCGTGATCGCGTAGGCGACATCGCGCGCCTCCATCGGATACTCGCAGATCTCGTCCTTCTCGATGCCGGCGAAGGGCTGGATCGAGCCATTGAGCGCGAGTTGCGACTGGAAGGAGTGGTTGACGAAGGTCACGCCCTTCGCCTGGGCGTAGTCGGCGACGCGCTTGGCGTCGGTCAGCCCGCCGATGCGCCCGGCATCGACCTGCACGTAGCCGATGCCGCCATAGTCGATCATGTTGCGCGCGACGTGGAAGTCATAGGCGCCCTCGCCGCCGGCCAGGCGGACGCGTCCGCCCGATGCCTTGGCGAGTTCGCCATAGGCGCCGAGCGCGCTCGAGATGAAGGGTTCTTCCAGCCATGTGGCGCGGGTCTTCTCGAGCGCGGGCAGGGTCTGTTTCGCGCGCTCGACATCGTCGACCCAGATCGTGCCGGCATCGACCAGAAGGATGCCGTCCTTGCCCATGCCCTCGCGCGCCGCGACCAGATGGTCGGCGTCATACGTGGCGTCCTTCGTGCCGAACGGCCCCCAGCCGAATTTCGCCGCGCGGAAGTTCTTCGCGGTCATGGCGCGCGCCTTCTCCAGCGTCTGTTGCGGCGTGTCTCCGAACAGGACCGAGGCATAGGGCAGCTTGGGATAGGATTTCTTCCAGCCCAGCAGCTTCCAGGCCGGTTCGTCGCGCAGCCGCCCGAGCAGGTCCCAGAGCGCCATGTCGATGCCCGACAGGATATGCGAACTCTGCAGCATGTCGGCGCTGCGGGCGCGCACGCGCGCGGCGATACGGTGGATGTCCTCGACGGTCTCCAGCGTTTCGCCCAAAACCGAATCGATCACCGGGTGGCAGGCGCTGTGCGACATCGGGGCGACAAGGCCCGCGATGGAAGGCAGAGGGGCTGCCTCGCATTCGCCCCAGCCGACCTTGCCGCCTGCGACGACCCGCACGACGCAGGCGTCCTGGCTGCCGTCGCCGACATCCTCGATGACGGGCATCGCGAGATAGAAGAAATCGACCGCCTCGACCGTCGTCCTTGCCATGGTTCCCGTTTCCTCCGCATGTTTCGCCCCGATGCCGCGGCGCGCCGCGCAAAGGGAGATGTCATGAAGATTACCGCAGTCGAGACGATCCAACTCGAGGAATTTCCGAACCTGATCTGGCTGCAGTTGCATACCGACCAGGGTCTGGTCGGGCTCGGCGAGAGCTTTTTCGGGACCGACATGACCGCCGCCTATCTGCATGGGACGGCTGCGCCGCACCTGATCGGGCGCAATCCGCTCGAGATCGACCGCATCAGCCATGTCCTGCGGAACCATTACCTCGGTTTTGCGGGGCCCGGCGCCGAGATGCGTGGCGTTTCGGCGGTCGACATCGCGCTGTGGGACATCTTCGGGCAGTCGGTCGGCCACCCGATCCACCAGATGCTGGGCGGCCTCAGCCGCGAGAAGATCCGGATCTACAACACCTGCGCCGGCTACCAGTACGTGCGCTCGAGCAAGGGGCAGCTCACCGACAATTTCGGCCTCGCGAGCAAGGCCGGGCCCTACGAGGATCTCGACGCCTTCCTCAACCGCGCCGACGAACTCGCCCATTCGCTGCTCGAACAGGGCATCACGGCGATGAAGATCTGGCCCTTCGACTATGCGGCCGAGGCGAGCAATGGCTGCTATCTCGGCGCCGACCATCTGGCGCGCGCGATCTCGCCCTTCGAGAAGATCCGCAAGGCAGTCGGCAACCGCATGGACGTCATGCTGGAGATGCATTCGCTGTGGAACCTGACGGGCGCCAAGCAGGTCTTCCGCGCGGTCGAGCCCTTCGATCCCTTCTGGTTCGAGGACCCCGTCAAGATGAACAATCTCGACGCGGTCGCGGAACTCGCGCAGTTCACCCGCGTTCCGATCACCGCCAGCGAGACGCTGGCGACGCGCTTCGCCTTCCGCGAGTTGATGGCCAAGAAGGCGGCGGGAATCGTCATGCTCGACCTCGCCTGGTGCGGCGGGCTCAGCGAGGCGAAGAAGATCGCGACCATGGCCGAGGCGCATCACCTGCCGGTCGCGCCGCATGACTGCACCGGGCCGATCACGCTGATCGCGTCGATCCACCTGTCGCTCAACTGCCCCAACGCTTTGATCCAGGAGACGGTGCGGGCCTACTACACCGGCTGGTACAAGGAGCTGGTGACCGACCTGCCGCGCATCGAGAACGGCCATGTCCACCCGATGGAGAAGCCGGGCCTCGGAACCCGCCTGCTGCCGGACGTCGTCAAGCGCAAGGACGCGATCGTCCGCCGCACCGACAGCGTCTGAGACGTCTCAGCGCGCGCGCAGCTCGCCCAATTCCAGGGCGAGCTGGCGCTGTGGCGCGCCCAGCACGTCGCGCAGCGCGAGATCGACCCGGCCGGCGCGCCAGTCGATCGCGACCGTCCCGAAATTGACCTCGCCCAGGATCTCGCCGAGACGATTGGGACCCGGCTCGCGCGAGCGATAGGATTTCGTCAGTCCGCTCGATGTCATCTCGTGGAGCGGGTAGGGCACGCCCTCCGTCTGGCGGTAGAACGCGCCGAGATGGCGGTCGCCGGACAGGAACACGACACCGGAGGCGCGCGTCTCGGCGATCAGGGCGTAGAGCCGTTCGCGCTCGCGGGGAAGATTGCCCCAGCGTTCCCAGCCATGCCCCTCGACCACCACCTGGATCGACGAGACGATCAGCCGCAGATCGGCCGGCTGGCGCAGCTGCTCCGCGAGCCAGCGCCATTGCGCTTCGCCGAGCATGGTCTTCTCCGGATCGTCGTCGGGCAGGTAGCGTTCGCGACCGGCCGCGCCGCGCTGGTCCGTGCGCCGCAGCGGCGAGCGGAACCAGCGCGTATCGAGCAGCACGACCTGGACCCGGCGGCCCGGCGGACCGAAGATCCGCGCGTGATGCAGGCCCTCGCGGCCGCGCCGCGGATCGTCGGCGGCGACGCCCCAGAAGGCGCAGAACAGGTCCTTGCTCCGCTGCTTCCAGGGGAATTCGGCGCCGGCGTCGTTGACCCCGTAATCATGGTCGTCCCAGATCGCCATGACCGGCAGGTCGCGCTTCATGCGCGCATAGCCGGGGACGCGATCGGCGACCAGATAGGCCTCGCGCAATTCGAGAAGGTCGCTGGCGAAGCTGTCGCCGTAAACGTTGTCGCCGGCCATCAGCATCAGGTCTGGTCGCCATCCATGGATGGCCTCCCAGATCGGCTGGCGGTCGCGCTGGTCGGCGCAGGAGCCGAGGGCGATCCGCGTCAGCGCGCGGTCGGCGGCAGGGGGCGGCGCGGCCGAGGTCGACGCACCGGGGATCTGCGCGGCGAGGCTGGCGGCGAGGAAAAGGCGGCGCTGCATGGCTGGGTTCCGGCGCGGTCGCGGCGCGTGACCATCAAGCGGCTTCGACGCGACTCGCGATGGGGGCTATCTTGCAACGGCAAGCACTGCGAAGGGGAGGAACTTCCGTGTCCAAGGCAGCGAAGAAGGTGGCCGCGAGCGCCGGTCGCAAGGATTGCCGCGTGACCCGCATCGACGTCCATGTCGTCGACGCGCGGTGGCGCAATTTCGTGTTCGCGCATGTCCATACCGACGACGGCATCTCGGGGATCGGCGAGGGGTCGTGCGAGTTCCAGCCGCAGATGGTGGCGGCGGGTATCGAGATGCTCGCGCATCGCGTCGTGGTCGGCCAGTCGGCCTTCCAGATCGAGAAGCTCTGGCAGGAGATGTTCCGCAACGAATTCGCGCGCGGCAGCCCCTATCTCAACAGCGCGATCGGCGCGATCGAGCAGGCGCTCTGGGACATCGTCGGCAAGGCGGTCGACCGCCCTGTCTACGATCTGCTGGGCGGCCGGATCCACAAGATCCTCCCGGCCTATGCGAATGCCTGGTACGGGGCCGGGTCGAGCGTGAAGGACATCGCGCGCGCCGCCAAGGCCGTCGCCAAGAAGGGCTATCGCGGCCTCAAGCTGGATCCCTTCGTCAATGCCGGGCGCGATCCGGATTCGCGCACGGTCTCGAACGCGGTCGAGATCATCGGCGCGGTCCGCGACGCGATCGGGCCGCATGTCGAGATCCTGATCGACTGCCACGGTCGCTTCAGCCCGGGCAGCGCGATTGCGATCGCCCAGGCCATGGAGCCCTTCAACCTCTACTGGTTCGAGGAGCCCTGCGACCCCGAGAACGTGGGCGCGCTGCAGAAGATCGGCCGGTCGATCAAGACGCGGCTCGCGACCGGCGAGCGCTGCTACACGAAATACCACCTGCAGGCGCTGCTCGCGACCAACGACATCGACGTGCTGCAGCCGGACATCATCCATGTCGGCGGCATCCTCGAATCGAAGAAGATCGCGGCGATCGCCGACGCGGCCTACATGCCGGTGTCGTTCCACAATCCGTTCGGACCCGTGGCCACCGCCTCCGCGGTACAACTCGACGCCTGCACGACGAACATCATCATGCAGGAATCGTTCTGCGAGTATTGCGTACCGTGGCGCTTCGACCTTCTGGAGCACGCGCCGCGCCCCGTCGGCGGGCATTACGAATTCTCCGACCGCTCGGGCCTGGGCGTCGGCGAGTTCAATGTCGAGGTCGCCAAGGCGCATCCCTACAACAAGGACGCGTTCCTGCCGATGTGGACCGAGGCATGGGCGCGCAAGTTCTAGGGGTTTGACGGTCCTTTCGGGCCGTCGATAGTGTCGGACGCGCGGCGCCCCAGGGCGTCGCGCATCCGGGCGCCGCGAACGCGGCTCCCTCGCCGGAGGAACGCATGACCAAGCTGCGCGTCGCCATCTCCAGGGAAGTCCTCAGCGCCGAGGGCGTGCCGATCTACGATCCGTCGGTGCTCTCGCTGCTCGACCATCCACGGATCGAGTGGAGCTACGTGCCGGGGCCGTTGGGCGAGTTGTCGCCCGACTTCGCGGCGCATCACGACGTGTTCTGCGCGATGGTCGAACGCGTGACCGCCGCGACGCTCGGCCGCGCGGATCAGCGGCTGCGGCTGGTGGCGCGTTTCGGCGTCGGCTACGACGCGATCGACGTGCCCGCCTGCAGCGCCAACGGCGTGATGCTGTCGATCGCCCCCGACGGCGTGCGTCGGCCGGTGGCGACCAACGTGATCACCTTCGTGCTCGCCTTGGCGCAGAAGCTCTTCCTCAAGGACAGGCTGACCCGGACCGGGCGCTGGGCCGAGAAGACGAGCCACATGGGCATGGGCGTGACCGGGCGCACGCTGGGCCTCGTCGGCGTCGGCAATATCGGCGCGGAGGTCTTTCGGCTCGCGCGTCCCTTCGAGATGAAGCATGTCGCCTACGACCCCTATGTCGATCCGGCCAGCCTCGCGGGTCTGGGCGTCGAACTGGTGTCGAGCCTGGACGAGGTGATGCGGCGCTCCGACTTCGTGTCGATCAACTGTCCACTCAACGCGGCGACGCGTGGGCTGATCGGGCCGCGGGAGATCGCGCTCATGAAGCCGACCGCCTTCCTGATCAATACCGCCCGCGGGCCCATCGTTCAGGAGGCGGCGCTCTTCGAGGCCCTGGCGGCTGGCCGGATCGGCGGCGCCGGGCTCGACGTCTTCGAGGTCGAGCCCACGCCGCCCGACAATCCGATCCTGGCGCTCGACAACGTCATCGTGACGCCGCACGGTCTCTGCTACACGGACGAGTGCTTCACCGGCATCGCCCGGAACACGTTCGAAGCGGTGCGCGCGCTGGCCGATGGCGTGGCGCCCCGTTATCTCGTCAACCGCGACGCGCTGCAGCATGCGGCTCTCGCGCATCTCGGCCGTTGAGGGAGGACCCCATGCGAGACAATCCGGTCAAGGCGAAGATCACCGCGGGCGGCAGCGCGTTCGGTGCGATGATCTTCGAGTTCTTCACGCCCGGCATCGCCCAGATCTGCAAGGCGGCGGGCGCCGAGTTCATGCTCTACGACATGGAACACACGGCGATCAGCACCGAGACGCTGCGGCAGCAATTCGCGCTCTGCCGTGGGCTCGGCATCGTGCCGATGGTCCGCGTCCCGACCACCGAGTACGACTTCATCGCGCGCATGCTCGATGTCGGCGCCATGGGCATCATGGTCCCGATGGTCGACACGGCCGAGCAGGCGGCGTTCATCGCGTCCTGCTGCAAGTATCCGCCGGTCGGGCGCCGCGGTGCCGCCTTCGGGGTCGGGCATGACGATTTCACCGGCGGTTCCGTCCTCGACAAGATGAAGGCGGGCAACGAGCGCACGCTGGTGATCTGTCAGATCGAGACCGCGGTCGGCGCCGAGAATTGCGACGCCATCGCCGCCGTGCCCGGCGTCGACGTCCTCTGGCTCGGCCATTTCGACCTTACGAACTTCATGGGTATCCCGGCGCAGTTCGACAATCCGCGCTATCTCAAGGCGGTCGACGACGTCGTCGCGGCCTGCGATCGCCATGGCAAGACGCCGGCCTTCATGGCGGCCGACCAGAAATGGATGAAGGACTACCTCGCCAAGGGCTTCCGCCTGATGGCCTACGGGGTCGATATCGGCATCGTCCAGACCGCGCTCGCTCAGGGCATCGATTTCATGCGCGCGAACGCGGCACCCGCGCGCAAGCCGGCGGGCAAGGCCGCGGCCAAGACCAAGCCGAAAGCGCGGAAATGAGCGGGATCCTCGTCGTCACCGGCGCGTCGCGCGGCATCGGCGCGGCGGCCGCCCGGATCGCGGCGCGCGAGGGCTTCGCGGTCTGCCTCAACGCGGCGCGCAGCATCGCGGATGCGGAAACGGTGGCGGCTGAGATTCGCGGCGGCGGCGGCCGGGCGATCGCGGTGCAGGCCGATGTGAGCCGGCGCGACGATGTCGCCCGGCTCTTCGCGACCTGCGATCGCGAACTCGGCACGCCGACGGCGCTGATCAACAACGCGGCGATCGTCGGCGGCCAGCGCGAGATCGCCGATTGCGACGCGGAGTTCCTGCGGCACGTCTTCGCGTCCAATGTCGACAGCGTGTTCTTCTGCGTCGGCGAGGCGGTGAAGCGCATGTCGACGCGCCATGGCGGCAAGGGCGGCGCGATCGTCAACATCTCGTCCGCCGCCGCACGCATGGGTGGCGTGCCCGGCTGGGCGGCCTACGCGGCCAGCAAGGGCGCCGTCGATTCCTTCGTGATGAACGCGGCGAAGGATCTCGGGCCGCAGGGGATCCGCATCTGTGGTCTGCGTCCGGGCATGACGCGCACCGAGATGCTGCAGGAGATCGGCGGAGAGGCACGCATCCAACTGGGGCTGCCGACCATCTCGCTGGGCCGCGCGGCCGAACCGGAAGAGATCGCCGAGGCGGCCGTCTTCCTTGCCTCGCCGCGCGGATCCTACATCCACGGCACCACGATCGACGTCACCGGCGGGCGCTGAGCCGCCTGGTCACGCCTGGCTGCGCGCGGCTAGCCAGTCCGCGACCTCCGCGCGATAATCGGCCATGACGCTCTCGATACGCCGGTCAGCCGCGAGGGCCGCGCGCCAGGCCTGGGTGCGCGGGCCGTAGGACGGCGTGCGACCGAGCAGCGGCAGCAGCCCGTCGGCGATGGCGAGGGTCGGCGGGAATCCGCAATCGGCGAGCGTCGGTCCCATGCCCGCCGCGTAAGGCCCCACAGGGTCGAGCAGCGTCTCCAGCAGCGCGATCTTGCGTTCGACCGCGTCGCAGCCTGCGGCGGCGGCCTTGGCGTCGCGCGTCGACGGCGCGACCTGGGCGAACAGCGCGCGCAGGGGCGGCTCGAGATGGAGGTCGTGGAACCGCGACAGGAACCGGATGCGCGCGCGTTCCCTGGCCGTCCCCGGCAGCAGGCTGGGAGATGGAAAGCGCTCGTCGAGATATTCGGCGATCGCGTCGCTTTCGCTCAGGACCATGTCGCCATCGACCAGGGCGGGTACGGTGCCCGTCGGGACGATGCGGCGATAGGCCTCGCTGCGGTAGGAGCCCTCGGGCGGCAGCCGCAATTCCGGCGTCAGGCCCTTGAGGGCACAGGCGATGCGCAGCTTCGCGCTATAGCTGGACAGTTTCGTCCAATAGAGGATCATGGGCGCCAGCATAGCGCGGCGCGCGTCGGTCGGGGAACCGGCCCGCGGCAAGGGGGAGACCAGAATGACGACGGCTAGCGACGGCAAGATGGAACTGCGCCCGCTGCGGGGCGATTTCGGGGTCGAGGCGATCGGCGTCGACATCTCCAGACCGCTGGCGCCGGAGACGGTGCAGGCGCTGCGTCACGGTTTCGATCAACACCGGCTTCTGGTCGTGCGTGGCCAGACGCTCTCGCCGGACACCCATATCGCCTTTACGCGGCATTTCGGACCGCTCGAGGTCCATGTGCTCAACGAGTACCACAAGGATCGGCATCCGGAGATCTTCGAGCTGTCCAACATCGGGCCCGACGGCAAGCCCAACGCGGTGCATCCCGATCGTGGAACGCTGTTCTGGCATTCCGATGCATCGTTCCAGACGGTGCCGGCGCTTGCGACCCTTCTCTACGCGGAGCAGGTGCCGCGCGAAGGCGGACACACGATGTTCGCGGATATGATCGGTGCCTACGAGGCGCTCGGCGCCGCGGAGCGCGCCCGCTACCGGGGCATGCGCGCGATCCACGATCTGCACGTATCGCGGCTGAAGGCGGGGTATCCAGGCATGACGGAGGCGCAGCGCGCAAAGGCGCCGCCCGTCGAGCAACCGCTGGTGCGCGTCCATCCGCCGACCGGGCGCCTCGCGCTCTATCTCGGCAGTCACGCCCAGGAATTCGTCGGCCTGACCGAGTACGAGAGCCGCGGCCTGTTCGAGCGCATCATGAACCACTGCACCGAGCCGCGCTTCGTCTACGAGCATGTCTGGCGGCCGGGCGACCTCGTGATGTGGGACAACCGGGCAACCGTGCATCGCGCGACCGAGTATGACGCGGCCGCAGAACCGCGCGTCGTGCGCCGTACCGTCCTCAAGGGCGAGGTGCCGATCCCGGCGGGCTGAACCGCCGCGGCTCAAGCCTCCGGCGGCGCGCCCGTCAACTGGGTGTCGATCCAGTCCCGCCGCTCCGCAGCGGGCTGCTGCCCGCTCGCCAGCACGAGATCCGCCACGCGCTTGCCGACACGCGCCAGCCGCTCGCGCTCCAGCTTGGCCTCCGCCGCCGGCGGCGCGGGTATGACGGTGTCCTGGACATAGGTGGCGAGCAGACCGTCGGGCCCGGCCGACACCGGCACGGGCGCCGTCCCTTCCGCGAGGGCCCGGATATTCTTGCGCAGCATGCGCCGCAGCATGGCGACGCCCTGGTCGGAGGACGCGAGGGTCTCGAGCGCGTGGACCGCGATGCGGCGCTGCGACACCAGGACCTCGTAGTCGCCGGGCTGGCGCTGCCGCTCCTCGTAGCTGCGCTCTTCCTCGGTCTGACCGATGAAGTCGATGCTCTGCCGTCCGACCTTGCTGCGGTCGCCGAGCCCCTGCGGATCGAGGTCGTCGCTGAAGTAGCGCCAGCCGATCACGAGCGTATTGGTGTCGTCGATGGGCACCATCCAGCGCGTGAAGGCGGCGCGCTGGAAGATCTTGCGCTTGTCGGCGGCTTCCCAGATCGCGCCGCCCTGGTTGCAGTTCGGCAGGATGGTCTCGGTGCAGCGGGTCCAGTAGTGATCGCCCCAGCGCCGCGTCTGGACATTCGTCATGCCGAGCGGTGTCTGGCGGTACTCGATCTCCTGGTCGGCGCCCGACGCGTCGCCGAACTGCGCGCCCGAGATGCGCGTGTGCAGATAGACGACATGGACCGGATCCTGGGTGTTCTCGTAGACCTGCAGCCAGTTGCACGGCATGCGGATCGCGAAGGGGACGGCGTCCGCCCCGGCGCGCGCGGTATCGTAGACGGCGAAGGGCGGCGTGGTCTCGGGCGGCCCGAGATAGGCGAAGACGAGGCCGTCATGGACATGGACGCGATAGGCGCCCTGACAGCGCGTATCGCGGATGCGGCTGGTCGGCGGCTCTGCCGGCGTCGACAGGATCGTGCCGTCGATGTCGAAGGTCCAGCCGTGGTAACAGCACGAAATGCCGCGCTCCATGGGGATGCCGTATTCGAGGCTGGCGCCGCGATGCAGGCAGTGCCGGTGCAGCAGGCCGATCCGGTCCGAGCGGTCGCGGAACAGCACCAGATCCTCGCCGAGGATGCGCAGGGCGAGCGGCCGCTCGCCCAGTTCCGACAGCATCGCCACCGGTTGCCAGGCGCGCCGTATGTACTCGCCGCAAGGTGATTCGGGGCCGACCTGGGTCAGTTCGGGATCTGGCGTCGGAACGGCTCGGCGGAGATAGCCGGAATAGGGCTGGGCCTTCATTGGTGGAACTCCCTGGGCATCAGCGCCGCTGGCTCTCGTCCGACCCGAAGCGCCGCTCCAGGCGCCGCACGAAGAACGAAATCACGAGGATCAGGACGAGATATTCGAGCACCAGGACCGAATAGATCTCGAGCGGGCGGAACTCGGTCACGTTGAGTTCGTTCGCCTTGCGCGTCAATTCACCGAGGCCGATGACCGAGGCCAGCGAGGAAATCTTGGTGATGTAGACGAACTGGTTGCCGAGCGGCGGCAGGATGCGCCGGATCGCCTGCGGCAGGACGACAAGGCGCAGTTCCTGCCAGGGCTGCAGGCCGAGCGAACGCGCGGCCTCGCGCTGGCCGCGATCGATCGACTGGATGCCACCGCGGAAGATCTCCGCCTCGAAGGCACTGTCGCAGATCGCGATCGCGAGCATGGCGGCGACGAAGATGCTGAGCTGGAGCCCGGTGACGGTGGGGATGCCGTAGAAGACCCAGAGGATCATCACCAGCATCGGGATCGAGCGGAAAACCTCGACATAGAGGCGGTTGATCGTGTTGAGCGGGCGCCAGCGCGCCAGTCGCGCGCGCGGCGTCGCCTCCGCCGCGGGGCGACCGGCGGTCTCCTCCGGGAGCGGCGCGAGCCGCGCGAAGGGCGCCCAGGACGACAGCCCCAGCAGCGCGACGATCAGGCCAAGGCTCAGCGACAGCGCGAGCGTCGCCAGCGACAGCAGGATGGTCTCCAGAAAGCCTTCCGCGAGGAAGGTCAGGTTGTTGCGGCCGCGTGGCGTGTAGGGCGACACGACATGCCAGCCCCAGGTGAAGCCGCTGTTGTCGTTCGCGCATCCCGACAGCGCCGCGAACGCCGCGACGGACAGCAGGAGGAAGACGGGACGCCGGTTCATTCCGGACGATAGGCCGTGCATTCGACCTCAACCGTGATCTCGGGGTGGAAGAAAGCGCTCATGTAGATCCAGCCCAGCGCCGGACGAATCGCGCCGAAGATCTCGCCGTGCGCCCGGCCCGAATCGACCCAGTGAGCGGGGTCGACGACATAGATCCGGGTCTTGATCACGTCCTCGAATCCCATGCCCAACTCGCCGAGGCATTTTCCGATGATGTCGAGACAGACGCGGGTCTGACGGTAGACGTCGCCCGGAAAAAGGATCTTGCCCGTATCGTCCGCCGGTGAGCAAAGGCTCGTCTCGACGAGGTTGCCGATGCGGACCGCCCGCGCGTAGCCGCACTGGGCTTCCCAGGGACGACCGGTGGTGATGATCTTGCGTGTCATAGCAGTCGATCAGATACAGGGTCCGTTGATTGGTGCAAGAGCGAAGCGCGGTGGTGCGGTGGCGCTTGACGGCGGCAAGACGCGCCGACGACACTCGGCATTCCCCTTTTTTCGGAGGCTTCCCCCATGGATCGTCGTTCATTGCTCACGGCCGGAGCCGGGCTCGCTGCGGGATCCGCGCTTGTCGCGGCGCAATCGCCGCAGGCTCTCGCGCAGGCTCCCGCCGCGGCGGGCCGCTCGCGGCTCCAGACCATCCAGCAAAACGGCGTGATCCGCTGCGGCACGACGGGCGATTTCAACCCGATGAGCTTCCGCGATCCGCAGAGCCGCGAGTTGCGCGGCCATCAGATCGATTGCGCACACAAGCTCGGCGCCGATCTCGGCGTTAAGGTCGAATTCGTGCCGACGACCTGGCCGACGCTGATCAGCGGGCTGACCGCGAACCAGTACGACATCGTCACCACCGGCACGTCGATGAGCGTGGCGCGCATGAAGGCCGCGGCCTTCACGATCCCCTGGGGCCGCAACGCCTTCCTGCCGCTGGCGCGCAAGGACGCGGCCGCGAAGTTCAAGACCTGGGATGACATCAACTCCCCGAACACAACGGTCGGCTTCAATCTCGGCACGACCATGGAGCAGTTCGTCACGTCGGAACTGCCGAAGGCGAAGGTCCGCCGCGTCGAATCCCCGGTGCGCGACTTCCAGGAACTGCTCGCCGGCCGCGTGGACGCGACGATCACCAGCCTCGTCGAGGGCTCGCAACTCGTCGCCGAGCACCCGAACCTGACCATGGTTCTCCAGGACACGCCGAAGAACTCGATCCCGCTGTGCTTCATGTCGGCGATCGACGATCTGATCTGGCTGAACTTCCTGAACAACTGGGTCGTGCTGCGCCAGGCCAGCGGCTTCTTCGACGAGCTGAACGACAAGTACAAGCTGGTCCTGCACAAGGGCTGAGCCCGGTATCGCCTCGCCGGCGCCGTACGCGCCGGCGAGGTCGCCTGTCATGCGCTATTCGATCCTTTCGCTCGCCCGCAACGCCCTGAGCGGGCATGCGCATTGGCCGCGTGCCTGGCGCGATCCGCCGCTGCAGCCGGCCTATGATGCGGTGATCGTCGGGGCCGGCGGTCATGGGTTGGCGACCGCCTATCATCTCGCGCGCGACCATGGCCTGTCGCGCATCGCCGTCCTGGACAAGGGTTGGCTCGGCGGCGGCAACACGGCGCGCAACACGGTGACGATCCGCGCGAATTATCTGCGCGAGCCGTCGATGCGCTTCTACGCCGCCGGAATCAGGCTGTGGGAGGAACTGTCTCGCACGCTGAACTACAATGTCATGTTCAGCCAGCGCGGCCAGATCGACCTGATCCAGACCTGGGCGAAGCTGCGCGACGTCAAGCGCCGTCAGGCGGCGCTGCGGCTGATCGGCGTGCCGTTCGAAATCCTGACCCCCGCCCAGGCGCGCGAACGTCTCCCGCTGCTCGCCCCGGAGGCTCCGGTGCGTCTGCCTGTCCTCGCGGCAAGCTGGCATCCGACGGCCGGTGTCGCGCGCCACGACGCCGTCGCCTGGGGCTATGCGCGCGCCGCCGACGCGATGGGCGTGGACATCGTCCAGAACTGCGAGGTCCGCTCCATCCGGCGCGAGGGCGACCGGGTGATCGGGGTCGAGACCGCGCGCGGCTTCGTCGCTACGCCGCGCGTCGCGATGTGCGTATCCGCCCATGCGGGCGACCTCGCCGCGACGGCCGGATTCCGATTGCCGATCGAGACCGTCCCGCTGCAGGCCTTCGTTTCGGAGCCGCTCAAGCCGATGCTCGACGTGATCGTCAACATCCCGCAATTCGCGACCTATTTTTCGCAGAGCGACAAGGGCGAACTCGTCATCGGCGGCGGCGCGGACGCGTACCCGTCCTACGCGGCGCGCGGTAGCTTCGCCGTGATCGAGGAAGCGGTGGCGGCGATGCTTTCGCTTTTTCCCGCGCTGAAGCGCGTGCGCATGCTGCGCCAATGGGCCGGGTCGATCGATCTGTGCCACGACATCACGCCGATCCTGTCACCGGCGCCAGTCGCCGGGCTCAGCCTGAGCGTCGGCTGGGGATCGGGCGGCTTCAAGGCGATCCCGATCGGCGGCGTGGCGCTTGCCCATCTCGTCGCCACCGGCGCGCCGCATCCGCTCGCCGAACATCTGCTGCTGTCGCGTTTCGCGAAGGGCCGACCGCTGTTCGAGACGGCCGGCGCCTCCAACCGGCTATAGGCGGAGACCGGCATGCTCGTCATCGCCTGCCCATTCTGCGGCCCGCGCGCCGAGAACGAGTTCCTGTGCGGCGGGGAGCCTGTCCGCCGGCCCGATGCGGCGACCGGCGCCGATGGGGCGGCGCTGGCCGAACTGCTCTACGCGCGCGACAACGTCCGGGGACCGCAGGACGAGTTCTGGTGGCACAAGCATGGCTGCCGGGCCTGGTTTCGCATCCGCCGCGACACGCGCGACAACCGGATCCTGCCATGAGCGGCTATCGCCTTCCCGTCCCGGGCAGCGCGTCGCGCGGCGCTGAACTGAGCGTCCGGTTCGATGGCCGCGCGCTGCAGGCGCATGGCGGCGAAACGCTGGCCGCGGCGCTGCTCGCCGCCGGCGTTCGTGTCGTCGGCCGCAGCTTCAAATATCATCGCCCGCGCGGGATCTACGGGTTCGATCTCGACGATCCCAACGGTCTCGTGACCTGCGGCGACGATCCGCTGGCGCTCGCCACCCGCGTGGAGGTGACCCCCGGGCTCGATGCGCGTGCGGTGAATGTCTGGCCGAGCCTGCGCTTTGACCTGCGGGAGATCCACGACTGGCTCTCGCCGCTGCTGCCGGCCGGGTTCTACTACAAGACCTTCATCGGGCCGCAGGGCGCGTGGCCGCATTACGAGCGCGCCATCCGCGCCGCGGCGGGCCTCGCGCGCGTCGATGGCACGGTTCCCGATTGGCGGAGGATCGCGCGAACGGTCCATTGCGATGTCCTGGTCGTGGGGGCCGGGCCGGCCGGGTTGATCGCGGCGCGGGACCTCGCCGCGAGCGGCGCGCGGGTCGTGCTGGCCGACGATGGCGACGCGCCGGGAGAGCCGGGTCTCGCGGGACTGGAGGCCTGGGTCGATGGCGCGCGGGCCAGTGACTGGGCGCGAGGGGCCGCGGCGGCGTTCGACGCATGCGCCGACTCGCTGCGACTGCCGCGCTGCCTCGTTCTCGGGCTTCATGATCATGGCTTCGCGGTTGCGGTCCAGCGTCGGCCCGAGCCCGGGCTCGACGCGTGCCTCTGGAAGATTCGCGCCGATCGCATCGTCCTCGCCACCGGCGCCATCGAGCGGCCGATGCTCTTCGCCAACAACGACCGTCCCGGCGTAATGTCGCTGTCTGCCGTACGTCGCTATGCCGAGCGCTTCGGCGTCGCGTGCGGACGCAATGTCGTCGTCGTCGCGAACAACAGCGGTGCCTATGGCGACGTCGCGCGCTTGCGCCGCATCGGCGTTCAGGTGTCTGCCATCGTCGATCCGCGGCGGCGCATCGCGGCCGCGGCGCTCGACCTCGCCGCGCGCCTGGGCGTGGCGGTGGTCGGCGGGCATCGCGCGCTGGACATCGTCGGCCGCACGGTCGAGGGGCTGCGTGTCGCCGCGCCGGATGCGGTCGATCGCCCCCGGACGCTGGATTGCGACGTCGTCGCCGTCTCTGGCGGCTGGACGCCGCTGGTGCATCTGCACAGCCATGCCGGCGGGCGTCTCGACCATGATCCGACCCTCGACGCCTTCGTGCCGCGCGCGGATTCGCGCCCGGTGACGAGCATCGGCGCGTGCGCGGGCCGGATGACGCTGGCGGCTGCCCTGGCCGACGGTCAGGCGATCGCGCGCGACATCGCGGCCGCGCTGGGACGTTGCGCGCCCGAGGCGCGGATCGAGGACGTGATCGCGACCGAGGAGTTCGACCTCGATCGCGCTCCTGGCGACGAGCCACCCGGAGCGGGATGGCGCGGCGGCAAGGTTTTCGTCGATCTCGCGGCAGATGTGACCGCGGCAGATATCCGCCTTGCCGCGCGCGAGGGCTACGAGTCCGTCGAACTGATGAAGCGCTACACCACCGCCGGCATGGCGGGCGACCAGGGACGACATGGCAATCTCGACGCCATCGCGGTGCTGGCAGCGGCGCGCGGCGATCTGCCAGGGGCCGTGGGGACCACCACCTATCGCCCGCCTTTCGCGCCCGTCGAGTTCGGAACGATCGTACCGCGCGCGGGCTGGATGCTCGCGCCGGCACGTGCGACGCCCCTGACCGCGTGGCACGAAGCCGCCGGTGCGACGATGTACGATGTCGGGGGGCATTGGCGCCGTCCCGGCTACTACCCGCGCCCCGGCGAGACGCTCGACACGGCGACCGCGCGCGAATGCCTGCGGTGTCGCGAGGCCGTGGTGGTCTACGATTCCAGCCCGCTCGGAAAATTCGAGTTCGGCGGGCGCGACGTCGTCACCTTCCTCGAGCGACTCTACTGCAACGCGTGGTCGGACCTCGCGCCCGGCATGGGGCGTTACGGCATGATGCTGCTGGAAGACGGCCGCATCTTCGACGACGGCGTGGCGTTTCGGCTCGGCGCCGAGCGGTTCCTGGTGACGACGACGACGGGCAACGCCGAGACCGCGCTGGCGCGTTTCGAATATCACCGGCAGATCGTCTGGCCCGACCTCGATGTGCGGCTGGTGCCGGTCACGA
>CAIOSQ010000395.1 GCA_903860935.1 uncultured Rhodospirillales bacterium | reverse complement strand
TCGCCATCGGCATCGGCCTCAATTCCGGCGAGGTCTGCGTCGGCAACATGGGCTCCGACCAGAAGCTCAATTATTCGGTTCTCGGCGACGCGGTGAACCTCGCCTCGCGCCTCGAGGGTAAGAGCAAGACCTATCACCTCGATCTCGTCATCGGCGAGACGACGCATGACGGCGCGCGCGACTTCGCCTGCATCGAACTCGACCTGATAAAGGTCAAGGGCAAGACCGAGCCTGTGCGCATCTTCACCATCGTCGGCGACGAGGCCGAGGCGAAGACGGAGCGCTTCCGTCGTCTGCGCGACAACCACGGGCGCATGCTCGCCTGCTACCGCGCCCAGGACATCGACGGCGCACGTGCCGGCATCGCCGCGTGCATGGAGGACGCCGAGGCCTATGATCTCGCCGGGCTCTACGAGGAATATGGCGCGCGGCTGGACGCGATGGTCGAGGACCCGCCCGGTCCGGGCTGGGACGGGGTCTTCGTCGCGAAGTCGAAATAGCGGCGCGGTGCGCCTCCGCCACCCCTGGCGGGAGGCTCGTGCCTGACGTATCTAGCGCGGCCATGGACAGGATTCACGTCACCTATCGCGTGCGTGCGGACGCCGCCGCGATCGCCGCGCGCGCCCAGGCGATCGCCGTCGAGCAGAGCGTCGAGATGCCGGTCGCGGCCATCGACGACCGCACCGTGCTGGACGAGATCGTCGGCCGCGTCGAGGACATCGCCGATGTCGGCGACGGGCGCTTCGACGTGCGCATCGCGCTCGCCGTCTCCACGACGGGCGGCGAGCCCGGCCAGTTGATGAACATGCTGTTCGGCAACGCCTCGATCCTCGACGACGTCGAGTTGCGCGACGCGGAATTTCCGGATGCGATGGCGCGCGGTTTCGGCGGCCCGCATCAGGGGCTCGAGGGGCTGCGCGCGATGGCCGGCGCGTCGGAGCGCGCGCTCACATGCTCCGCGCTCAAGCCGCAGGGCCTGCCGCCCGAGGGCCTCGCGCGTGTGGCCGCCGCGCTTGCGCGCGGACGCATCGACATCATCAAGGACGATCACGGCCTCGCCGATCAGCCCTATAGCCCGTTCGCGCGCCGCGTCGAGGCCTGTGCCGCCGCGATCCGGGTCGCGGCCGCGGCATCCGGCGCGCGCACGCGCTACGCGCCGAGCGTCACCGGCGATCTCGATGCGATGCGCCGGCAGATACGCTGCGCGATCGACAACGGCGTCGACATGGTGCTGGTGGCGCCGATGATCGTGGGTCTGCCCGCCTTCCACGCGGTGGTGCGCGAATTCCCCGCGATGGGCTTCATGGCGCATCCGGCGATGGCCGGCGCGGCGCGCATCGCGCCGCCGCTGCTGCTCGGCACGCTGTTCCGCATGCTCGGTGCCGATGCGACCGTGTTTCCCAATCATGGCGGTCGCTTCGGCTATTCGCCGGAGACCTGCCGCGCGCTCGCCCGCGCAGCGCTTGGTCCCGATCGCGGGCTGCGCGCATGCGTTCCGGTGCCGGCGGGCGGCATGACGCCGGAGCGCGTGCCGGAAATGCTCGCCTTCTACGGCGCGGATGTCATGCTGCTGGTCGGCGGCGCGCTGCTCTCGGCGCGCGAACGCCTCGCCGAGGAAGCCGCCCGGTTTTCGGACAGCGTCGCGGAGCATGCCCATGGATGACACGACCTCCCATACGCCCGCCCTGCCAGCGTTCCGTCCCGCGACCGGCGACTGTCGGTGGGAGGGCGTCGCTGAGCACGCCTACAAGGACGAGGGCAGCGCGCCCTTCAAGGCGATCACGCGTCGTGTGCTGTTTGGCGATCCGCGTCTGGCCTGCGAGCTGCGCTATTTCGAGATCGCGCCCGGCGGCTACTCGACGCTGGAGCGCCACGAACACGTGCATGGCGTGATGATCCTGCGCGGTACCGGCACCTGTCTCGTCGGCACGGAGATCCGCGCGGTGTCGCCCCAGGACCTCGTTTCGATCCCGCCGCTGGCCTGGCACCAGTTCCGCGCCGCCGCCGATGCGCCGCTGGGCTTTCTGTGCATGGTCGACACCGCGCGCGACCGCCCGCAGCTGCCGGATGCCGACGCCCTCGCCGCCCTGCGCCGCGACCCCGCGATCGCCGCCTTCCTCGCCGGCAACTGACAGCACGGGGTCAAACAAAAAAACCTCCCCAGCTTTGAATTTCCCCCACCGGCGGCTTGCCAGCCGGGCGCGTCGCGCAAGGGAAATTCAAAGCTGGGGAGGTTTTTTCTCCGCCGCCGGCGCGGCCTCTATGGCGCTCCGCACGCCAGGACTCGGCGCGTGTGTTCCGGGTCGCGCGCGATGACTGTGAGATAGGCGCACGCCGCCTGGTCGGGTCGCGTGCGTCCCTGCTCCCAGTCGCGCAGCGTACCCAGCGGGATATGGTAGACGCGCGCGAACTCCTCCTGGGTCAGGTCGAGCGCGCGCCGCAGCGTTCGCACACGCGGAAGCCGTTTCATGCGGCTCAGAGTGCGTGTCGCCAGCGGCGGATTGTCGGGATCGGTCCTCGCGGCTGCCAGGATATCGGCCTCGGACTGCCGCGCCGACTGTCCGGAGGTCTTTTTCTGTCCACGACGCAGGCGTTTCGCGATGTCTTCACGGGCCATTTTCGGCGAGATAGATTTTCCGCTCATTGCGTGTCGCCCTTCGTGCAGAAATCAACCTGACCCTGTCCCCCCGTTCCACGTAGACGACCGCAAGCAAGGTCGCGGCAGCCATCCCCAGAAGGATCATGCGCGGCTCGCCATACGCTTCCCGCTCGTCGACCCACTCGATCGCGAAGACGTCGCGAAAAGCCTCCGACGCAAGCGCGAAGCTCACCCCGTGCTTGCGCAGGTTGGCGCTCGCTTTGCGGGTGTCCCACTCGAACGCGATCATGGCTACTGGTATTCCGTAGCGTGGTCAAGCCCAGAGGGTCTTTCATACGATGCCGGCCGTGAGCGCCGTGACGACGCAGCCGCAGTAGCTCATCGGACCGATGGTGAAACGCTGTCGTCATTGCCGGGTCAGTTCAATCGCCCGCATCGTCGTCCCGAAGCGGTAGACCAGCATTCGCGCCTTCGCGGAAGCCTGCACGCATGCCCTGAGCCGCGACAGGCCGCTGAGCCGGCCGCCTAAGCCGAAAGATCCTGCCCCGCCTTCGCCCGCAAGCTCTCCCAGAGCTTTCCGGCGCCGAGCAGGACGGATTTCAGGTCGGACATCAGCTGCTTCGACCCGAGGGCCTGCTGGCTCATGGCGGTATGCGCCTGGAGGGCGTCCATGACCGCACCCTCGAGCTCC
>CAIOSQ010000394.1 GCA_903860935.1 uncultured Rhodospirillales bacterium | reverse complement strand
GGGGCTGGAGGCGCCGATCGTCTTCCTGCCCGACACGCTGTCGCCGCCGGCCGGGCGCTTCGATCCGAAGCTCTTCTGGCCGGAGGCCGGAGCCGCGGGCCGGGACGAACCGCTGCTGCTCTGGCCGGGCCCCAAGGCCGGTGACACGCCGCTGAGTTCAGAGGCGCGGCAGGAGGCGCGGCGCGCGCGTCTCGAGGAATATCGCCGCCTGCTCTACGTGGCGACGACGCGGCCGCGCGACCGGCTCTATGTCTGCGGCTGGGCCGACAAGGCGCCGGCATCGGGCGAAAGCGGCGGCACGGACACGGCGAAGACCGAGGGCGAGGAGAGCTGGCATGCCTTGCTCGACAGCGCGCTACGCGGCCAGCCAGGGGTCCGCGAGGTCGATCTGCCCTGGGGCGGGCCGAAGGGCCTGCGCCTGGGCGCGGTGGATGATCCCGGGGTGGGCATCGTGCCCCCGTCCGCCGCCGCCGCTGGCGGTCCGGCGACCGCGGCCGGATTGCCCGGCTGGGCGCGCGATCCCGCGCCGCGCGAGGCGCCGCCGCCCCCGCCGTTGAACCCGTCGATGCTCGGTGTGCCGGCCGCGTCGGTCGCCACCGCCCCGGGCGGTCCTCTCGCGGCGCAGCGCGGGGTCGCGCTGCACCTGATGTTCGAGATGCTGCCGGCCTTTCCCGATGCCGACCGGCCAGAGGCGGCGCGCCGCCTTCTCGCGCGCGCGATGCCGGGGCTGCCGGAGGAGGCGCGCGTCGGGCTCGCCGCCGAGGCGCTGGGCGTCCTCGCCGCCTGCCCCGAGCTGTTCGGGCCCGAGGCGCGGGCCGAGGTGCCGGTGATCGGGACCGTGGCCGGGCATGCGGTCTCCGGACAGATCGACCGGCTGGTGGTCAGGCCGGACGAGATCGTGATCGCCGATTTCAAGTCGAACCGCGTACCACCCGCCTCGCAGGTCCAAGTCCCGGACGCCTATGTGGCGCAGCTCGCCCTCTACCGCGCGCTGCTCGCGCCCCTCTATCCCGGCCGCGCCATACGCTGCATCCTGGTCTGGACCGTCGGCGCGGTGGTGACCGAGTTGCCGGCGCCACGTCTCGATGCGGCTCTTGCCGCCCTTGCGCCCCCGTCCGCCGCCGCATCGGCCAGCGATACCGTCTGACGGGCGCGAACAGGCCGGGACGGTGGCTTGACCGGTGACGGAGGGGGTTCCTACATTCCCGTCCCCGCGTCGGTCATCCGGCGCGGGATAGCCCCGAAGGAGCATGTCCATGAGCACGACCGTCAAGATCACCGATACGTCCTTCGAGGCCGATGTCCTGAAATCGGGATTGCCCGTGCTGGTCGATTTCTGGGCCGAGTGGTGCGGACCGTGCCGCGTGATCGCGCCTGCGCTCGAGGATCTCGCCCGCGACCTCCAGGGCAAGGTGACGGTCGCGAAGATCAACATCGACGAGAACCCGGGGACGCCGCTGAAATACCGCGTCCAGGGCATCCCGACGCTGATGCTGTTCAAGAACGGGCAGGTCGCGGCGACCAAGGTCGGCAGCCTGCCGAAGAGCAAGCTTTACGAATGGGTCAACTCGGTCCTCTGAGCGATCCGGGCCGGCGGCGATGTTCACGGCCGACAAACTCGCCGCCCTGCGGGCCCGCTACGCCGGCGCGAAGGCGGGCGACGTCCAGGATCCCGAGTTCCGCAAGGTCTCGGAGATGCTCTTCGCCGGAACCGAGCGGCGCCGGCTGCCCTATGCCGGGGTGAAGACCTTCCTCGATGCGCCCTACCGCCCCGACGAGGGCGGCGCGGCGCGGCTCGACGGGCTCGACGCGGCCCTGATCGGGATCCCGATGGATCTCGGCGTCACCCATCGCAGCGGCGCGCGCTTCGGCCCGCGCGCCGTGCGCGGCGTGGAGCGCATCGGCCCCTACAACCATGTCCAGCGCATCGCCCCGGTGGCGGCGCTGCGCGTCGCGGATATCGGCGATGTCCCGTTCTCCAGCCGCTATAGCCTGGAGCAGTCGATCGCCGACATCGAGGCCCATTACGCCACGATCGCCGCGGCTGGCGTGGTGCCGTTCGGCGTCGGCGGCGACCATTCGGTGTCCTATCCGATCCTGCGCGTGCTCGGCCGCGACCGGCCCGTGGGCCTCGTCCATATCGACGCGCATTGCGACACTGGCGGCCCGTTCGAGGGTTCGAAATTCCATCACGGCGGGCCGTTCCGGCAAGCCGTGCTGGACGGCGTGCTCGACCCCGAGCGGACGATCCAGATCGGCATCCGCGGCGCGGCGGAGTTCCTGTGGGAATTCTCCTACGCCGCGGGGATGACGGTGATCCATGCCGAGGAGGTCACCGAGATGGGCGTCCGGGCGGTGATCGCGAGGGCGCGCGCGGTCGTCGGCGACGGCCCGGTCTACGTGTCCTTCGATGTCGACGGGCTCGATCCCGCCTTCGCGCCGGGTACCGGGACGCCCGAGGCGGGCGGGCTGTCGGCCCGCGAGGTGCTGGCGATCCTGCGCGGCCTCGCCGGCATCGACATCGTGGGCGGCGACGTCGTCGAGGTGGCGCCGCAATACGATGCCGGCACGAACACCGCCCAGATCGCGGCCCAGGCCCTGTTCGAGCAGCTGACGCTGCTCGCGCTGCGGCGGCGCGGCTGATCCACGCCGCCGCGCGCGGCGGCCGTCACTGGCAGCTCAGCTCGCGCCAGCGCTCGTGGTAGTCCGGATACCACGTGTATCCGCGCATGCAGGTCGGCATGGCCTCGAAATGGCCGGGATAGGCGATGTAGACCCAGGTCGCGTCCTCGGCGTGCAGGCGTTGCGCCGCCTCGCCCATGGCAAGGCGCTTCGCCGGATCGATCTCCACCGCCGCGTCGTCGAGCAGCTTGTCGAAGGCCGCGTTGTTGTAGTCGTTGCGGTTCGAGGCGCCCTTCTGGTGCGCGTCGTTGAACATCTTGTAGATCGGGTCGAGCGCGAAGGGGAAATCCTTGAAGGTGAAGAGCGGCAGGTCGCGCCGGTTGATCGCCGAGCGCGCGCGCATGTCGGCGTCGGTGATGCGCTTGGGCGTGGCGCGGATGCCGGCCGCGGCGAGGCTGCGCTGCATCTGG
Organism: uncultured Rhodospirillales bacterium; assembly: GCA_903860935.1. GTDB lineage: Bacteria > Pseudomonadota > Alphaproteobacteria > CACIAM-22H2 > CACIAM-22H2 > CAIOSQ01. The sequence continues at coordinate 13,258 of CAIOSQ010000394.1, read as the reverse complement.
ATCGCGATCCCCTCTTCCCACCATTCGAGCCCGGCATACTCGATCGTCACGTCGATGCCGTCGGGATGGCCGGCCTCCGCGAGCAGCGCCTTGGCCTTCGCGATGTCCGGCTCGATGCGCGGCAGGCTCGCGAGATGGCCGGGGATGATCGGCGGCACGACGCTGACCGGGCGCGTGCCCAGCCCCTCGAAGACCGCGGCGTTGATGCCGTCGTAATCCGTCGCCAGCGCCATGGCGCGGCGCACGCGCACGTCGTCGAAGGGCTTGAAGCGGGTGTTCATGCGCAGCGAGGCCATGGCGGTGCCCTCGACGCCGCTCACCTTCACGCGCCGGTCGCGGCGCAGCTCCGCCACCTGCTTGTGGGTCAGCTCCTCGATCCATTGCGCCTGACCGGCGAGCAGCAGCTGGTAGCGCGCGGCGCCCGAGGGGATCTCGCGATAGACCACGCGCTTGTAATGCGGCGCCGGCCCGAAATAATTCGGATTGGCGACGAAGATGGCCTGCTCGCCCTGGCGCAGGCTTTCCATGTGGTAGGCGCCGAAACCGGCGGTGTTCGCGTCGATCCATTTGAGCGCGTAGGGATCGTCGGGCGTCGCGTGCTTGCGCGTCTCGGTCGAATCGTAGACCGCGGGCACGTAGTTGGTGAGCAGGTGCAGGAACACTTGGCTCGGCGCCTTGAGCGAGAACTTGACCTCGTAGCGGTCCAGCTTCTCGAAGGTCTCGACGCCGGAGACGCTGGCGATGAAAAGCCCGGTGCGCTTCTGCTCGATCGACTTGCGCCAGCTCCAGACCACGTCGTCGGCGGTCAGCTCGTTGCCATGGATGCTGCGCACGCCCTGGCGCAGGCGGAAGACATAGGTCCGGCCGTCGGGCGAGACGGTCCAGCTCTCGGCCAGATGCGGCACCACGCGGGTGAAGTCGAGGCGCCCGTTGCCGTCGGCGTCGAGCGTGCGCGCATAGGCGGTCAGGCCCTCGTAGACCTGGGTCACGACGTTCTGCGTGCCGGGCTTGAGCGCGTCGCCGTCGACGCCGCCGGGCGTCTTGAGCGCGGCGACGACAAGCGTCTGCGCCGCGGCGTCCGGCGATGCGGCGGGCAGCGATGCGCAGGCGAGGGTGGCGGCGAGCGCCAAGCGGCCGATCCTGGTCTTCATGAGGGGTCCATCCTTCCCGTGCGGCGCCGCGGCGCCCTTGTCGTCATGCGCCTCGCGGCGGGCCGATAGTTTGGGCAAACTCGTCGGCGAACGAAAGCCCCAGCGCAGAGGTTCCCCGCGCATGACGTCCACGCGCTACCCCAACGCCCTCGCCCCGATCCGGGTCGGCGGGCTCGAATTGCGCAACCGCATCTTCGTGCCGGCGCATACGACCAATTACGGCCGCGACCATCTGCCGAGCGAGCGGCACCTTGCCTATCATCGGGCCCGTGCGCGCGGCGGCGCCGGTCTCGTGATCTTCGAATCGATCCGGGTGCAGCGGAACACGGTCGGCCGGCCGCAGGGCGTCGCCGGCTACGACCCGCGCTGCGTCGCGCCCTTCGCGCGCATCGCGCGCGCCGTCCAGGACGAGGGCGCGCGGATCTTCGGCCAGATCATCCATCTCGGCCGCCAGATCGAGGGCGAGTGGGAGCGCACCGTCTCCTGGGGCCCATCGGCGGTGCGCTGGAGCCCGACCGCGCAGCTGCCGCATGCGATGACACCCGCCGAGATGGCGGCCGTGATCGACGGCCATGTCGTCAGCGCCCGGCATCTGCGCGAGGCCGGCTTCGACGGCATCGAGGTGACGGCGGGGCACGGCCACCTGCTGCAGCAATTCCTGTCGCCGGCCTCGAACCGGCGCGCGGACGCCTATGGCGGCTCGCTCGCCAACCGGCTGCGCTTTCCGATTGAGACGATCGCGGCGGTGCGCGCGGCGATCGGGCCGGACATGCCGATGGGCATCCGGATCAGCGCCGAGGAGTATCTCGAGGGCGGGCTGACGCTCGACGACATGCGCGAGATCGTCGTCGCGCTGGCGGGCGCGGTGCGGCTCGACTTCGTGAACGTCTCGCATTCCGCCTATCACGCCAGCTATTCGCTCGCGACGCAGATGGCCGACATGAATGTCGACGCCGCGCCGTTCCGCGCCCTGCCGGCGGCGATCCGCGCGGCGCTGCGCGAGGCCGGTCACGACATGCCGGTCTTCGCGGTGTGCAAGTTCCGCGGCATCGCGGAGGCCGAGGCGACGATCGCGGCGGGCGACGCCGATCTCGTCGGCATGGCGCGCGCGCATCTCGCCGATCCCGACATCGTCGCCAAGGCCATCGCCGGCCGCGAGGACGAGCAGAGCCCCTGCATCGGCTGCAACCAGGGCTGCGCGGGCATGCTGGAGCGCAATCTGCCGCTGACCTGCCTCGTCAATCCGCGCGGCGGGCGCGAAGGCGACATGAAGCTGCCGGAGGAGAGCCCGGCCGCGACGCCACGCGACATCCTGGTGGTCGGCGGCGGCCCGGCGGGGCTTGAGGCGGCGTGGGTCGCGGCCGCGCGCGGCCATCGCGTGCGGCTCTGGGAGCGCGCCGAGGAACTCGGCGGGCAGCTGCGCTGGATCGCGCGGATGCCGCATCGCCGCGAGTTCATGGGGCTGCGCGACCATCTGCTGGCGCGATGCGCGCGCCATGGCGTGCAGATGGAAACCGGCCGTGCGGCGGATCTCGCGGCGATCCGCGCCCTGGCGCCCGACCTCACCGTGATCGCCACCGGCTCGGTGCCGGTGGCGTCGGCGCTGCCCGGCGGCGGCACGGTACTGACCATGGAACAGGCGCTGGCCACCGATGCGTCCTGCGGCCAGCGCGTCGCGCTGCTCGACACGATCGGCGAATGGAGCAGCCTGTCGCTCGCCGAGCATCTCGCGCAGACCGGGCGGCATGTGACGGTCTTCGTGCCGGTGGCCGGCTTCGCATGGCGGACGACGATCTACTCGACGCTGGCGACGCGGCGGCGGCTGCGCGAATACGGCGTGCGGATCGCGCTGCTGCGCATGGCGCGGCGCTGGGACGGCACGACGCTGGAGGTCGAGGATGTCTCGACCGGCGCGATCGAACGGCTCTGTGGCTTCGACACGGTGATCGAGGCGGCGTACAACCGGGCCGAGGACGGCCTGTTCCGCGCGCTCGAGGCGGCGGGGCTGCCGGCGCGCGCGATCGGCGACAGCCTTGCCCCGCGCACCGCCCTTGAGGCGGTCTTCGAAGGCCACGAACTGGGATTGGCGCTATGAGCGAAACGATTCTCGTCACCGGAGCCAGTGGCTTCGTCGGTCTCAACATCGTCGAGGCGCTGCTGGCGCGCGGCGATCATGTCGTCGCGCTCTCGCACGACGCGCTGCCCGCGGTCGCGGCTGCCGACTTCGCGCGGCTGCCCGGCCGGCTCGAGGCGATCGCCGCGGACATCGCGACGCCGCGCCTGCTCGGCGAGACGATCCGTGCGCATGGCGTCGGCGCGGCGATCCATCTCGCCGCGATCACCTACGGCGCGCAGCAGGACCTGCGCGGGACGTCGCGGGTGCTCGACGTCAACGCGATCGGCACGCTGGCGATGTTCGAGGCGGCCGCCGCCCACCGTCTGCGCCGCGTCGTCTATGCCAGCTCGACCGCGGTCTATGGCGAGGCGCCGCTGCACGAGGCGTCGCTGGACGAGGACACCGCGCCGCGCCCCTTCACGCTCTACGGCATCACCAAGCTGCTCGGCGAGCGCATGATGATGCATTTCCGCGACCTTCATGGCGTCGATGCCGTGGCCGCGCGCTTCGCCTCGGTCTTCGGGCCGTGGGAGCGCGACACCGGCCTGCGCGCGACGCTGAGCCCGCCTTACCAGCTGGCGCACCTCGCGCTGCGCGGCGGCGAGGCGCGGTTGCACGTCAACGGCCAGCGCGACTGGGTGCATGGCGGCGATGTCGCGCGCGCGGTGCTGCTGCTGCTCGACGCCGCGAAGCCGCGCGCGGCTGTCTACGACGTCAACATCGCGGAGATCTGGCATCTGCGCTTGATGGCGGAGGCGCTGGCGGCCGAGTTCCCCGCCTTCTCCCATCGCCTGGTCGAGGCCGAGGCCGAGAGCGACATCGCCTATTTCATGCCCCTCGATCGCGCGCGCGCAATCGCGCACAACCGCAACCTCGCCGCCGAATTCGGCTTCGTCCCGGCCTTCCCGCCGGCCATCGCCGCGCGGCATTACGCTGCCTGGGTCAAGGCCCATCCCGGCATCTTTCCGGGATGAGGCGTGGCTATCCGCTCCAGGTCGATGTCTTCTGCCGCGTTCTCCGGCGGGCGTGCCGGAAAAGGCAATCCGGATACGATTTTGCGCGATGCCTCATGACGAGGGACGAACCATGACCAGCGACCCGTCCTGGGAAGAGATCCAGGATCGCCAGATCTCCGACTCCCTGAAGCAGATCGACGGGCATGACGACGACGAGTCACCGGTCGTAAGGCTGATGTCCTTCAGCGACGACCTGATCGGCGAAAAACACCTGACCAACGCGATTGCCGTCTTCAGGAGAACCCAGGATTTCTCGGTCTTCGACGTGGGATTCGGGCGCGGTCGATTGCTGGCGCAGATCGGCGGTCATTTCCCGAACGCCCGGCTGGGCGGCGTCGACGACAACGACGACAGCCTGGAGCGTGCCCGCCTTCTCGTGCCGCGCGCCGACCTCGTCAAGGGTCCCTATCGCAGCGCCGGCGGCCAGCACGATTTCGTGGTCTGCTCGCAGGTCTACGAGCATGTCGCCGATACCGAAGACCTGCTCGACGCGCTGTTCGATCTGACGAAACCGGGCGGCTATATCAGCCTGTCGACACCGTCGGGATGGACCTATCGCCGCCCCCGTCTCGGGAACATCTATCACGCGGTGTCGAATTGGGATTTCTACCGGCGCGTCCGGCTCAACCCGGAAAAGAACTGGGCCATGGCGCTGCCGCATCACCCGTCGACGCAGCCGTCGAAGCTCATCCGGCGGATCGAGGCCCGCGGCGGCGAGGTCGTGGCGCGGAGGTCGGCCATGTGGCTGACCCGGGTCGGTAGCCCGCTCTTTCACCTCTGCAACGCGGTCGGGGGCATCCGCGGCGCGCTGCTCGCGCGCTCGCTCCTGGTCCTTCTCGACGCGGCGATGAACGCCATTCCCGGAATGTTCATCTTCGAATCGCAGTTCGTCCTTCTCATCCGCAAGCCGCGCGCGCCCTGACCGGCCCCGAAATCGGATCCACGCGAAATCGGATCCAGACAACCATTCCCCTCGATCCGCCGCCGCCCCATTCTTCGCCTCGGCGTCCCGCCGTGCTGGCGCACGTCGTCTGTCCTCCCAGCCGCGCTGCCGCGCGGCCAGGAGGACGGTGCCGATATCAACCTCGCGCCGACCTGCCACATCGCGACCGTCCTCCCGTCCGCGCGCAGGCGCGGATGGGAGGACAGACAGCGCGCGGCAGCGCGCTGGCAGGAGGGCATGCGCGGCTCAGGGCGCGACGCCACGCCTGCCACCGCGAGCAATCGGATCCAGACAACCATTGCGCTCGATCCGTCGCCTGGAGGGCCGCCGCTCCCCGGTGGTCGGGGCGGCACCGGCCGCGATGGTCAGGGACGCACGCCCGGGGTCTCGATCTCCATGCCGCGGGCGCGCTCCATGAGGAAGGCTTCGAGCGCGATGTATTCGTCGGCGCCATAGGCGAAGGGCTCCGCGCGCACGCCGGTCAGGCAGCCGCGGATCCGGCGCTGCAGCGATCCGGTCGTCTGCCATTCGAGCCGGTAGATCGGATAGCCGGTCGGATGCGCCTCGGGGATCGGCGCGCTGGCGAGCTTTTGCCCGGCATTGTCGTCGTGGCATTGCGCGCAGGACAGGTCGAGCTGGCCGAGCCGCTTGTGCCAGAGCGCGCGGCCCGCCTCGACCACTGGCGTCATGCGCGGATCGGCATCCGGCGCGACCGGCATCCCGCGCGCGCGATGCGCGACGAAGGCCGTGAGCGCGAGCAGCGTGCGGCTTTCGCGCGGCGGCGGCGCGTCGCCCTGACGTTCGGCGCGGCATTGCAGGATGCGGCCGGCGAGGTCGATCGCCTCGCCGCGCGTCGCGTCGAAGGCGGGGTAGCGCGCCGCGACGCCGCGCATCGCCTCCGCGCCGCCGCCGTGGCAATCGGCGCAGCTGCGCCCGCTGGTGCCCGCCGGCTTCGCCCACAGCTCGGCGCCGTCGAGCACCGCGAGCATGCCCGGGTTCTCCATGTCGTCGCGCTGCATCGCCTGGGTCCCGGGGCTCATGAACATGAACCCCGAGCGGCGCGTGTCCTGGGCCTCCACGCGCGTCGCGACCGTCGCGAGGGCCAGCAACAGTGCCAGCGCGGCGCCGCGGCGACGGATCATGTGACCTCGATCGTCGCGCGCTCCTCGCGCACGGCGCCGCGATCGTCGATCCAGCGAAACAGCATCTCGCCGCTCGTCGTCGCCACGGTCCGGAAGGCGAGATAGGGATTGGCGGAGATCGCGGGATGCAGGTCGGCGGCGAAGACCGTCTCGCCGTCGTAGATGCACTCGAAGCGGCGCAGGATGAGCCGCGGCGCGAAGCCGCCATTGGGCAGCGGGCGGAACCCGGTTTCCATTTCGTGCTGGACCAGGGTGCGGATCTGGATCACCTCGCCCTTGCGGGCCTTGGCGGGAACGTTGATCAGCGCGCGGCTCATGGCTCAGCCCTCGATGCAGGCGGGAAGGGTCACGATCAGTTCGGCGCTGGCGGACCACACGCTGCCGTCGTTCATGCGCGCCAGGGCATGGACGCTCTGCGTGTCGCCCAGCCGGATGCGCGTCGAGACCCAGGCCTGGCCGCAGCGCGGGCCGAGGGTGAAGCGCGCGATGTCGGGCAGCGGATTGCGCTCGTTGAACAGCGCGATCTCGACGACATGGTCGGCCGCGGTCATCGGGCTGTCGACGATCACGGTGGTCGGGACGGCGTTGCCATTCTCGACCAGGGTCGGCATCTCCAGCCGCACGCGGCCGGGGCGCGGCTCGGCGCCCCCGGCGAAGCCCTGCATCGCGGCGCGCATCGCCTCGGGCGTGGCGCGTGCCGGGGAGATGGCGAGGAGGGCGAGGCCACCGCCAAGGACGAGGCGGCGCGAAGCGGTCGGAAGATCCATGCGGGCGGGTCTCATCTGTCAGCGCAGGGTTTCGAGATAGGCGACGACGTCCTCTATTCCAGCCGCGTCGAGGATCGGCCGGTCGCGCCAGGCCGGCGCCACGCGCGCGAGGCCGTCGGTCCGGTGATAGGCCGGCATGATCGTGTCGGGGTTGAGCCGTGCGGCATCGACGATGCGCAGGCGCAGCTGCGCGGTGCTCCAGCGTGCGCCGGCACCGGCGAGATCCGGGGCGAGCGTGCCCATGAAGCGCAACTCGGGAAAGGGACCGGAATGGCAGAGGATGCAGAGACCCTTCTGCCGGTCGGCGACGATGGCGCGCCCGCGTGCGGGATCGCCGGCTGCACCGCCCAGCGGCTCCGGGATGCCATCCGCGACGATCGTGTAGGGAACCACCTGCGCGCCGGCGGTGGCGCTCGCGAGCAGGGCCGCGAGAAGCGCCAGCACCGGCGGCCGTGCGAACACGGCCGCCGGGCGGCGGGCGCGACGGCGGCGACCGGGCCGCCGTCGCATGGTCACGCCTTGCGCAGGTCGTGCTTGTTGAGCGGCAGGTCGCGGATGCGCTTGCCGGTCGCCGCGAAGATCGCGTTGAGCACGGCGGGCGCCGCCACGAAGATCGTCGGCTCGCCGACGCCGCCCCAGAAGTCACCCGACGGCATGACGATCGACTCGACCGCGGGCATGTCCTCCAGAAGCATGCAGGGGTAGGAGTCGAAATTCTCCTGCTCCACCTTGCCGTCCTTGATCGTGATCTCCTGCATCAGCGCGGCCGAGAGGCCGTAGACGAAGGAGCCCTCGATCTGCGCCGCGATCTGCTGCGGGTTGACGGCATGGCCGCAATCCGTCGCCGCGACGATGCGATGGACCTTCAGCTTGCCCGCCGCGTCGACCGAGATCTCGGCGCATGCGGCGACGTAGCTGCCATAGCCCATGTGCTGCGCGAGGCCGCGGAACACCCCGGCCGGCGCCGGCTTGCCCCAGCCGCCCTTTTCGGCCACCGCATTGAGCACCGCGAGGTGCTTGGGCGAGCCGCCCAGCATCTTGCGGCGGAACTCCAGCGCATCCTGGCCGGCGGCATGCGCCATCTCGTCGACGAAGCACTCGAGGTAGATGGCGTTCTGGTTGTTGTTGACGCCGCGCCAGAAGCCCGGCGGCACCGCCGGGTTGCGCATCGCATGGTCGATCATCAGGTTGGGTATCGCGTAGCCGAGACGGCCCTCGGTCCCGCCAGGGTTGAGCCCCTGGAAGGCGATCGGGTCGCGGCCATTCTGCAGCGCGTTGGGATTGACCCCGGCCAGGATCGACTGCCCGGAGATGCGCATCTTCAGCGCCGTGACGTTGCCCTGCGCGTCGAGCGCGCCGGTCAGCTTGCACATCGTCACCGGATGGTACCAGCCGTGGAGCATGTCCTCCTCGCGCGACCAGATCAGCTTCACCGGCGTGCCGGGAACCTCCTTGGCGATCAGCACGGCGTGGCGGACATAGTCATGGCTGGTGGCGCGCCGGCCGAAGCCGCCGCCCAGATCGATGCGATAGACCTCGCATTGCTGCGGCTGCAGCCCGGAGGCGGCCGCCGCCGTGGCGAGCGCGCTTTCGCCGTTCTGGGTCGGGCACCAGACCTCGACCCGGTCGAGCGCCGTCGCCCAGCGCGCGGTGGCGTTCATCGGCTCCATCGTCGCGTGGTGCTGATGCGGGACGCTGTAGACGGCCTCGATCTTCTTCGCCGCCGCGGCGATCGCGGCGTCGGCGTCGCCGGCCTGGTTGCCGACGAAGGCCTCCTTGGCCTCGAGCCCTTCGCGCAGCATGGCGGCGGTCTTCTCGCTCGACATGTCGGCGTTGGGTCCGTTGTCCCAGTCGATCTTCACCGCGTCGAGCGCGGTCTTGGCCTGCCACCAGGTGTCGGCGATCACCGCCACCGCGTTGTCGCCGACCGCGACGACCTTGCGGATCCCGGGCTTGCCCGAGACCGCCGCGGCGTCGAAGCCCTTGAGCTTGCCGCCGAAGACCGGGCAGGCCTTGATGGCGGCGTTGAGCATGCCGGGCAGGACGAGATCGGCGCCGAAGATCTTGCGGCCATCGACCTTGTCCGCGGTGTCGAGGCGCGGCATCGGCTTGCCCGCGATCGTCCAGGTCTTGGGATCCTTGAGCGGGATCTCCTTCGGCGCCTCGAGCTTCCCGGCGGCGTCGGCGACCTTGCCGTAGGTCGTGCTGCGGCCGGAGGCGGCATGCGTGATGACGCCCTTGGCGACGCGGCACTCCGCGGCCGGGACGTTCCACTGCTTGGCCGCCGCTTCGACCAGCATCATGCGCGCCGCGGCGCCGCCCTTGCGGACATAGTCCTGCGACTGCCGGATGCCCTGGCTGCCCGCGGTCTGGAAATTGCCCCACACGCGGTTGCGCGCGAGGTTCTGTCCGGGCGTGGGATATTCGGTCGTGACCTTGGCCCAGTCGCATTCCAGCTCTTCGGCGACGAGTTGGGCGAGGCCGGTGACCGTGCCCTGGCCCATGTCGATGCGGGCGATGCGGATGACGACCGTGTCGTCAGGCTTCACGACGACCCAGGCGTTGATCTCCGGCGTGCCGGCGGTCTGCGCCGCGGCCTCGCCGCCCGGGATGTGGAAGCCGATCGAAAGGCCGCCCAGCGTGGCGGCCGAGCCGACCATGAAGCGGCGGCGGGACGTGTCGAGATGCGTCATGATGCGTTCCTCCCGGCTCAGCCCGTGATCCCGGCGGCCATCTTGATGCCCGCCTTGATCCGGTTGTAGGTGCCGCAACGGCAGATGTTGAGCATGGCCTCGGCGATCTGGTCGTCCGTCGGCTTGGGCGTCTTCGCGAGCAGCGCCGACGCGACCATCAACTGGCCCGACTGGCAATAGCCGCATTGCGGGACGTCCATCGCGATCCAGGCCTTCTGCAGGGGATGCGAGGCGTCGGGGGAAAGGCCCTCGATCGTCGTGATCTTCTGCTCCGGCGTCACCGCCGAGACCGGCAGCGAGCAGGAGCGCATCGGCTCGCCGTCGACATGCACCGTGCACGCGCCGCACTGGGCGACGCCACAGCCATATTTCGTTCCGGTGAGGCCGACCTGCTCGCGGATCACCCACAGCAAGGGCGTATCCGGATCGACGTTCACGTCGTGGGTCTTGCCGTTGATGGTCAGGCGCGCCATGTCCTTTTCCTCCACATCCTGTCGTCGCGTCGTTTCGGTGCGCTGCGTCCGCGGCTCGCGTCGGCGGACGGATCGCGCTCGGCCATGACGCTAGTGCGGCGCTCTCGTCTTCGCCAGGGGGCGCGCGTAACAATGGCCCCAGGAATTTTGGGGCTGCGTGGTGGCCGCGCCGCGCTACGCTGCGGTCCGCCACCCGAGGAGAACGAAATCATGTCCGAGCCCGTGACCCCCGCACCCGCCAGGGCGTCCGCCACGACCGACGCGCCGGAGACCCTGGCGATGCTCGACAAGCGGCGCATCGAGGCCGAGATCCTGAAACATGTCTACGACACGCTGGTCGCCAGCCATGGCGAGGCCGTGGCCCAGACGACGATCGGCGAGGCGGTGCGGCGCTCCGCGCTCGAACAGGCGGCCCGCTTCGCCGCCGCCGCCGGCGGACGGACCTCGCTCGACAGCTTCGTCGAGCGCCAGTCGCTGTGGACCAAGGGCGGCGCGCTCGAGATCGAGGTGCGCGAGCGCAGCGAGACCGTCTATGCCTACGACGTCGTGCGCTGCCGCTATGCCGAGATGTACCGCGCGATGGGGCTCGGCCATATCGGCCATCTGCTGTCGTGCAATCGCGACTTCGTTTTCAGCGAGGGCTACGACCCGAACCTGAAGCTCGAGCGCCCGCAGACCCTGATGCAGGGCGGCAGCTGCTGCAATTTCCGCTACCGCTACGAAAAGCCGGAGGCGGCCTCCGGCGCGACCTGAACCGCGTCCCCCGCCGTCAGTGCAGGCGGGTGCCGTCGATGGTGATGCGATGCATCAGCCGACGATGGCCGTGATAGTCGTTGATCGCGAGATGCCAGGTGCAGCGATTGTCCCAGATCGCGATCGAGCCGTTGCGCCAGCGGAAGCGGCAGGTGAATTCCGGCCGCACCGCATGGCGGAACAGATGGTCGAACAGGGCGCGGCTCTCCTCGGCGGTCCAGCCCTCGATGCCGACGGTGAAGTTGGGGTTGACGTAGAGCGCCTTGCGGCCCGTGATCGGATGCGCGATCACCACGGGATGCACGGCGTCCTGGACCGCGAGGCTGGCATTGGCGAGCCGGTCCTTGAGGTCGTTGCCGTGATAGGCGGCGTTCGGCCCGAAGATGTGGCGGCTGGAATGCACGGCGCGCAGGCCCTCGAGCATGCGCTTGTAGCCGTCGGACAGCGTCTCGTAGGCGAGGTACATGTTGGCGAACATCGTGTCGCCGCCGACCTCCGGCACCTCGCGCGCCAGCAGCACCGAGCCCAGGGCCGGGATCTCGTCGTAGCTGTGATCCGTATGCCAGACCTCGCCGATATTCTTGCGGTGATGCGGCTCCTTGCGGACCTCGGCGATCTGCGGATGGCCGGGGACCGGGGTGAAGAACCGGTTGACGTTGATCGGACCGAAATGCCCGGCGAAGGCGATGTGCTGCTCCGGCGTCAGATCCTGCTCGCGAAAGAAGATCACGCCATGTTCGGCGAAGGCGGCGTCGATCGTGCGCCACTCCTCGGCTGGCAGGTCGGTGCGGAGGTCGACGCCGAGGATCTCGGCGCCCAGCCCGCCGGCCAGCGGTTTCACGTCCAGGCTCGAATTGCGCATGTGCGATTCTCCGGATTTCAGACGGCCCTGCGGCCGATGACGAAACCGCCGCCCGAGGCATCGAGCCGGGCGCCGGATACGAAACTCGCCTCGGCGGACAGCAGCCAGAGGATGGCGGTGGCGATCTCCCGGGGCGTGCCGACGCGGCCCATCGGGATCGTCGCCTCGATTTCTTCGCGCGTCGCCGGATCACGCAGCCCCGCCGCCGTCATGTCGGTCGCCACCACGCCCGGGCGCACCGCGTTGACGCGGATCCCCTCGGCGGCGACCTCCTTGGCGAAGCCGACGGTGAAGGCGTCGACCGCGGCCTTGCTCGCGGCGTAATGCGATTTCCCGGTCCGGCCGCCGATCGTCGCGGCCATCGACGAGACATTCACGATCGACCCGCCCGCGCCGCCATGCGCCGTCGACATCCGCCGCGCCGCCTCGCGACAGCACAAGATCAGCCCGACGACATTGACACGGAACAACTCTTCCAGCGTCGCCGCCGCCATGGCCTCGACGCGGTGCGCGCCGCCGCCGATGCCGGCGCTGTTCACCAGCCCGCCGATCGGACCCAGCGCGCGCTCGGTGGCGTCGAAGAGCTCGACGATACCCGCCTCGTCGGCGATGTCGGCGTGGAAGGCCTCGGCGACGCCGCCGGCCGCGCGGATCTCGTCGGTCAGCGCGCGCGCCGCGTCGGGGCGTGCGCGGTAGTTGATCGCCACGCGAAGGCCGCGCGCGGCGGCGAGGCGCGCGGTCTCCGCCCCGATGCCCGAAGCGCCGCCGGTGATCAGGATCGTCTCCGCGCTCATCCCATGCCTCCGTTCATCCCTTCAGGGCGCCGCCGGTCAGGCCGTGCACGAGATATTTGCGCACCGCCAGCGAGAAGACGAGCACCGGCAGCATGATCATCGTGCCGCCCGCGGCGATCCGGCCCCATTCCCAGCCCTCGTAGTTCATGAAGTTCACGACCGCGACCGGCGCCGTCATCGCCTCGGTGCGTGTCAGGATCAGGGCGAAGAAGAAATCGTTCCACGCGAAGAGGAAGCACAGGATCGCCGTGGCGGCGAGGCCGGGCCCGGCGAGCGGCAGGACGACCCGCGAAAAGCCCTGCCACAGCGTCGCGCCGTCGATCCAGGCGGCTTCCTCCAGCGCCCGCGGCAGCTGGTCGAAGAAGGGCCGCATCATCCAGATCACCAGCGACAGGTTGAAGGTGAGATAGATGAGGACGAGGCCGGTCAGCGTGTCGAGTAGCTCGAGATGCCGGTAGGCGAGGAAATACGGGATCGTGAACGCGATCGGCGGCGCCATGCGGCTGGCGAGGATCCACAGCGTGATGGTCGCGCCGCCGCGCCCTGTC
>CAIOSQ010000393.1 GCA_903860935.1 uncultured Rhodospirillales bacterium | reverse complement strand
CGCGCCACTCCGCTTCCATCGTGTGGTCGGTCGCCAGCACGATCGCGCCGATCCTGGCGCGCGCGCCCGTCCCGGAATCCGCGCGATAGGGCATGTGGGAGAGATCGAGGACGAGCGGCGACGGTGTCTCGGTCATGGATCTTCATCTCCCGGAGTCGGTCGGTTCCTGCTCGGCGGCGCGGCCACCGCGCGCGACCATGGTCGCGGGACCGTGGGTCCCGGCGATCTCGCGCATCAACTTGTTGCGGATCGCGAAGGCGAAGCTGTCGAAATCCTCCGCCACCATCAAGAACGCGCCGGGGCCGCCGATGACGTGGTCGCGATAGTGCTGGTCGACCGGCTGCTGGTCGAAGCGGCGCCAGCCGCCCGGCGTCGGACGGTCATTGACGATCGCGAGCCCGTTGATGGTGATGCCCAGCGCGACCGCTTCGTCGCGTGCCTGGCTCGCCGGCCGGCCATTGTTGTTCGCGCCGTCGCCGGAGATGTCGATCACGCGCCGCGCGCCGCGCTGTCCGCCGGCGCCGAACAACGAGCGCGAGAAGTCGATCGCGCCGGAAATTGACGTCCAGTTGAAGGACAGCTTGGGCGCGGCGAGGATCGCGTCGGCGAAGGCCGCGCTGCTCTCCTCGTCGCGGATCACGGTCCAGGGCACGATCACCCGCTGGTGATGGGAGCCCGCCCATTCGACCATGGTGACGGCGATGCGCCCCTGCGCACCGCCCCTGATCGCGGCGACGATCGCCGGATGCAGGAAGGCGCCGGCATAGCCCTGGCGCTGCAACTCCAGTTCCTCGTCGTCCATGCTGCGCGACACGTCGATCGCCAGCACGAGTTCGAGGTCGAGTTCGGCCTCGCGCGCCGGCGCGACGGTCGCCGCGCCGAGCCCGACCAGGGCCGCGCAGACCAGGGCCGCGCAGACCAGGATGGCGCGGCGCGCGATCATTGCGCCGGCCGCGCGCGGGTGCGCGCGACGAGATCGACGATGCCTTCGGTCGCGTTCTCGGCGATCGCCGTCGCGACCTCGCCCCAGACCTGCGACAGGACCGATGCAGGCACCTCGTTCTGCTGCGACAGGCGCCCGAGTTCGGCGCCGTCTCCGCCAAGCACGCGCCAGACGACCTCGACCGCGACCTTCGCATCGGGCCGATCGCGAAAGACGACGCCGCCCGCGAGCACCACGGCCCCGGACGCCGGCCCCTCCGCGATCTCCAGCTGCGCGCGGCGCAGCCAGAACGCGATCGCGGTCTCCAGCGCGGCGGATTGCGCCGCCGGCAAGCCACCGATGCGCTGGACATGGACCGGCGGCATCCCGCGCTGACGCGCGCGCTCGGGGTCAAGTTCGGCCGCGACACGCTCGGCAAGCGCGCGCATCGCCGTGCGTCGCGCCGGCGTGTCGGTGACGAGATCGCGCGACCGCACCGGGATCTCGTAGGTGCCGATATCCGTGCCGGCACCGTTGGAGAGCCAGAGGATCAAGGTCCCCTGCCCGCCCGCCGCCTGTTCGAGATAGCTCGACAGCACGGGACTGGCGCGATTGCCCGCGCCGTTATGCGCCACCACGTCCACGCCGCGCAGCGCGGCGGCGAGAGCCACCGCGAATTCCTGGGACTGCGCGTCGTCGTCGACGCCCGAGAGCGGCATGACCACGACGCCGGCATGCTCGGCGCGCTGCAACAGGGGATTGGCGAGCGACTTGTCGTCGGGCTGGAAGGGCCGGGGCAGGTTGCCGCACGCCGCAAGGACGAGCAGCGCGAGGAACGCGACGGGCGCCGCGCTAGAAAAGCGCACAGGACGCCACCGACAGCAGCAGGGCGAAGGCGGCGAGCAAGAAGAGATGCGGCATCGCCCACTCACGCCTCCAGCGCGATCGCCGAGATCTGCCGGCCGTAATCGTCCTCGCCGCGGTGGCAGGCGCGGCGATAGCTGAAGAAACGCCGCTCCTCCGCGCAGGTGTCGTTCGGCAGCACCATATGCTCGACGATGCCGCTCGCCATGAGCCGCGACGCGACATAGCCCTTGATGTCGAAGAGATGCTTGCCTGGCGCGGCCGCCGGGAAGAAGAACACCGCATTGCCGGCATCGGCCTCGAGAAAGGGGGCCGGAAATTCCGGACCGACCTCGTAGGAATGGCGGCCGATCGCCGGGCCGACCGCCGCAACGATGCGCTCGCGCGTGGCGCCGAGCGCGCACATCGCCGCCACCGTCGCCTCGACGATCCCGGACAGCGCCCCGCGCCATCCCGCATGCGCGGCGCCGACGACGCGCGCGGTCGCATCGGCGAAAAGCACAGGCACGCAATCGGCGGTCAGGATGCCGAGCCCGATCCCCGGCACGCGCGTGACCATCGCATCGGCGCGCGGCGCGTCCTCGCGACGCCAGGGCGCATCGACCGTCGCGACCGTGGCCGAATGCACCTGATGCGCCGTGATCAGCCGCGCGGGATCGATCTCGAGCCGCCGCGCGCAACGCGCGCGGTTCTCGGCGACGCTGGCCGGAACATCGCGGGAGCCGAACCCGCAATTGGCGCTCGCATAGATGCCCTGGCTCACGCCGCCCATGCGGGTGAAGAAACCATGGGTCACGCCATCGAGACGATTGAGGGTGCCGGTGGTCAGGCGCGGCATCGTCAGTGCATCCTCATCCGTCGGCGGCCTCGAAACCGGGCGGCGCGTCCGGGAAACTGGGCGAGGCCAGGGCAAGCGCCTTGAACAGGTGCCCCATTCCCGCCTCGCCCGCCAATCTGGCACATCCACGGTCGATGGCAATGCGCTGCGCGGGGCTGGCGGCGCGCGCCAGCGCGGCGGCGCGGGCATGCAGCCCCAGTCGCGCGAGGAAAATGCCCTGGGGCACCGGCCCCCAGGCGCGCAGCCCGGCGGCCCGCGCGCCACGAGCCAGCGCCGCGAAATCCACATGCGCGGTCAGGTCGACGGCCCCCGGATCCGCCAGCGGATCGGCGTGGCGGTGACGGCTGACCGCCTGCAGCGTGTCGCCGGTCCCGCTCGCCTGCGGGCCGTAATCCACGAACAGCGCCGCGCCGCCATGGCGCAGCAGCCGCGTCGCCAGTCGGCGCACGGCCCCATGGGCGGCCTCCGGGACCTCGGCCACGTCGCCGGGGGCCGCGCCCGCCAGATGGGCCGGCTCGAGCGGCGGATCCTGTACGACCGGCCCCGGCATGAAGACGAAGCGCCCCTCGGCCAGCCCGACCCGCCGCTCCCGCCAGCCATCCGGGTCGCGCAGGAACTGCCGTACCGGCAGCGCATCGAGGAATTCGTTGGCGAGCACGATGCACGGACCGGCCGGGACGCCGTCGATGTCGTCGTGCCATGCCGCCGGACGGCCGATCGCATCGCGCTGCAGGTCGCGCAGTGCCGGGTTGATCTCGACGAGATGGAGGTCGAGCGCGCGGTGGAAATCCGCGGCGGGCCGCGCCGTCGCGCGCAGCGCGTCGGCCATCAGCGTGCCGCGGCCCGGCCCGAGTTCGATGAGTCGCACCGGCGATGGCCGGCCAAGCGCCACCCAGGCGGCGACCGCCCAGGCGCCGAGCAATTCGCCGAAGATCTGGCTGACCTCCGGCGCGGTGGTGAAGTCGCCCCCTGCGCCCACCGGCACGCCCGAGCGGTAGTAGCCATGCTCGGGATCGGCGAGGCAGGCCGCCATCCACGCATCGACGCCGATCGGTCCCTCGCGCGCGATCCGCGCCGCGAGACGCGCCGCGAGCGGCGTCGGCGCGACGCTCATGCCGGCCGCGCGTCCCCGTCCCCGATCGGCGGACGCGAACGGGCGCGCAGGATCAGGGCGATGCCGGCCAGAAGCATCGGCACGCTCAGAAGCTGGCCCATCGTCGCGCCGGCGTAGAGGAAGCCGAGATGGGCATCCGGCTCGCGGAAGAACTCGCAGACGATGCGCGCGCAGCCATAGCCGACCAGGAACGTACCGGCGACAAGCCCGGGAAAGCGGCGCGCCGGCGTCCGCAAGGCGAGCCACGCGAGCAGCGCGAAAAGCACCGCCCCCTCCAGCGCCGCCTCGTAGAGCTGGCTGGGGTGGCGCGGCAGCCGCGTCGGGTCGGTCGGGAAGACCATCGCCCAGGATACGTCGCCCGGCCGGCCATAGAGTTCCGCGTTGATGAAATTCGCGACCCGGCCGAAGAACAGGCCGATCGGCGCCATCAGCGCGACGATGTCGCCGAGCGCGACGACGTCGATGCCGCGGCGCAGGGCGAACAGGACCGTCGCGGCGATCGCGCCGAGCATGCCGCCATGGAAGGACATGCCGCCCTGCCAGACCGCGAGGATCTCGCCGGGATGGGCCAGGAAATAGGCCGGCTTGTAGAACATGACGTAGCCGAGCCGCCCGCCGAGGATGATCCCGAGCGTCACCCAGGTCACGAAGTCGTCGATGTCCGCGCGCGTCGCCACGCGCGGCCGCGCGTCGGCGAGGCGCAGCGCCAGCCGCCAGCCGATCACGATCCCGGCGATGTAGGCCAGCGCATACCAGCGCAGCGCGAAGGGCCCGAGGCGGAAGATCTCCGGCTCGATCGCCGGAAAGGCGAGGACGAGGGGCGTCACAGATAGGGATCCGCCGCCGCGAGATGGCCGCGCACATAGCGCGCGACGCCCTCTTCGAGCGGCGTGAAGGGCCGGTCGTAGCCGGCGGCGCGCAGACGGTCGAGCCGCGCTTCGGTGAAATACTGGTAGTGGGCGCGCAACTCGGGCGGCATGTCGCGGAAGACGATGGCGGGATCGCGTCCGCAGGCGGCGTAGACGGCGCGTGCGAGGTCGAGAAAGCTGCGCGCCCGGCCCGAGCCGACATTGAACAGCCCGCTCACGCCCGGCGTGTCGAGCAGCCACAGCGTCACGTCCACGCAATCCCCGACCCACACGAAATCGCGCAGCTGCCCGCCATCCTCGACCCCGGCGCGATGCGACTTGAACAGCGCGAAGCTCTCGCCGCGCGCGGCGATGGGGTGGATCTGATGCGCCACGGAGCGCTGCGCGCCCTTGTGATACTCGTTCGGTCCGTAGACGTTGAAGAATTTGAGCCCGGCCCATTGCGGTGGCTGCGGCCGGCCGGCGGCGACCTCCGCCGCGACGAAGCGGTCGAAGAGATGCTTCGACCAGCCATAGGGGTTGAGCGGCCGCAGCCGGGCCAGGGACGTTTCGATCCCGTCGTCGTCGAAACCCTGCGTGCCGTCGCCATAGGTCGCCGCGGAGGAGGCATAGACGAGCGGCACCTGGCGCCGTGCGGCCCAGCGCCAGAGCATCCGCGAGAAGGCGAAATTCTGTTCCAGCACCGCATCGACGTCGCGCGCGGTGGTGTCGCTGCGCGCGCCCATATGCACGATCGCGGCGACGTCGCGCCCCTCCGGTCCGCCGAGCCAGGCCGCGAGTTGGTCGGGCGGCACCACGTCATGGAGCCCGCGCTTGGCGACGTTGCGCCATTTGTCGCCGTCGCCGAAGACGTCGCAGCAGACGAGCCTCACCCCGCCGCGCGCCTCCAGCCCGGCAAGGATGTTAGACCCGATGAAGCCGGCGCCGCCGGTCACGACGATGATCCTGGACATGACCCCGCTTATAGGAGCGCCGCTTGCGCCCTTGCAACAGCGCACCCCCATGCGATAGTCGCAGGCCATGCAGAGCCAGAACCGTTTCCTCGACGATCTCGCCCGCGCCGCCAGCGGCGCCCTCGGTGCCTTCGGCGGTCTCAAGGCGGAGCTCGACCAGCAGGTCCGCGCCATCACCGAACGCTTCCTGCGCAGCCAGGACCTGGTGACGCGCGAGGAATTCGAGGCGGTCAAGGAAATGGCCGCACGGGCCCGCGCCGAGGCCGAGGACCTGCGCGCCCGCCTGGATCGCATGTACGCCGCGGCGGGGCACGCCGTCACTGGGCACGCACAGGGACCAGCCCCCGCGGCGAACGACGCCGCCGCGCCAGCGCCCGAGTCGCAGCCGCCGGGCTGAACCGCCGACCCGCGTTTTCCGGGGTTTTAGTCGCCGCAGGGTATTTTCCTTGCGGCGTCGCGGAGCGTTTGGCACCCTACTCGATATAGCGTGTGGCTCGCGAATCGCCCGCAAGATGCTGATGCTGCATCGCATCGAGACGGGGGATCACGCGGGTCACCGCCAGCCAGCGCCCTCCCCCCTGGTCTTCCCTCCGAGGCATCTCGCACGCGATGTACGGCCGCACCGACGAAGCCCGCTCGAACACCTCCAACCCCCTGGATCTCCTGGAGGAAATGGCCTCCGCCCAGGACTGGACCTTCGACAGGCCGGGTGACGGAGAGTTCGTGGCCCGGATCGCGGGCCGCTGGAGCGACTACCAGCTGCATTTTTCCTGGAACCACGACCACAGCGTCCTGCAGCTGTTCTGCGGGGTCGATCTGCGGGTGCCGCGCCATCGCCGCGCGGCCGTGAGCGAATTGCTCATGCTCGCCAATGGCCGCATGTGGATGGGGCATTTCGATTTGCCGCGCGACGACGACATGCCGCTGTTCCGTCACGCCGTGCCCCTGCGCGGGATCCGCGGCGCCTCCGTCGAACTGCTCGAGGACCTGATCGAAGGCGCCGTCAACGAATGCGAGCGCTACCATCCGGCGCTGCAATTCGTCGTCTGGGGCGGCAAGGCGCCGGACGAGGCGATGGCGGCGTCGCTGCTGGATATCCGGGGCGAGGCCTGACGCCCGGCCACGGGGCGCGTGACATCGAAGCAAGGGGGAGAAGCGCCATGGACACGGCGGGATTGCTGTTGGTCGGCTGCGGCAAGATGGGCGGCGCCATGCTCGCGGGATGGCTCGCCGCGGACAGCACGCCGCATCCGGTGGTCGTCGTTGAACCCAACCCGGCGCCGGGCAGCGTGCCGACCGGCCAGGACGGGCTCCTCCACATCGCCACGGCGGCCGGCATCCCCGCGGGCTTCCGGCCCGAGGTCGTGGTCTTCGCCACCAAGCCGCAGGTGATGGACGACGTCGTTCCCGCCTATGCCCGTTTCGCAGGCCCTGGCACGGTCTTCGTATCGGTCGCGGCCGGCCGCACCCTCGCCTATTTCGGACGCCATCTCGGCGCCACCGCCGCGATCGTGCGCACCATGCCGAACACCCCGGCCCAGGTCGGGCGGGGCATCACGGTGTGCTGCGCCAATGCCGCGACGACCACGGCGCAGCGCGCCCTCGCCGACCGGCTGATGGCGGCCGTCGGCGATGTCGGTTGGGTCGAGGACGAGGCGCTGATCGACGCGGTGACCGCGGTTTCCGGCAGCGGCCCCGCCTATGCGTTCCTGCTCGCGGAATGCATGGCCGAGGCCGGACGCGAGGCCGGCCTGCCGGAGGATCTCGCGATGCGGCTCGCGCGCGCCACCGTCGCCGGGGCGGGCGAATTGCTGCACCGTGCGGCCGAGAGCGCGGGTCAACTGCGCCGCAACGTGACCTCGCCCAATGGCACGACCGCGGCCGCGCTGGAGGTTCTGATGGCGCCGGACGGGCTGCAGCCGCTGATGTCGCGCGCCGTCGCGGCCGCGGCGCGGCGGTCGCGCGAACTGGCGGGCTGAGCGCGCGCGATGGCGCAATCGCCGTCCGTGGCCCGCGTCGCCCATGCCTTGCGCGACGCGGGTCTCGACAACGCGATCGTCGAACTCGCGGACACGACGCGCAGCGCCGCCGAGGCGGCGCAGGCGATCGGCTGCGACGTCGCCCAGATCGCGAAGTCGGTCGTGTTCCGCAGCGGCGGCGGGCGCCCGGTCCTCGTCGTGGCCTCGGGCGTGAACCGCGTCGACGAGGTCAAGCTCGCCGCCCTGCTCGGCGATCGCATCCTCAAGGCCGACGCCGCGTATGTGCGCGAGCGGACCGGCTTCGCGATCGGTGGCGTGGCGCCGATCGCGCATGCGACGCCGCCGCATGTCTTCCTCGACCAGGATCTTTTCGCGTTCGCGCGCATCTATGCCGCGGCCGGGTCGCCATTCGCCGTCTTCGCGCTGGCGCCGGACGAGTTGGAGCGCATGACCGGCGGCCGCCGCGCCGATATCAGGCGGGCATGACCGAGCCCGATCGGCGCTTGCCCTCGGCGCCGGTGCGACTACTCTGAAGCCGGTATTCCACGGAGGACAGCATGGCCGGGCGCCGATCGGGATCTGGCGGACGCAAGGGCAAGGCGGCTGCGGGCGAGCGCCCCGCGACGGGCGACGCGGTCATCGCCGCCGCGATGCGCCTGTTCGCAGAGCGCGGCTGGAAGGACACGTCGCTTGCGGGTATCGGCGAAGCGGCCGGCATCGGCTTTCCCGAACTCCATGCCCTCTTCCCGTCCAAGGCGGCTGTGTTGCGCGCGTTCCTGTCCGGCGTCGACCGGACGGTCCTGGCGACCGCGCCGGAGGCTGACGCCTCGGTGCGCGAGGCGCTGTTCGAACTCATGATGCGGCGCTTCGACGCGCTGCAGCCCCATCGCGCCGCGATGCAGTGCCTCGCGCGCGACCTGCCGCGCGATCCGGCCGCCGCGGCCTGCGTCGCCATGCGGGTCTGCCGCTCGATCGGCGCGATCGCCGAGCGCGCCGGGGTCGCGACGACGGGGCCGCTGGGCGCCATGCGCATCAAGGCGCTGGTGGGTCTCCATGCCTGGGTCGTCCGGGCCTGGCTCGCCGATGACAGCGCCGACATGGCGCGCACGATGAAGGCGCTCGACAAGGGCCTCGAACGCCTGGAGGCGATCGCCCAGAGCTTTCCCGGAGCACGGCCGCTCCCCAACGCCGCCTGACCCGCCGACCAATCCCGAAACCTGAAAGGATCCCCAGCATGGCGAACCCCGGCAATCCCTTCGGCAATTTCGATCCGCGCGCCTTCATGGACATGGGAAAGCTCGGCGCGACCCCGCCGGCCTTAGACATGGGCGCCCTCGTCGAGGCGCAGCGGCGCAATGTCGAGGCACTGACGCGCGCCAACCAGGTCGCCGCCGAAGGCATGCAGGCGCTCGCGCAGCGCCACGCGGAGATGCTTCGCCAGGGCCTCGACCAGGCAGGCCAGGCGCTGCGCGCGCTGATGGCGGCCGGCAGCCCTGAGGACAAGGCCGCGCAGCAGGCGGACATCGCGCGCGACGGCTTCGCGCAGGTCATGGCGAACGCGCGCGAGTTGGTGGAGATCGCGACCCGCGCCCAGAGCGAGGCTGGCGACGTTCTCGCCCAGCGTGTCGCCTCGAGCCTCACCGAACTCAAGGGCGCGATCGCATCCGGCCAGAAGGCCGCCCCGAAGCGTTGAACCGGCGCGCGAGGCCCCGCTCCCCATGACCATCAGCTACGACGATTTCGCACGCGTCGACATCCGCGTCGGCACGATCATCGAGGTCGAGCCCTTTCCCCAGGCGCGCAAGCCCGCCTACAAACTCAAGGTCGATCTCGGGCCGGAGATCGGGATCAAGCGCAGCTCCGCGCAGCTCACCGTCCACTACACGCCTGAGACGCTCATCGGACGCCAGGTCGCCGCGGTGGTGAATTTCCCGCCACGGCAGATCGGGCCGTTCATGTCCGAGGTTCTGGTCCTGGGCTTCCCCGATCCGGACGGCGCCGTCGTGCTGATCGGGCCGGAGCGCGCCGTGCCGAACGGCGGCAAGCTGTTCTGAGGCCCGGCCAGGGCCAGGGGAACCGGAGCGGGTCGGCGCGGATCAGACCGGCAGCTTGATCCGCACCCGCAGACCGCCGAGCGGCGCGTCCTCGAGCCAGATGTCGCCGCCATGCGCGCGCACGACGTCGCGCGCGATGGTCAGGCCGAGCCCGACGCCGCCGGTCGACGAGTTGCGCGACGCGTCGAGCCGGAAGAAGGGCTTGAACACATCCTCGCGCAATCCGGACGGGATCCCCGGACCGTCGTCGTCGATCAGGATCTTCACCGAACGCTCCCGCCGCTTGGCGCGGAGTTCGATCCGCGCGCCATGACGCGTCGCGTTGGCGAGCAGGTTGCGGATCGAGCGGCGCACCGCCTGGGGGCGCAGGGAGATCACGAGATCGCCCTCGGTGATCAGTCGCACGGGATGGCCCTCGCGCTGCTCGCCGGCGACCAGATCGGCCAGCAGGCGGGCGAGATCGGTCGGCTCCGGCTGCTCCTCGCCGTCGCCGCGCACGAAGGCGAGATAGCTCTCGACCATCCGTTCCATGTCGGCGATGTCCGCGCGCAGCCCGCCGACCGACGGGCTGTCGTCGAGCAGCGCCAGTTCCAGCTTCATGCGCGTCAACGGCGTGCGCAGGTCGTGGCTGATCCCGGCGAGCATTTCCGTGCGCTGCAGCAGGAAACGGCGCAGCCGCTCGCGCATCACGACGAAGGCGGCGCCGGCCTGGCGCACTTCCGACGCGCCGGAGGGCCGGTAGCCTTCGATATCGCCGCCCTTGCCGAAGGCCTCCGAGACCGCGGCCAGTTCGCGGATGGGACGGACCTGGTTGCGCATGAAGACCGAGGCGATCGCGAAAAGCAGGATCGACGACCCGACCATCCAGAGAATCATGACGTAGGCGTTGGTGGTGAAGACGCGCTCGCGGCTGACGACGATCCGCATCACGCCGGTGTCGAGCTGGACCAGCAGGATGACGTCGCGCGGCTGGCCCCAGACATCGAGGTCGAAGGGCCGGCCGACCCGCTCGCGCAGCGCCTGCACCATGCGCCGCTCCAGGATGCCCGAGCCCTCGCCCGCCATGGGCGCGGCGAGCCGCGCGCCGTCGCTGACCGCGATGCTCATGCCGAGCTGGCGTTCCACCATCGCCAGCGTCGCCGCGCGGTCCTCCGGACCCGACGCGCGCTGCCAATGCTCGATCGTCATCGCGACCTCGCCGGCGATGGCATGGGTAAGGCGCCGCGTCACCGTCTCCCAGACGCGGTCGTAGAAGACGAAGATGCCCACCGCCTGGACCAGGATCAGCGGCAGCACGGTGATGATCACCGCGCGCCCGAAGAGCGTGCGCGGCAGCAGCGATTTGAGCAGGCCGGTCATGGTCAGTCTGTCCGCAAGATGTAGCCGGCGCCGCGCACGGTCTGCAGCCAGCGGGGATTGCGCGGGTCGTCCTCGAGCTTGCGGCGCAGCCGCGTGACCTGCACGTCGATCGTCCGCTCGCCGCCATCGACATGCGCGCGCGCGACCAGATCCTCGCGCGACACCGCGCTGTCGGCGCGCGCGGCCAGGACGCGCAGCAGGGCCGCCTCCGCGGTCGTGAGCCGGACCGGAACCCCGTCGCGGGTCAACTCGTCGCGGGCGGGCGAGAAACGGAAGGGGCCGAACGCGATCTGGGACGGCGCCGCGGATGGCGGCGGCGCGCGGCGCAGGATCGCGCGGATGCGCAGCAGCAACTCGTCCGGCTCGAAGGGCTTGACCAGATAGTCGTCGGCGCCGGCGCTGAGCCCGGCGATGCGGTCGGCGGCCTCGACCCGCGCCGTGAGCAGCATCACCGGTAGCGGCATCGACGCGCGGATATGGCGGGCGAGGTCGAGGCCCGATTCCCCGGGCATCATCACATCGACCACCGCGAGGTCGAAGGCGAGCACCGACAGCCGCGCGCGCGCCTCGGCCGCGTCTGCGGCCGTGGTCACCGTGAAGCCGTTGCGCCCCAGGAATTGACGCAGAAGGTCGCGCAGCCGCGCATCGTCGTCGACGACCAGGACATGGGGGGACGCGCCGGTCACGACCGCGTCTCCGGTCCCTGCCAGCGCGCCGCGGCCGCGTCGTCGCTGGCGCGCGCCTCGACCCAGCGCTCGCCGCCATCGGTCGCCTCGAGCTTCCAGAAGGGCGCGCGGGTCTTGAGGAAATCGATCAGGAAGGCGCAGGCGTCGAAGGCCGCCTGGCGATGGGCGGAGGCGGCGGCGCAGAGCACGATCCGGTCGCCCGGCTCGAGCCGGCCAACGCGGTGCACGATCAAGGTCGCCTCCAGCGGCCAGCGCGCATGCGCCTCGTCCGAGATGCGCGCGAGCTCGCGCTCGGTCATCCCGGGAAAATGCTCGAGCGTCATCGCGCCGACACGCGCGTCGCCATGGATGTCGCGCACGAGGCCGAGAAAGCTGGTGACGCCGCCGATTGCCGGGCGCCCCTGCGTAAGCGCCGCGATCTCGGCACCGACGTCGAAATCCTCGTGCTGGACGCGGACCACCACGAGCTTTCCCGCATCGACGGACGGACCGGACATCGCCTCAGCCTCCCGTCACCGGCGGGAACAGCGCGACCTCGTCGCCATCGGTCACCGGATGGTCGAATTTGACATAGGTCTGGTTCACCGCCACCCGGATCGCGGCATCGTCGGCAAGCGCCGCCGCATGGCCGGGCGAGCGCGTCCGCAGCCAGTCGACAAGCCCGCGGACGTCACGGATCTCCGCCGGAAGGGTCACCGCCTCCTCCGCCGCGCCGACGCGGGTACGGAACCAAGCGAACCACAGGATCCTCATGTCATGCCGCCAATTCGCTGAAGGGAAGGAAATCGACCAAGGCACCGGCGTCGATGTCGGTCGTCTCCTCGGCGAGCTCAAGCAGACCGTCGCTCTCCACCAGCGAAGTCAGGATCCCGGCGCCATCGCGCGGAAAGCGATGCGCGATCGACTGGCCGTCGGGAGCGGTCTCGAGCCGGACGCGCAACCATTCGCGGCGACCGTGTTTCTTGCGGAGCGGCTGGGCGCTGCGCACCTTGAAGGCCAGCGGCGGGCGCGGCGTCGCACCCGCGAGGCCGAGCAGCAGGGGCCGCGCGAAACGCATGCAGGTGACCATCATCGCGACCGGGTTGCCCGGCAACCCGACGAAGGCCTTGCCGCCGATGCTGCCAAGCGCCACGGGGCGTCCGGGGCGGATCGCGAGCCGCCAGAAATGCAGCGTGCCGATACCATCGAGCGCGGCGCGCAGGTGGTCTTCCTCGCCCGTGGACATGCCGCCGGAGGTCACGACCGCATCGGCCAGCCCGGCCGCCTCGACCAGGGCCGCGCGCACCGCGTCGCGCCGGTCGGCGACGATGCCGAGATCCACGACCTCGCAACCGAACTGCTCCAGCAGCGCGACGAGGGCGTAGCGATTGGCGTCGTAGACCTTGCCCGGCGGAGCCGGCAAGCCGGGCTCGACGAGTTCGTCGCCGGTCGACAGCACCGCGACGCGCAGCCGGCGCCGGACCGCGAGATCCGTGCGCCCGATCGAGGCGGCGAGGCCGATGTCCTGGGCTCGCAGACGCTGGCCGGCGCGCAGGATCACCGCGCCCGCCGCGATGTCCTCGCCGCGGCGGCGCCGGTTCGCGCCCTGCTTGATGCCGGGCGGCAGGACGACGGCACCGTCGCCGGCCATGCGCGCATCTTCCTGCATGAAGACCGTGTCGACGCCCAAGGGCATCGGCGCACCGGTGAAGATGCGCACGGCCGTTTCCGGTTGAACCGTTCCGTCGAGCGCGTGACCGGCCGCGATCCGCGCCACGACGCGCAGCCGCGTGTCGCGCCCCTCCGCAAGATCGGCGAAGGCGACGGCATAGCCATCGACGGCGGCGTTGTCGTGCGGCGGCACATCGCGCGGCGCGACGACATCCTCGGCGAGGATGCGGCCACGGCAGGCACGCAGCCCTGCCCGCTCGACACCGGCGACGCAGACGATCCGCCCGGCGAGGATGGACAGCGCCTCGTCGGCGCGCATCAACTCGCCGCCGAACGCGAAGCAATCGTCGGAGAGCTGGGCCATGGCGCCCTGCCCCGTCAGCCGCGCGCCGCCGGCCCGAGATCGCAATGCGCGATCACGAACGCGGCGATGGCCGGGATGTCGTCGATGGGCAGGACCGGAACGCCCAGGCCCGCAAGCTGCACGTCGGAGGCCACGGCGACCACCCGCTCGTCGGACGGCACCAGCAACGGCTTGCCCACCGACGGCCGGTGCACCTCGAGCTTGTCGTGCGCATGATGCTTGAAGCCCTCGACGAGCAGCAGATCGACCGGCGACATGCGCGCCACCAGATCCTCCAGCGCCGGCTCCGGCGCGCCGCGCAGCTCGTGCATGAGCGCGAAGCGGCGGCCGGACGACACCATGACCTCGCGCGCGCCCGCCATGCGGTGGGCATGGGAATCCTTGCCCGGCTGGTCGATGTCGAAGCCGTGATGCGCGTGCTTGATGGTCGAGACCGAGATGCCGCGGGCGACGAATTCGGGTATCAACCGGATAAGCAATGTGGTCTTGCCGCTGCCGCTCCAGCCAGCGAGGCCGAACACCTTCATGTCGTGGTCGGCCGGCGCGCGACGTTCGGCTCGGGCGCCGACGCCTCGGCGGGGGCCGGCGTCTCGTCGATATGGCGCAGCCCCTCGGCGAGATAGTCGTAGCCGGTGATCAGGGTGAGGACGGCGGCGATCCAGAGCAGCACCTCGCCGATCAGCACCACGGGCAGCCACGCGGTCAGCGCCGCGTCGCCGACGATCAGGAAGCCGAGCGCGGTCATCTGAATGCCGGTCTTCCACTTCGCCAGCCGGCTCACCGGCAGCTTGGCGCGCAGCTCGGCCAGGAATTCGCGCAAGCCCGACACCAGGACCTCGCGGCACAGGATCACGAGCGCCGCCAGGACGTCGAACCCGGCGACGCGCTGGAACGCGACCAGCAGCAGGATGGTCGAGGCCACGAGCAGCTTGTCCGCGATCGGATCGAAGATCCGGCCGAGCTTCGATTGCTGCTTCCATGCGCGCGCGAAATAGCCGTCGAGATAATCCGTGACCGCGGCGGCGGTGTAGAGCGCGCAGGCGATGTAGCGCCAGCCCTCGCCCTCGGCGTGGAACAACGCGACCAGCAGCGGGATCGCCCCGATGCGCGCGAAGGTGAGGACCATGGGCAGCGAGCCGAACATGACGATCGACGGGACCATCCCGGAGTGAAGAACAAGCTCCTCAGTTTAGCCGCCGCCGTTGAAGTGATCATAGATCTTTCGCGCCGTCGCCTTGTCGACCCCCGCGACCCCTTCGAGATCGGGGAGCCCGGCCCGCGCCACCGCGCGCGCGGACCCGAAATGGAGCAGCAGGGCGCGCTTGCGCTTCGGCCCGATGCCCGGGATCTCGTCCAGCGCCGACCCCTGGATCAGCGCCGAACGCCGCGCACGATGCGTCCCGATGGCGAAACGATGGGCCTCGTCGCGCAGCCGCTGCAGGAAGAACAGGACCGGATCGCCCGGCGGCATCTGGAACGGCGCGCGGCCACGCAGGAAGAAACGCTCCCGGCCGGCATCTCGGTCCGGGCCCTTCGCGACCCCCACGAGCGCAATGTCGTCGATCCCGAGTTCCGCCAGCGCGGCGGCGGCGGCTTCGAGTTGCCCGACACCGCCATCGACGAGCACCAGATCCGGCCAGTTCCCGCTCTCGCGGTCCGGGTCCTCCTTGAGGGCGCGCGCGAAGCGGCGGCCCAGCACCTCGCGCATCATGCCGTAATCGTCGCCCGGCGCGATGCCGTCGGGCGCGTCCGGTCCGCGCAGGCCGCGGATGTTGAACTTGCGATAGTCGGATTTGCGGAACCCCTCGGGCCCCGCGACGATCATCGCGCCGACCGCCTCGCGCCCCATGATATGGCTGTTGTCGTAGACCTCGATGCGGCGCGGCGGCGCCGGCAGGTCGAAGACCCGCGCGACGCCATCCAGCAACTCGCCCTGGCGCGCGTCGTCGACCTTGCGGCGCATCAGCGCCTCGCGCGCGTTGGCGAGCGCGTGCTCGATGGCCTTGCGCTTCTCGCCGCGCTCGGGAACCGCCAGTTCGACGCGATGACCCGCCCGGCCGGCGAGCGCCTCGGCCAGCAACGCATGCTCCGGCACGTCGTGCGACAGCAGAACCAGCGGCGGCGGCGGCTTGTCGTCATAGAACTGGCCCAGGAAGGGGCCAAGGATCTCGCCGGCCTCGAGGCCGCGATCGTGGCGCGGAAAATAGGGCCGGTTCCCGCAATTGCGCCCACCGCGGAAGAAGAACACCTGGATCGATGCCACACCGCCCTCGAGATGGAGCGCGATCACGTCGGCGTCGCCAAGCGCCTCGAGGTTGATGTCCTGGCGGCTCTGGATCTGGGTGAGCGCGCGGATGCGGTCGCGGTAGAGGGCCGCGGTCTCGAAATCGAGCGCGGCGGAGGCGGTCTGCATCGCCGCCACGAACCCCGCCTGGGCCTCGCGCGACTTGCCGCCCAGGAAGGCGCGGGCATCGGCGACCGCGCGCGCGTACTCCGCCTCCGTGATCCGCCCGACGCAGGGCGCCGAGCAGCGCTTGATCTGGAACAGCAGGCAGGGACGCGTGCGGTTGGCGAAGACGGCGTCCGAACAGGAGCGCAGCAGGAAGGCGCGCTGCAGCGCCGTCAGGGTCTGGTTGACCGCCCCGGCCGAGGCGAAGGGGCCGAAATACGCCCCCTTGCGCTCGCGCGCCCCGCGATGCTTGGCGAGCTGCGGGAAGGGATGGTCGTCCAGAAGGGCGATATGCGGGAAGGATTTGTCGTCGCGGAGCAAGACGTTGAACCGCGGCATCAGCCGCTTGATCAGGTTGCTCTCGAGCA
Organism: uncultured Rhodospirillales bacterium; assembly: GCA_903860935.1. Lineage (GTDB taxonomy): Bacteria > Pseudomonadota > Alphaproteobacteria > CACIAM-22H2 > CACIAM-22H2 > CAIOSQ01. The sequence goes on along the minus strand of CAIOSQ010000393.1, from coordinate 1,941 downwards.
GCAGCGCCTCGACCTCCGTATGCGTGACGACGATCTCGAGGCGGCGCGTCTCCGCGACCATGCGCTGCAGCCGGATGGGCAGCCGGGCCCATTGCAGATACTGGGCGACGCGCCGCTTCAGGCTCCGCGCCTTGCCGACATAGAGGGCCTCGCCCGCATCGTCGAGCATCCGATAGACCCCCGGTCCGATCGGCATGTCGGCCAGCGCCGCGCGCAGCACGGTCGCCCCGACCCGGAAGCTCGGCGGGCTCCCGTCTTCATCCGGAATCTGAGGGTCGGCGTCTGACTCCATGCTCATGCTGTAAGGATCCGGAAGGGTTCGAATGGCTCCAGAACCGGACCGCGCGGCTATCCACCGATTCTGTGGATAAGTCTGTTGGCAGCTTGCTCCGCGAGGGACCCAGTCCCTGATTCCGTAGGGCTTTCACCCGAGTTGCCCAGAAAACGGGCAGTTTCATAAGTCATTGATTTAAAAGGAAACTGACCAAGAGCCCTGTAAAATCAATGTCAAGAAATACATTTGCGCGCAAAATCCTCGGGTTATGCGGCCGTGACGGACCCGGGTGTGGGCAGTTTGCGCGGCAAGACCCGGATTCATCGTGTTCTTTCGATCTCCACGCCCACCGATTCCGCATCGGGATAGACGTCGAGCTTCTCGACCCGCACGCGGATGCTGCGGATGCGCGGATCCCCCAGCGCCGTCTGCGCGATACGTTCAGCAAGCGTCTCTATGAGCTGGACATGCTCGCCCGCGGCAAGCGCGCGCACGGCGCGCGTGATGCGGTCATAGCAGACGACGGCGTCGAGCTGGTCCGGCCCCGGCGTCTGCGGCTCCGCGACGCCGAGATCGAGATTCACCCGCACGCGCTGGGTGCGGCCTTTTTCGTGGGTCCAGACGCCGACCGAGGCGGGCACCACGAGGTCGCGCACGAAGACATGGCGGATGCCCGCCGCGGCGCTGGCCAGGACGGGATGCGGCGGGAAGGCGGCGGCGGCGGAGCGCGTCATGCGGGTGGCCTATTCTATTCCTCGGGCTCGGCGCCGGGCGGGCTCGGCGACCAATTGAGGTGCTGCCCGCCATCGAGCGCCAGCATCTGCCCGGTATAGGACCGCGCCGCGATCAGGAAGCGCAGCGCGGCGGCGAATTCCTCCAGCGCCGGGCCGCGGCCAAGCGGCACCTCCGCCGCCTGACGGGCGAATTGTTCGGCGCTCTGTCGGATATTGGCGAGCGCCGGGCCGGGACCGATCCCGCAGACCCGGATGCGCGGCGCGAGACCCAGCGCGAGCGTCTGGGTCAGCGTCCACAGCCCGGCCTTGCTGAGGGTGTAGGACATGAAATGCGGGGTCAGGCTCCAGACGCGCTGGTCGAGCAGATTGACCACCAGCCCTTCGGCGGGCTCCGCGAGGTGCTGCGCGAAGGCCTGCGCCAGGACGAAGGGCGCGCGCAGATTGGCCTCGATATGGCGGTCCCAGCTCGCGCGCGTCGCCCCCAGCGCGTCGTCGCGCTCGAACACCGAGGCGTTGTTCACCAGCACGCCGAGCGTACCGAGCCGCGCCTGCGCGTCCGGAACCAGCCGCGCGACCTCGTCCTCGCGGCCAAGATCGGCACGCAGAACGCAGGCCCGGCCGCCGCGCGCCACGATCCCGGCGGCGAGCGTCTCGGCCTCGTCGACCGAGGATTGGCAATGGATCGCGACGGCGAAGCCGTCGGCGGCCAGGGTCTCGACCAGGGCACGCCCGATGCGACGGGCGCCGCCGGTGACGAGGGCTGCGCGGGGAATGGCTGGGCTCATGGGACGCGCACCATGGTTCGCCGACGCGCGGCGATCAAGGATCAACCGCGCCGGGCGAGCATCTCCGCGAAAAGCGCCTCCTGGCCGCGGGTCGTCGCGTCCCAGGAGAATGCCTCCGCATGGCGCCGCGTCGCCGCCCGTGCTGGCG
>CAIOSQ010000392.1 GCA_903860935.1 uncultured Rhodospirillales bacterium | reverse complement strand
GGCCCAGCGCCTCTGTTTATTAATAGAGTGCACGCAAGGTAGGGTGCGGTGAGCGCTGTAAGCGCCGGGGCGTTGCGATAATAGACCATCCGGACGGTTGGGCGCGTCCTGCGCGATCTGGCGGGGTCCGGCGAGGCTGAGCACGGCGGCATCGATCTCGACGCACGAGGCACCGGAAGCGGTGATTTTGGGCGCTGGTGCCGTGGTAGGGCACCATTCTAGGCGTCGAAACCCCTGATTTTGCTGGATTGCCGATCGGCGCGGCGCCGTGTGGCCCCACAATCGGCAGCGCTACCCTGTCCGGTGGCGTCTGAAGCGGTCTGACTGGATCCTGATGCGGCTCAAGGCCGGGCGTAACGTCTGACCGCGACCGCTCCGGAAGGGCACCTAACCTGCACCTGCGTCCGATACCGTCCAGGGGGCGGTATTGGCCACTCCATTGGACACTTTCGCCGACGAACCGCTAACCCATTGAAAAAGCTGGCGTCCCCTAGGGGATTCGAACCCCTGTTACTGCCGTGAAAGGGCGGTGTCCTAGGCCTCTAGACGAAGGGGACTTACGCGCGGCGGAAGGTGACTTAGCGGCGCCGGGCGGGCAAAGCAAGCGTGGCGTTAGGGTTTTACGCACAGCATGCGCCGCGCCTCATGATGGCGAGGCGGATATCGCATCGCGAGGGGGCAGGCTTGCGGCGTCCGGGACGATGAGGACATCGATCGCGGCGCCGCGGCCGGGGATCGTCGCGCTTTCCCGGCGCCAGGGCGCCTGGGCCAATCCCGCCACCTCGGCGGCATGCGCGGAGATCACGAGTTCGGCTCCGTAGGGTTTGCACAGGGCCTCGATTCGGCTTGCGAGATTGACCGTATCGCCGATCGCGGTCAGGCCCGTCGCGCGGCCATAGCCCATCTCGCCGAGGATCACCGGGCCGACATGGATGCCGATTCCCAGTCGCAGTGGGCGTTCGAGATCGTGGGCGAGGCTGGCGTTGAGATCGCGCAGACCGAGGCTCATCCGGCGCGCCGCATCGACCGCGGCACGCGCCGCGAGAGCCGTCGATTCGGGGACCGCGGCGGCGCCGACCGTACCGCGCGCAGGAACGGTGCCGAACAGCGCCATCACACCGTCGCCGATGAACTTGTCGACATGCCCCCCGGCGCCTTCGATCTCGCGGCCCATCGCTTCGAAATACCGGTTGAGGATGAAGACGACGTCGAAGGGCAGCTTGTGTTCGGCCAACCTGGTGAAGTCGCGGAGATCGGCGAAGAGAACGGCGATCTCGCGTTCGAGGCCGAGCATGGGCGCGTTGTCGATCCTTCTGCGAGCCTCGCGCAGCGGTGCGCGCGCGGGCAGGAGCGGTGCGACGGCGAGGTCGGCGACCGGACGGAGCTGGCAGGCGAGGCGCATCGCCGGCGCCGCTCCGATCCGGGCGAGGACGGCGCTTTCCTCGGGGCTGGGCGGCGGCTGTCGCGCGCCACCCTCGCCGACGCGGATACGGCAGGTGGAGCAGCGGCCGCGACCACCGCAGACGGAGGCGTGCGGGATGCCCGCCATGTGGCTGGCCTCAAGGACGGACAGGCCGCGCGGGACATCGATCCGGCGTCCGTCCGGGTAGGCGATCCGGACCCGCCCGGCGCGGCCCTCGCGCCAGAGCCGTATGCGACGGCTCGTCAGGGCCGCCACGAGCCCTCCCGCCCACAGGACGAGCGCCAGTTCCCCCAACCGTCCCAACTCGGCGCGCGCGGCGGTATCCGGCGCGTTCAGGGTGGTACGCTGGTCGGTGATCCAGCCGACGGTCTCGGCACGTATCGCGATTTCCTGAGTCGCGGACAGCACCCCGCCGATGGCGAAGGCCGGGAGCAGCAGTGCCGCGGCATGGAGCGCGGGCTGCATCCGCGGCCATGCCGGCTTGAGCCGCAGCCACGCGTAGACGCCGCAGCAGCCATGGATCCAGACGATCAGCATCGCGAGGAGCTGGCGCGGGATGCCGAAGGAAACGCCCCAGCCGAGTTCGATCAGCACGAGGGTGTGGGTGTAGACGACGTCATGCATCTCGCCCGCGACGCGGGTGCCGACGACATGGGCGGTCAACAGCGGGACGATCGACAGGCCCAGGATCAACTGCAGCGCGTCCTGCCAGGGCATCGGCCAGAACCGCTGGCGGCGATGGATCGCATGAAGCGCGAGAAGGAAGTGGATGCCGAGTGCGCCGTAGATCAGCCAGGCGACGGGCGTGACGTGAAGCAGCGCGTAGACCCACGCTGCGATGCGCTCCATCGCCGCCAACGACACGAGCCCGGCTGCATGGTTGACGAGGTGGAGGCTCACATAGGCGAAAAGGACAAGGCCGGTCACGAGGCGCGCCCGGCCCAGCAGGGCTGGAAAGCGGGCAAGCGTCGCCGGCATGGTCATCGCCGGTCCGGATCGACCATCGCCGCCGCTTCGATGAAGGCCTCGAAGGGCAGCAGGACGCAACCCTGGCGGCTGGGATGCGATCTGACCGGCGCGAAGGCGCTGAAATCCGCGAGGCGCTCGGGGAGGTCTTGGCGACCCGCGAGGTAGGCGGCCAGGGCTTCGCGATGCGCCGGTGCCTCGGACGGGGCCATGCCGGGCGCGCAGCGCCGCAACGTTTCCGCAGCGGCCTGGCACAGTGCGCAACCGCGCGTGCGATGGCCGAGAGCGACGACATGCCCGGCGGCGAGCGAGAGATCCAGCGTCACGCGGTCGCCGCAGAGCGGGTTGTCGACGGTCGCACGTGCATCATGCGGATCGAGCCGCGAATCACCCGCTCCCGACTTGGCGCGGGCGACGATTTCGGCCTGATAGAGATCGTCCGCAGTCATGCGCAGAGCCGCCGCGCGACTTCGTCGAGCCCGTCGAGCAGGGCATCGATGTCGGACGCGTCGTTGTAGATCCCGATCGACGCGCGCGTCGTTCCGGCGAGGTCGAAACGATCCATCAGCGGCTGCGCACAATGATGCCCGCCGCGACACGCGACGCCGCGTGCGTCCAGGATCTGGCAGATATCATGGGGATGCGCGCCCTCCATGTCGAAGGACACCACGCCTATCCGGGACTGGAGGCCCGCAGGTCCGAAGATGCGGATCCGGCGATCAGCGGCCAGTCCGTCGAGCAGGCGCTGCGTCAGCGACATCTCGTGGGCAGCGACAGCGCTCCAGTCGAGGGTCGAGAGGAAGCCGATCGCGGCGCCGAGCCCGATCGCCTGCGCGATCGGTGGCGTGCCGGCCTCGAAGCGGCGCGGCGGATCGGCGTAGGTCGAGCGCTCGATCGTCACGCGGCGGATCATTTCGCCGCCCCCGAGGAAAGGCGGCATCGCGGCGAGGATCTCCCGCCGCGCCCAGAGCGCGCCGATCCCGTTGGGACCGTAGAGCTTGTGGCCCGTGAACACGTAGAAATCGGCGCCGAGCGCCGGAATGTCGAGCGGACCATGCGGCGCGCGCTGGCTGCCATCGAGCAGGAGCTTCGCGCCGCAGCTACGCGCCGCCGCCACCAATGCGGCGACATCGGTGACCGCACCGGTCACGTTCGAGACATGCGTCGCCGCGATCAGCTTCGTACGGGCGCCGACCATCGCCGGCAGCGCCGCGAGGTCGATCCGGCCCTCGGCCGTGGCCGGCAGGGCGCGCAGGACGAGCCCCTGCCGTTCGGCGGCGAGCTGCCAGGGGACGATGTTGGAATGGTGTTCCAGTTCGGTGAGAAGGATCTCGTCCCCCGGAGACAGGGAGCGGGTCCAGCTCTGCGCGACCAGATTGATCGCGGCGGTGGCGCCGGATGTGAAGATCACCTCGTCCGGCGCGACATTGAGCCAGCCCGCGACCGCGCCGCGCGCCGCTTCGTAGGCCTGGGTCGCTTCCTCGGCGAGCGCGTGGACGCCGCGATGCACGTTGGCGCGGTGCATCGCGTCATGCGTTCGCACGGCGTCGAGAACCGCGAGCGGCACCTGGGCGGTGGCGGCGCTGTCGAGATAATGCAGGGGCTGGCCGCGAACGCGGCGGGCGAGGATGGGAAATTGCGCGCGCAGCGCCGCCGGATCGAAAGTCATGCGCTTTTCTCCCGCAGGGCGGCAAGCGCGCCTGGCGTGTCCACGTCGAGCAGGACGGCATCGTCGGGCATCTCGACCTCGCAGACCTGATCGGCGTGGCGTCCGATCAGCCCGCGCGCGCCCTGATCGCCGTCCAGCGTGCGCATGTCCGGCAGGAAGCGCGCGTCCCAGAGGATCGGGTTGCCGCGCTTGGCCCGATGGGTGGGAATGCAGATGGCCCGCCCCTCGTCAGGCGCGAACGCCGCGATCAGCCGGTCGAGATGGGCGGCGGTGATCCGCGGCATGTCGCCGAGCAGGACCAGCACGCCGTCGATGTCGTCCGGCAGGCTGGCCAGTCCCGCGCGCAGCGAGGAACTGAGCCCGGCGGCGAAATCGGGGTTTTCGACGATCGCGATGTCGCAACCTGCGAAAGCCTGGCGCACGCGCGCGGCTTCGTTGCCGATCACGGCGATCGTGGCGACGGCCTGCGAGGCCAGCGCCGCGTCGACGGCACGCCGCGCCATGGGCACGCCATCGACCTCGATCAGAAGCTTGTTCGCCGGGGCCATCCGGCTGGAGCGGCCAGCCGCGAGCACGAGCGCCGCGATGCGCGGCTGCCGGGGCGGCTGCGGGGCTGGCGCCGCGCTTTGTCGCGGCAAGGGGCGGGACGGGATCTCGCTGAGAAGGCCACCCGCTCCCATGCGCATGATGTCGGCGCGGCCGATCGGCAGACCGGCGGCGACGCGCTGAAGGACCCAGTCGAAACCGTTCAGTTTCGGCGAGCGTGCGCAGCCAGGAAGGCCAATCACCGGACGGCCGTCGAGGGTGCCGAAAAGCAGCAGGTTGCCAGGATCGACGGGCATCCCGAAATGCGCGACCGAGCCGCCCGCGGCCTCGATCGCCGCCGGCACGATGTCGCGGCGATCGACCACGGCGGACGCACCGAGGACGAGCAGCAGGTCGCTGCCCGCGCGCGCCGCTTCGGTCAGGGCGTCCGCGACGGCCGTCATGTCATGGGCGACGATCACGTCGCGGTCCAGGCTCCCCCCGAGCGCCGCGAGCCGGGCGCGGGTCGCATCGACGGTCTTCGCGAGCACGCCCGGCTTGGTTCCGGGCAGCCTCGTCTGCACGAGCGCGGCGTGCAGCGGGCGAAAGGGGGCCACACGGGCAAAGGGCGACATCGACGCGACGCGCGCGAGCACGGCATCAAGCGCCAGGCGCGGGACCGCGAAGGGGATGATCTTCACGGTCGCCACCATCTGGCGTGGCGTGACCGGCGCATGCGGCGGCAGCAGCGCGAGGGTGATCGCCTCGTCGACCGCGTTGACGGCGTCCAGGGCCGTCGGGTCGTAGACCACGAGGCCGGATGCGGTGGCGTAGAGATTGGCCCGCCCGGTAAAGGCGGCCGAGACCAGAAGATTGTCGCCGGCGATGGCACGGGCGATCGCGGCCGCCGCCGCGTCCTCCGCGACGTCGTCGGCTTCGAGGCGCGCCGCCACGATGCGTGCGCGCCCGCTGCGTGCGATCGCGGCGAGGTCCGTGCGGTCCAGGACCCGGCCTTTGCGAAAGGAGAAACCCTCGCCTGAGAGCGCGTGCGCGAGGATCGCGCCCTCGGCCTCGTCGAGCGGCATCTCGCCGAAGATCATGCCCGGGTCGCTCCGCCGCGCCGGACAGCGGTGATCTGCGCCATGATCGACAGCGCGATCTCCGCCGGCGACAACGCGCCGATGTCGAGGCCGACGGGGCCATGGATGCGAGAGAGCGCCGTCTGTTCATGGCCCAGCGCGGCGAGGCGGCCGAGACGCGCGGCGTGGGTCTTCCGGCTGCCGAGCGCGCCGATATAGAAGGCGGGGGATTTCAGCGCCGTGTCCAGCGCCGGATCGTCGAGCTTGGGGTCGTGGGTGAGCGTGACGATGGCGGTGCGCATGTCGGGCACCAGCGCCTCGAGCGCCTCGTCGGGCCAGTCTCCGGACACGGTGACATCGCGAAAACCCTGGCTACCGGCGAAGGCGCGCCGCGGATCGACGATCGTCACGCCATAGCCGGCCAGCGCACCCATGCGCGCGAGCGGTTCGGCGATATGCACGGCACCGACGATCACGAGGCGCGGCGGCGGTGCGAAGACATGCACGAAGATGCGCCCCGCCGGCGTCTCGAAACTGGTGCTCTCGTCGGTGCGGATCGCTTCCTGGGCCGCGTGGATCATGTCCACGTCGAGGCAGAGATCGCCTTCGCTGCCCGTCGCCGTCACGATCAGTTGCTGGCCGCTGCGCAGATTGGTGAGCAGGGCCACCGGGGTCGCGGCGGACCGCAGCGCCTGGAGGCGGTCGAAGACAGCGGATTTCATGACCCGAGCCTCTCGACGAAGACCTGGACCTTGCCGCCGCAGGCCAGCCCGACCTCCCAGGCTTGCTCGTTCGTGACGCCGAAATCGAGCAGACGCGGCCGGCCCGTGGCGATGGCATCGACCGCCTCGCGGATCACCGCGCCTTCGATGCAACCGCCGGAGACGGATCCCGCGAAGCGTCCCGTGTCGTCGACGACGAGTTGGCTGCCTACGGGGCGCGGACTCGATCCCCAGGTCGTGACCACCGTTGCCAGCGCGACGCCGCGGCCTGCGCCGCGCCAGGCCGCGGCCGTGGCGAGAATGTCGTGGGGCGTGGTCTCGGAGAGGCTCTCGGACATGGGGGTGCTCCATCCTGCTCGGTCGTCTGCGGTCAACGCGGGGATTCTTGCGCGGCGCTGCTCTTCCATTCGTAGCGTCGGCGCGTCGTCGGCGCGTCCGCCGACAGCGCATCCGCGATCGCCGCGAGGCTGGCGAGATTATGCGCCGGCCGGAAATCGTCGACATAGGGCAGCATCGCCCGCGCGCCCGAGGATTTCGGCTCGAACCCGGCATAGCGCAAGAGGGGGTTGAGCCAGATCAGCCGGCGGCAGGATTTCGACAGGCGATCGATCTCCTCCCGGAGCCCCAGAGCGGCGTCGCGATCGAGCCCGTCGCTGATCAGCAGCACCGTGGCGTTCTGCCCGAGGACGCGCCGGCCCCAGCGCAGGTTGAATTCGGCGAGGCTGTGTCCGATCCGGGTTCCGCCTGCCCAGTCCTCGACGCTGGCGGCAACCTTGAGCATCGCCTTGTCGGGATCCTTCTGTCGCAGGGCGCGGGTGATGTTGCTGAGACGGGTTCCGAACAGGAAGACATGCACCCGCGACCGGTCGTTGGTGAGCGCGTGCAGAAAATGCAGGAACATCCGCGTGTAGCGTTCCATCGATCCCGAGATGTCGCAGAGCACCACGAGCGGAGGCACGCGCGTGCGGGGCTCGCGCCGCGCGAAATCGGCGCTGTTGCCGCCGCTGCGTGCCCAGCGACGGAGCGTGGCGCGGAAATCGATGCGGCTGCCGCGCCGCGACGGCTTGAAGCGGCGGGTGCGCATCTCGTTGAACGGCAGCTTCAGCCGGGCGAGCGCCAGCCGTGCCTGGGCCAGTTCCTCGTTCGACATCTGCTCGAAATCCTTCTGCTGCAGGATCTCGCGGTCGGACCAGGTCATCACCTCATCGATGCGGCGCTCTTCGTCCTGGGGCTGTTCGGGCGGCGGCTGGCGCTCGTGGTTGCGTCCGGCCTGGAAGGCCTCGGCGAGGCGGCGGGAAAGCTTCTCCCTGTCGTCCGCCTTGTCCTCGCCGTCGCCGCGGGCCTGGGGCAGCAGGAATGACAGCATGCGCTCGATCAGCTTGGGATCGCGCCAGAACATCTTGAATGCCTGGTCGAAGGTTTCATGCTGGTCGCGCCGGTTCACGAAGACCGCGTGGAGCGTCCAGTAGAAATCCTCGCGCGTCGCCAGACCGACGGCTTCCAGCGCGCGCACGGCCTCGATCTCCCGACCCGGGCCGATCGGCAGACCGGCACCGCGCAGGATGCGCGCGAAATGAACGACGTTGGCGACGAAGCGCCCGCCGTCGGCCTCGGCCATGGCGGTCGTGCGCGCGTCGCTCATGTCCGGGCGGTCGCGAGCTCCGAGCGCACCTGGGCCAGCATCTGCGTGGCCGTCGCGCCGCGGATCCGGGCGATGTCGTCCTGGTATTTCAGGACGGCTCCGAGCGTGTCGTTGATGGTGTCCGGATCGAGTTCGATCCGGTCGAGGGTCACCAGAGCCTTGGCCCAGTCGATCGTCTCGGCGACACCGGGGACCTTGAACAATTCCTCGCCGCGCAGCTTGTGGACGAAGCCGACGATCTCCTGGCTCAGGCGGCGCGGCGCTTCCGGCGCCTTGATCCTGAGGATCTCGAGCTCGCGGGCGATGTCGGGATAGTCGACCCAGTAGTAGAAGCAGCGCCGCTTGAGCGCGTCGTGGATCTCGCGCGTGCGGTTCGAGGTGATGATCGTGATCGGCGGCGCTGGCGCCTTGACCGTGCCGAATTCCGGGATCGTGACCTGCCAGTCGGAGAGGGTCTCGAGAAGGAAGGCTTCGAAGGGTTCGTCGGCGCGGTCGAGTTCGTCGATCAGGAGGACGGGCGGTCCCGCCGCATCCGGGGTCATCGCCTGGAGCAGCGGGCGGCGGATCAGGAAACGCTCCGAGAAGATCTCCTCCTCGACGGAGGCCTTGCTGCCGGCATTCGCCTCCGCCATGCGGATCTCGATCATCTGCCGCGCGTAGTTCCACTCATAGACCGCCGCGGCGACATCCAGTCCTTCGTAGCATTGCAGACGGATCAGCCGGCGCCCAAGGGTCTGCGCCAGCACCTTGGCGATCTCGGTCTTGCCAACTCCGGCCTCGCCTTCGAGGAAAAGCGGGCGCTCCAGGCGCAAGGCCAGGGTCACGGCCGTCGCGAGGCTGCGATCGGCGACGTACCCGGCGCCGCTCAGAAGCGCGAGTGTGTCGGCGACATTGCGGGGCAGGGCAGTCGTCATGGCATGATCCGTCCGTACGGGCGCCGCGTAGACAGGCGCGAGGGTGACGCCATGAAGATAATGCACGGGCGCGACAAGGCGATATGGCGGATTGGCCGCGCCGCCATACCGGATCCGGGGCGCCGCCGCCTGATCCAGGGCGGCGCGATGGCTGGGCTCGCGCTCGGGCTCGCGGCGTGCAACGGCCTGCAGATCATCGATGCCGTGACCCCGGATGTGGGCTATGCGCGCGTGGCGGATCTGTCCTACGGCGCCGCGCCGCGTCAGACCCTCGATATCTATCTGCCGACCGATCGCGATCCGCACCGCCTGGCGCCAGTGGTGGTGTTCTTCTACGGCGGAAGCTGGCGGCAGGGCAGCAAGGATTCCTACCGTTTCATCGGGGCCTATCTGGCACGAGCCGGATACGTCGCCGTGCTCTCCGATTATCGGCTTTATCCGGAGGTGCGCTTTCCTGGCTTCGTGGAGGATTGCGCGGCGGCGACCGCCTTCGTGCGCCGTGTCGTCGCCGGGTACGGCGGTGATCCGGCTCGGCTCTTCCTGATGGGGCATTCCGCCGGCGCCCATATGGCGGCGCTTCTGGGGCTGGAGCCGAGCTATCTGGCGGCGGTCGGCTTCGATGCCGGCGATCTGGCCGGGATCGTCGGCATCTCCGGGCCCTATGATCACGATTTCGGCACGGTACGCTGGCTCGCCCCGGTCTTTCCCGATGCGCGCAGCCGCAGCGAGGCGCGGATCGTCGACAAGGCGCGGCGCGGGGCCCCGCCGATGTTCCTCGCCAACGGCACCGGCGACACGCTGGTTCCGGCGCGCAATGCGGTTGCCCTGGCCGAGCGGTTGCGCGGGCTCGGCAACCGGGTCGAGGTGCGGCTCTACGACGGCGCCGGGCATGGCGACATCCTGCTGGGCTTCACGCCGGCCCTGGCGGGCGCCTCGACGCTGGGTTTCGACGTCGTCTCGTTCCTGTCCGAAGCCTGAGCAGTCGGCGGCGTGATCTGACAGCAGGCTGAAACGCGAAGGGGCGCCCGGATTGCTCCGGGCGCCCCTCGCTGGCCGCGACCGCTGGCGTTCAGCCGGCGGCGGCGACGGCGCGCTTGGCCATGACCGAGATCAGGTGTGCGCGGTACTCGGACGATCCGTGGATGTCGCCATTGCAGGCCGAGGCCGACACAGCGATCCCGTCGAGCGACGCGGCGCTCCAGGCCTTGTCGAGGGCAGCTTCCATCGACTTGATCCGGATCACGCCGTTGCCGGCGCCGGTCACGACGACGCGCGCGCCCTTCGCCGTCTTGGCGACGAACACGCCGATCATCGCGTAGCGCGAGGCAGGCGAGGGGAACTTCACATACGCGGCCTTCTCGGGAACCGGGAAGGAGATGCGCGTGATGAGTTCGCCGGGGTTGAGCGCGGTGGTGAAGACCGACAGGAAGAAATCGTCGGCCGCGATCTGCCGCTGATCGGTATGGATCGTGGCGCCGAGCCCGAGCACGGCCGCCGGATAATCCGCCGCCGGGTCGTTGTTTGCGACCGAGCCGCCGACGGTGCCGCGATTGCGCACCTGCGGATCGCCGATCCCCTCGGCGAGGGCGGCGAGCGCGGGGATCGCCTTCTTGACGTCGGCCGACGCCGCGACCGAGGCATGCGTCGCCATCGCGCCGAGCGTCACCGCACCGCCGCCGGCCGCGATCGACTTGAGGTCCGCGATCGCGGCGAGGTCGATCACGTCGGAGGGACGCGCGAGGCGCTGCTTCAGGGTCGGGATCAGGGTCTGCCCGCCCGCCATGAACTTGGCGTCGTCGTTGCCCTTCGCCTTGGCGGCGGCGTCGGCGACCGAAGACGCCTTGTGGTATGCGAAATCGTACATGTGTCAGTACTCCCTTCTCACTCGGCAGCCATGCGACGGGCGCCGTTGATGACAGACCACACCTTTTGCGGCGAGGCCGGCATGTCCATATGGGTCACGCCGTGATCCTTGAGCGCGTCGACGACCGCGTTGATCACCGCCGGCGGCGAGCCGATGGCGCCCACCTCGCCGCAGCCCTTCACCCCAAGGGGGTTGTGAGTGCAGAGGGTGACGTGGGTCGCGACCCCGATCGAGGGCAGATCGTCGGCGCGCGGCATGGCGTAGTCCATGTACGAGCCGGTGATGAGCTGGCCGCTCTTGTCGTAGACGCAGTTCTCGAGCAGGGCTTGGCCGATGCCCTGGGCGACGCCGCCCTGGACCTGACCTTCGACGATCATGGGATTGATCACGCGGCCGACATCGTCGACGGCGGTGAAGTTCACCACCTTCGTGACGCCGGTATCGGGATCGATCTCCACCTCGGCGATATGGCAGCCGCCCGGGAAGGTGAAGTTCTTCGGATCGTAGAACGCGTTTTCCTCGAGGCCGGGCTCGAGTTCCTCGAGCGGGTAGTTGTGCGGCACGTAGGCGGTCAACGCGATCTCGCCGAAGGTCTTCGACTTGTCGGTACCGACGACCGTGAACTTCCCGTCCTTGAACTCGATGTCGTTGACCGAGGCCTCGAGCAGGTGCGCCGCGATCTTCTTCGCCTTGTTCACGACCTTGTCGAGGGCCTTGACGATCGCGGTGCCGCCGACGGCGAGCGAGCGCGAGCCGTAGGTGCCCATGCCGAAGGGGATCTTGTTCGTGTCGCCGTGCACGACATCGATCTGGTCGATGCCGATGCCCAGCGTCTCGGCGACGACCTGCGCGAACGTCGTCTCGTGGCCCTGACCGTGGCTATGCGATCCGGTGAGGATCGTCACGCTTCCGGTCGGGTGTACGCGCACGGTCGCGGCCTCGTAGAGACCGGCTCGCGCGCCGAGAGCGCCCGCGATGTTCGACGGCGCGATCCCGCATGCCTCGAGATAGGTCGACACGCCGATGCCGCGCAGCTTGCCGCGCTTCTTCGCCTCGGCGCGGCGCGCCTCGAAGCCGGTCCAGTCGGCCGTCTTCTGCGCCTGCTCGAGAGTGGAGAAGTAGTCGCCGCTGTCGTACTGCAGCGCGACCGGCGTCTGGTACGGGAAGGCGTCGGTCGGGATGAAGTTGCGGCGACGGATCTCGACGCGATCCATGCCCATTTCCTTCGCCGCGATGTCAACCAGTCGCTCGATCAGGAACGTCGCCTCGGGTCGGCCGGCGCCACGATAGGCGTCGACGGGCACGGTGTTGGTGAATACCGCCTTCACCTCCGCGTAGATCGCCGGCGTGGTGTAAACGCCCGCAAGCAGCGTCGCGTAGAGATAGGTCGGGATGCACGACGCGAAGGTCGACAGATAGGCGCCCATGTTCGCGACGGTGGCGACGCGCAGGGCGAGGAACTTGCCGTCCTTGTCGAGCGCGAGTTCGGCGTGGCTGTGATGGTCACGGCCATGCGCGTCGGACATGAAGCTCTCGGAGCGGTCAGCCGTCCAGCGGACAGGGCGCTTCAACTTGCCCGCCGCCCAGGTGACGATCGCTTCCTCGGCGTAGTGGTAGATCTTCGATCCGAAGCCGCCGCCGACATCCGGCGCGTAGACGCGCAGCTTCGACTCCGGGATATGGAGAACGAAGGCACCCATCAGCAGTCGGATGACGTGCGGGTTCTGGCTCGTGGTGTAGAGCGTGTAGTCGCCGCTCGCCGGATCGTAGTCGCCTGTCGCCGCGCGCGGCTCCATGGCGTTCGGGATCAGGCGGTTGTTGAACAGGTCGATCTTCGCGACCTTGTGCGCCTTGGCGAAGGCCGCATCGACCGCGGCCTTGTCGCCGAGTTCCCAGTCGTAACAGAGATTGCCGGGGGCGGCGTCGCCGTGCACCTGCGGCGCAGCGGCCTTGAGCGCGTCGAGCGAATCGACGACCGCCGGCAGCGGCTCGAAATCGATCTCCACCAGCTCGGCCGCGTCCTTGGCCTGGGCCTTGGTCTCGGCGATGACGACGGCGACTTGATCGCCGACATGGCGCACGCGGTCGACGACGAGCGGCGGATGCGCCGGCTCCTTCATCGGCGAGCCGTCCTTGTTCTTGATCAGCCACCCGCAGGGCAGGCCGCCGACGCCGTCGGCCGCCATGTCCGCGCCGGTGAAGACCGCGACCACGCCTGGCGCGGCCAGCGCCTTGGACGTGTCGATCCGCTTGATCGCCGCGTGCGGCTGGCTCGAGCGGACGATGTAGGCATGGGTCTGGCCATGCCTGGAGATGTCGTCGGTGTAGGTTCCGCGTCCGGTCAGGAAGCGGACATCCTCTTTGCGCCTTACGGCGGCGCCGATGCCGTCAGCACCCATGAGCGTTCCTCCTGTCTGCGGTCACTTGGCCGCTTGCATCGCGGCGGCGCCGGCCTGGATCGACTTCACGATGTTGTGATAGCCGGTGCAGCGGCAGATGTTGCCCTCGAGCCACTCGCGGATCTCGTGCTCGCTGGCGTTCGGGTTGGTCTTGGCGAGGTCGACCGCGCTCATGACCATGCCCGGCGTGCAGAAGCCGCATTGCAGGCCATGGTTGTCGCGGAACGCCTCCTGCATCGGGTGCAGCTTGCCGTCCGCGCCGGCGAGGCCTTCGATCGTGGTGATGTTGGCGCCGTCCAGCTGCGCCGCGAGCAGCGTGCAGGACTTCGCCGACTTGCCGTCGACATGCACGACGCAGGCGCCGCACTGGCTGGTGTCACAGCCGACATGGGTGCCGGTGAGGCCGAGCTTCTCGCGCAGCAATTGGACGAGTAGCGTGCGGCCCTCGACGTCCGCCTTGATGGGGCGCCCGTTCACGGTCATGGAAACTTGAGGCATCTGACGTCACTCCCTTCCGGTACACGGCGGCGGCGCGGGAGACGATCTGGTCCGCGCGGCCGATCCTTGAAGTTGCGATGATGTTCCGTCGCCCATGGCCGTTGCGTCAAGCGCGCGGGCGGCGGTCAGGCAAGAGGCGGACCCGCGTCAGGCCCGCGTCAACCAGTAGATGGCTGCCACGGCGGCTATCAGGGCCGGGATCCAGATGGCGGGCGACAGCCGGGGCGAGGCGGCCGGGGCCGGTGGGGCGGCTGGCTCGGGCGCGTCGGCCGCGTCGGCGGCGGCCACGGTCGGCGCCTCGGTGGTTGCGGGGGCGGCTACGGGCTCAGTCTGCGGTGCCGCGGCAGGGGGCGGGGGCGGGGGCGGGAATTCCGCCGCAAAACGCGTGAAGAACTCGTCGGCGAGCTTGCGCGCGGTCGCTTCGACCAGCCGCGAACCGATCTGCGCCAGCTTGCCGCCGACGGCCGCGTCCGCGCTGTAGCTCAGCTTTGTCCCGGCGGGATCGTCGGTGAGCCGCACCACCGCGCTGCCGCGGCCGAAGCCGGCGACACCGCCCTGGCCCTCGCCGGAGATCTTGTAGCCGTTCGGCGGGTCGAGATCGGACAGGGTGACGCGGCCGTTGAACGTCGCCTTCACCGGGCCGACGGCCAGCCCGACCTTCGCGGTGAGTTCCGTATCGGACAGCTTCTGGATGTCCTGACAACCGGGAATGCAGCGTTTCAGGATCTCGGGGTCGTTGAGGGCCGTCCAGACCCGCTCGCGGGGCGCCGGGATCGTCTGTTCGCCGGTCAGTTCCATCGTCCAACTCCACTTTCCGAGAGGCGCGGAAGCTACGCGCTCGGCGGGCGACGCTCAAGCGCTGCCGGTCATGCGGGGACTGTCCGGCCTTGCCCGCGCTTCGGAAGCCTTCTATGTCAGACTGAAATGTCCGCCGCCATCCCGGCGGTGCCCGTCCGGGGGCCTCGGACGATCGTTTGCGGAGGAACCGAAATGATGTCGACGCGTCGTGGATTGATGCTGGGCGGAACCGCCCTGTCGCTGATGCCTGGTTCGCTGATGACGGCGTCGTCTGCGCTCGCGCAGGATCGCCGCAACCTCTCCATCGTCACCGGTGGCACCGGCGGCGTCTACTATCCGCTGGGTGGCGGCCTTGCCAATCTCCTGACCAAGCACGTTCCCGGCTGGCAGGCGACGGCCGAAGTGACTGGTGGGTCGGTGGACAACCTGAAGCTGATCGGTGCGAAGCGGGCGGATATCGGCTTCACGATGGCCGATGCCAGCCTCGATGCGGCCAAGGGCGAAGACAAGTTCAAGGGTGCGCCAGTGCCCAACCGCGCCCTCGCGGTCCTCTATCCGAACCGCATGCATGTGGTCACGATCGAAGGCACCGGGATCAACAGCTTCAAGGACCTCAAGGGCAAGCGCGTCTCGACCGGTTCGCCGGGCAGCGCCACGGAAGTCATGGGCTTCCGTCTGATCGAGGCCGCGGGGCTGGACAAGGACAAGGACATGAAGCGCGAGCGCCTCGGCGTCGCCGAGTCGACGAACGCGCTCAAGGACCGCAAGATCGACGCGTATCTCTGGGTCGGCGGCCTGCCGACCGCGGCGGTCACCGATCTCGCCGCCACGCCCGGCGTCAAGATCAAGATGATCGACCATGCCGAGCACGTCGATGCGATGAACGCGAAATGGGGCGCCCTCTACTCCAAAGGTGCGATCCCGGCTGGCACCTATCCAGGCCAGGACAAGGACAATCCCAACGCGGATGTGTGGAATATCCTCGTCGTTCACGAGTCGATGCCCGAGGACGTCGCCTATCGGATCACCAAGGTGATCTTCGAAAACACGGCGGAATGGGCCACGGTCCATGCCGAGGCCAAGGCGCTGTCGCTCGCCAACCAGCTCCAGGCGAATTCGCCCGTTCCCTTCCATCCGGGGTCGGTGAAGTATCTCGCCGAGCGAGGCGTCAAGCTGGGCGCCTGACGACGGCGGCAAGCCAGGACAGGCGTTGATGGCCGTGGACGGCGCGCCGGCGAGAGCGGGCGCGCCGTTCGCATGTCGGGGGCGGCGGGCGACAGGCACGAGGCAGGGGAGGCGCGCATGAGCGAAATGACGCGACCGGCGGTCGGCGAGGACAAGCTTCGCAAGGCCGAGGAACTGGTCGAGCAGGAAGAAGGCGCGACGCATCGGTTACGCGGCTGGATCGGCTATGGCGTGACTGCCGTGGCGGTCGCCAGCACGGCCTTCCACCTCTACGCCGCCTACGACATCGTCCCGACCCAGACGCTGCGTCCGGTGCATGTCGGGTTCATGCTGGTCCTGATCTTCCTGCTCTTCCCGGCGGCCGCGCGCTTCCGCGACGGGATCCGCTGGTGGGACCTCGTTGCGGTGGGCGCGAGCCTCTTCGCGATCGGCTACATGGTCGTCGGTGGTGAGGATTTCGGCGATCGCGCCAGCCTGCCGAACCGCGACGACGTGCTGGTCGGCGCGCTGTTCATCGTCCTCCTGCTCGACGCGACGCGGCGCACCACCGGGGCGATCATGCCGGTGCTTGGCCTCCTGTTCATCGCCTACGCCTATTTCGGTCCCTACCTGCCCGCGCCCTGGACCCATCGCGGCTACGATTCCGACCGCCTCGTCGGGCATCTCTACATGACCCTGGAGGGCATCTTCGGTTCGGCGGTCGACGTGTCGTCCAGCCTCATCGTGCTGTTCACGATCTTTGGCGCCGTGCTCCAGGCCTCGGGCGCCGGGAAGTTCTTCATCGATTTCTCGTTCCGCGCGATGGGTGGGCAACCGAACAGCGCCGGGCGCGCCATCGTCCTCTCCTCGTTCCTGCTCGGCGGCCCGTCGGGATCCGGCGTCGCCACCACGGTGACGATCGGGTCGGTCGCCTATCCGCTGCTGGAGAAGGCGGGTTATGGCCGCAACGCCGCGGGAGGCTTGCTGGCGGCTGGCGGTCTCGGCGCCATCATCTCGCCCCCGGTTCTCGGCGCGGCGGCGTTTCTGATCGCGGAGTTCCTCAAGATCTCGTATCTCGACGTGATCAGGATGGCGCTGATCCCGACCCTTCTCTACTACTTCACGCTGCTCGTGATGGTGGAGATGGACGCCGGCCGCTTCGCGATCGCGCGCGTCGATCTCGGCCGCACGGAAACGCTCTGGCAGTTGACGCGCCGGCAGGGGTTCCACTTCACGTCCCTGATCTCGGTCGTCGTCCTGATGGTGCTCGGATACTCGCCGGTGCTGTCCGTGTTCTACGCGATCGTGCTGGCGATCCTCGTCAGCTATCTGTCGCGCGAGACGGCGCTGACCCCGCGGCGTCTCGTGGACGCGCTCGCGAACGGGACCGTCGGTGTCCTCGGCACAGCGGCGACATGCGCCGCCGCCGGGATCATCGTCGGGGTCGTGACCCTCACCGGGCTGGGGCTTAAATTCAGTTCGATCGCGATCGCCTACGCCGGCGGCAGCGTCGTGCTCACCGCGGTCTACACGGCGCTCATCGTCTGGATCGTCGGGCTCGCGGTTCCCGTGACCGCCAGCTACATCATCTGCGCCGTCATCGCGGCGCCGGCGCTGATCCAACTGGGCATCCCGGATTACGCGGCTCACATGTTCATCTTCTACTACGCCGTGCTGTCGGAGGTGTCGCCGCCGACCGCGCTGTCGCCCTTCGCCGCGGCGGCCATCACCGGCGGCAACCCCTATGTCACGACGCTGCAATCGTGGAAATACACGATGCCTGCCTTCCTCGTGCCGTTCGTGTTCGTGCTCGATCCGCTCGGAGCGGGCCTGCTGCTGTCGGTGCCCAAGGGCGGCGATTGGCTCGACATCGCCTGGGTAACCTTCACGACGGCGGTCGGCATCTTCGCCTTCGCGGTGGCGGCGCAGGGGTGGCTGTACGGGCGCGTTCCGGGATGGCTGCGCGCCATCGGGTTCTTGTCCGGGATCGCGCTCCTCTTTCCGAGCCTGATCGACGCCGCGTCCGCGGCGCTCGATCGCGGTCATATCGCCTGGATCAAGGCCGGCGGCCTCGCGCTCGCGGCGGCGCTTTCCCTGGCCCAGAAGCTTCGCCGGCGCTGATGGCACACGGAGCGCCGGGCATGGTCCATTCCGATGACGGCGCTGCTCCGGCGGCGCAATCGCCGCTGGCGGTGATCACGCGGCTCGCACCCTATCTCTGGCGCGAGCAGAGCGCAGCGCTGCGGGTGAGGATCTTCGCCGCCCTCGGGTTGCTTCTCGGCGCCAAGATCGCGACGCTGTTCGTGCCCCTTTTCTACAAGCGTGCTGTCGACGCGTTGAGCCTGCGCGATGTCGAGATCGCGCTGCCGGTCGGCCTGATCGTCGCCTATGGCGCGACCCGGATCCTGTCGTCGACCCTGCAGGAACTGCGCACGATGGTCTTCGATCCGGTCGCGCAGCACGGCGTCCATCGCCTGGCGCTCGAGACGTTCCGGCATCTGCACCGCCTGAGCCTGCGCTTCCATCTCGATCGCCAGACCGGCGGCCTGTCACGGGCGATCGAGCGCGGCATCAATGCGGTCGAGAACCTCGTCTACTACCTGGTCTTCCAGGTCGCGCCGACCCTGCTCGAGATCCTGCTCGTGAGCCTCGTCCTGTGGTGGCTCTACGACTGGCGTTTCGCGGCGACGACCTTCGTCACGATCGCCGCTTATACCGCATGGACCCTCGCGGTGACGCAGTGGCGCCTCATCTACCGCAGGCGGATGCTGGAGGCCGAGAGCGAGGCGAACGCCAAGGCCGTCGACAGCCTGCTCAACTACGAGACGGTCAAATATTTCGGCAACGAGGCGCATGAGGCGCGGCGCTTCGACCAGTCGCTTTCGGCCTATGAGCGCGCGGCGGTATGGAGCGCGAACACCCTGTCGCTTCTGAATATCGGGCAGGCGGCGATCATCGCGCTCGGTGTCACCTCCGTGATGCTGCTCGCGGGCGGCGGCGTCGCGGTTGGTGAGTTGACGGTCGGCGATTTCGTGATGGTGAACGCCTATCTGATCCAACTCTACCTGCCTCTGAACTTCCTGGGCATGATGTATCGCGAACTCCGTCAGGCGCTCACCGATCTCGGCCAGATGTTCAAGCTGCTCGGGGTCGGGATCGAGGTGCGCGATGCCGCGGATGCGCGGCCGCTGGAGGCTGGCGGGGGCGAAGTCGTGTTCGAGGATGTGCGCTTCGGCTATGACGTTCGGCGCGAGATCCTGAAAGGCGTCGCGTTGCGCGTGCCGGCGGGCCGGACGCTCGCGATCGTCGGCCCTAGCGGCGCCGGGAAATCGACCATCGCGCGCCTGATGTTCCGTTTCTATGACGTCACCGGCGGTGCGATCCGCATCGACGGCCAGGATCTGCGCGCCGTGACGCAGGATTCTGTGCGGGCCGCGATCGGCATCGTCCCGCAGGACACGGTGCTCTTCAACGACACGATCTTCTACAACATCGCCTATGGACGGCCGAGCGCGACGCCGGCCGAGGTCGAGGAGGCGGCGCGACTGGCGCGGATCCATGATTTCGTCCTGGCGCTGCCGGACGGCTATCAGACGCGGGTCGGGGAGCGCGGGCTCAAGCTCTCCGGTGGCGAGCGCCAGCGTGTGGCGATCGCGCGCACCATCCTGAAGCGGCCGCGCGTTCTCATCTTCGACGAGGCGACCTCGGCGCTCGACACGCGGACCGAACGCGCGATCCAGGACTCGCTGCGACAGATCTCGCGCGACGTCACGACCCTGACCATCGCCCACCGGCTGTCGACGATCGTCGATGCCGACGAGATCGTCGTGCTGCAGGACGGCGCGGTCGCGGAGCGGGGCGACCACGCGGCGCTGCTCGCGCACGGCGGGCTTTACGCGCGGATGTGGGCGCAGCAGGCCGAAGCGCGCGAGGACGGCCACGGGCAGTGAGCCGGACCGGAGCATGAGCCCGCGCCCCGTCTTCGTCGGCAGTGAGATCTATCGCGCCTCGCGTTATGGCACGACGCATCCGCTCGGGATCCCGCGCGTGTCGGCGGTGATGGATCTTTGTCGCGCCCTGGGGTGGCTTCCGGACAGCGCCTTCCTCGACAGCCCGGTGGCGACGCCCGACCAACTCGCGCGTTTCCACGATCCGGCCTATGTGGCCGCCGTGATGGATGCGGAGCGCACGCAGCGCATCGACCCGGAGGCGAGCGCGCGGTGGAATATCGGCCGTAACGGCAATCCGGTCTTCGGCGAGGTGTTCCGCCGGCCCGCCACCTCCTGCGGCGGCACGATCCGGGCAGCGGCGCTGCTCGCGGAGCGGGATGGGATCGTCCATGTGCCGGCCGGCGGCACCCATCACGGGCTTCGCGATCGCGCGTCGGGGTTCTGCTACTTCAACGATCCCGTACTTGGGATCCTGGAACTGCTCGATCGCGGCGTGGGGCGCGTTGCCTATGTCGACATCGACGCCCATCATGGCGACGGCGTGGAAAGCGCCTTCGCGGGCGCGGACAATGTCCTCACCATTTCGATCCACGAGGATGGCCGCTGGCCCTATAGCGGCGCCCTGGCGGAACGCGCAGGCGGATCGGCGCGCAACCTGCCGGTTCCGGCAGGCTTCAACGACAGCGAGATGCGCTATCTGGTCGCGACCGCGGTTCTGCCGCTCCTGGCGGCGTTCCGGCCCGACGCCCTGGTGCTGCAATGCGGAGCGGATGCCCTGGCCGATGATCCGATGAGCGGGCTCGGCCTCTCGAACCGGGCCTATTTCGAGGCCGTGCGTGCGTTCATGCCGCTCGCGCCGCGCCTGCTGGTCCTGGGCGGAGGCGGCTACAATCCCTGGAGCGTCGCGCGATGCTGGAGCGGCATCTGGGCGATCCTCAACGGCTTCGACCTGCCGCATGTGCTTCCGGCGGACGCCGAGGCCGTCCTGCGTGGCCTGTCCTGGAACCGCCGGCGCAGCGAGCCACGCCCGGAGGCATGGTTCACGACCCTCGCCGACGAGCCGCGCGAGGGGCCGGTGAGGCCGGAGTTGCGCCATGTCGCCCGGATGACGCTTGAACCCTGACCGCTCGCCCGGGCATCCTGACCTTGCCATGATCGGACGCCGTCTTGCCCTCTTCGCCGCCGCGACGACACTTGTCCTGTCGGGATATCCCGCCTGGGCACAGTCCTCGTTGCGCGCGCCCAGCTTTCCCCGCTCCGAACTGACGATCGAGGCCCGCGGCGGCAAGGTCCATCGCTTCACCGTGGAACTGGCCGATACCGACGAACGGCGTGCCTATGGCCTCATGCATCGCGATACGATGCCCGCCGATCACGGCATGATCTTCGACTTCAAGCGCGACCAACCGGTCGCGATGTGGATGCGCAACACCCGCATCCCGCTCGACATGCTGTTCATCGATCGCGAGGGCAGGGTGGTCAACATCCACGCGCGCGCGGTGCCTTTCGACGAGACGTCGATCGGTTCCGAGGGGCCGGTGCGCAGCGTCCTCGAACTCAATGGCGGCACGGCGGCGCGCCTGGGGCTCGCCCCCGGCGATGTCGTCCGCCATCCGATCTTCCGTAACGCGCCCTGAGGGTCCCGCGCCGGGCGGCTTTTACGACGGCAGGCAGCGCGCCGCGTTCTTGCGGCGCCAGCCCCGTTCGCCTATACCCCCTTGGCCGATGTCGGCGCGCGGCTGTCGGAGCGTAGCTCAGCCTGGTAGAGCGCCAGCTTTGGGAGCTGGATGTCGCGAGTTCGAATCCCGCCGCTCCGACCACGCCGCGGCGCCGACTACCGGTTCCGCATGGACGTGTCGCCGAAACCACTCCGGAAGCTGACCCATGGCCGCGCAAGCCCGCATCTACAAGCCCGCCCGTTCCGCGATGCAGTCCGGCAAGGGCAAGACCAAGGACTGGATCCTCGAGTTCGAGCCGTCCGGCGCCAAGCGGCCCGATCCGCTGATGGGCTGGTCGGGGTCGTCGGACACCGGCGCTCAGGTCCAACTCGCCTTCGCGACGCGCGAGGAAGCAGAGGCCTACGCGTCGCGCATGGGCCTCGAGTACACCATCGGCACCGCGCAGCAGTCTTCGTTGAAGCTGCGGGCCTACGCCGACAATTTCAGCTACGTTCGCGTGCGCTGAGCGATGGGCGCCCTTAGCTCAGCCGGATAGAGCAACAGCCTTCTAAGCTGTAGGTCGCTGGTTCGAATCCAGCAGGGCGCGCCATGCACTCCATCCCGGTCCCGGCCGTCGAGATTTTCGGAGAGCCGCTCGGGCTCTTTTTCGCTCTTTTCCTGAGCGGCCTCGCCGGCAGCCTTACCCATTGCGTGGGCATGTGCGGTCCCTTCGTTATCGCCCAGGTCGGCGCCGCCCTGGACAGGCCCGAGCGCCGCGCCGCCGGCTATGGTGTGCTGCAGCGCCTGCGCGGTGCGGCTTTGCTGCCCTACCATCTCGGGCGGCTGACCACCTACGCTGGGTTGGGCGCCGCCGCTGGCGGGATGGTCGGCTTCATCGCCAACATGGCTGCATTCCGGGTCGCTGCCGCGACGCTGCTCGCGCTTGCCGCTTTCGCCATGCTGGCGCAGGCCGTTGGGCGGAGCCTCGGTGTGTTGGACCGCATCCTGGTGCGGTTCCTGCCAGCGCAGCCTCCGGCGATGGCGCGAAACCTGATAGCGGATCCGACGGGCTGGCGCGGCTATGCCCTGGGCATGGTCCTCGGCTTCCTGCCCTGCGGCTTGATCTACGCGGCGCTGGCGGCGGCGGCGGCGGCGGGAGATCCGGCGCGCGGCGCGGCGGCGATGGGCGCCTTCGCGCTGGGCACGATGCCAGGACTGATCGGCGTCGGCTGGGCCGGCGCAGTGTTCGGCCGCCGCTGGAGGGGGCTGACCGCATTTCTCGCGCCGATTGCCCTGCTGGCGTCGGCGATCCTGCTTCTGGCAATGGCCTGGCGTCTGGTCGCGTGAGCGTCGATCCCGCGCCTCAGCAAGGCGCCGGATCGACCAGATCCTTGTAGGCGTGCCACGTGGCGTGCCCGATCAGGGGCAGCGCGATGGCGAGGCCGACGAAGAAGGTCGCCATGCCGACCGCGGTGAAGACGACGATCAGGGCTGCCCAGAGCGCCATCGGGCGCCAGTTCGCGCGCACGGCGCTCACGCTCGCGACGATCGCGGCGAAGACGTCGACGTCGCGATCGATCAGCATGGGGATGGACAGGGCACCGATGGCGAAGGCGACGACCGCGAGCACGAAGCCGACGATGCTGCCGGTGACCAGGAAAGGCAGGCTGACGGAAGAGAAGAAAACGGTATCTATGATGCTGCCCCATGTCGGATGCGCGCGGTCGAAAAAGAGCGCGAAGAGCAGTGTCGCGATGCGCACCCAGAGGAGATGCAGCAGCATCAGGGCGACACCGAGCAGGGCGACCTGGGTGCCGTTGCGCCGCACCGCGCCCAGCGCATGGCCGAGCGACACGGGTTCATGCGCCGCTAGTCGGCGGCTCGTCTCGTAGAGGCCGACCGCGATCAGCGGCGCCACCAGGAAGAACCCGGCCGCGAGCGGCAGCAGCAAGTAGATCGTTTCGAAGGCGACAAGCGTCGCCCAAAGCAGGACGCTGGCGGCCGCGATGGTGCCGCCATAGACGAGGCTGACGCGTGGCGCGGCGAGAATGTCCTTCCATCCGCACGCGAGCCAGATCCATGGACGATCGATTTCCACGGTCCGTATCCGCGCTGCCTGACGGTCGAAGCCCGCTTTCGACTGGGTCATGATGGTCTCCTCCATGTGACTCTGTCTTGTCGCGAGTTGACATGTCGGGACCGCCGAGCCGCATGCGACAACACGTCGCTGCGACGATCGCGCACAGTAACAATGTGTCGCATGGGCGAGCAGCACCGAACCGCGTCATATCCGCAAGCCGCGAATGGTTTTTAAGTCGCGGCTTACTCCGACAGGAATGAAGACGGGGGTTCGGATGAGTGATGCAGCGATCGGGCGGCCGCAGGCCGCAGGAGGCGCGCCGGCCTATGCCGACGACGTGACGCGCGCCTTCATGGTGATGTCCATCTTCTGGGGCGTGGTGGGGTTCACCGTCGGGCTGGTGATCGCCCTGCAGATGGTGTTCCCGGCCCTCAACCTGGACCTGGAATGGACGACGTTCGGACGGCTGAGGCCGCTTCATACGTCGGCGGTGATCTTCGCCTTCGGCGGCACGGCCCTGATCGGCACGTCGCTGCATATCGTCCAGCGCACCTGCCGCGCTCGTCTGTTCGGCGGCGCGCCGCTCGGATGGTTCGTCTTCTTCGGCTACCAGTTCTTCATCCTGATCGCCGCGACCGGCTACGTCCTCGGCATCACGCAGAGCAAGGAATACGCGGAGCCCGAGTGGTACGCGGATCTCTGGCTGACCATCGTGTGGGTCGCCTACCTGGTCGCGTTCATGGGGACGATCTTCAAGCGCGAAGAACCGCATATCTATGTCGCGAACTGGTTCCTGCTCGGGTTCATCCTGACGATCGCGGTCCTGCACATCGTCAACAACACCGCGATCCCGGTGTCGCTGTTCGGCGCGAAGAGCTACTCGGCCTATGCCGGCGTCCAGGACGCGATGATCCAGTGGTGGTACGGGCACAACGCGGTGGGGTTCTTCCTGACCGCCGGCTTCCTGGGCATGATGTACTACATCATCCCGAAGCAGGCTGACCGGCCGGTCTATTCGTACCGCCTGTCGATCGTCCATTTCTGGGCGCTGGTGTTCCTCTACATCTGGGCTGGGCCGCACCATCTCCACTACACGGCGCTGCCCGACTGGGCGCAGACGCTGGGCATGGTTTTCTCGATCATGCTCTGGATGCCGAGTTGGGGCGGCATGATCAACGGGATCATGACCCTCGCCGGTGCGTGGGACAAGCTGCGCACGGATCCCGGTCTGCGCTTCTCGGTCACCGCGGTCGGCTTCTACGGCATGTCGACCTTCGAGGGGCCGGTCATGTCGATCAAGGCGGTGAACGCGCTGAGCCACTACACCGACTGGACCATCGGCCATGTCCATTCCGGTGCGCTCGGCTGGGTCGGCTTCATCGTGTTCGGCACGCTCTACTATCTGGTCCCGGTGCTGTGGCGGCGTGAACGTGTCTACTCGACGCGCCTGGTCGCCTGGCATTTCTGGATCGCGACGCTGGGCATCGTCCTCTACATCACCGCGATGTGGGTGAGCGGCATCATGCAAGGCCTGATGTGGCGCGCCTACGACGAACTCGGTTTCCTGCAGTACTCGTTTGTCGAGACCGTGGTGGCGATGCGCCCGTTCTACGCGATCCGCGCGATCGGCGGGCTGCTCTACGTCTGCGGCTCCCTGATCATGGCCTACAATTTGTGGCGCACCATCCGCGGCGACGTCGCTTCCGAAGCGACGGGCGTTCCGGCCCTGGCCGCCGCGCGCGCCTGAGGTGGCTCCCATGTCCATACGTCACGAAGTCATCGAGAAGAACGTCGTCCTGCTCGCGATCTTGACCCTGGTCACGATCTCGATCGGCGGCCTCGTGCAGATCATTCCGCTCTTCGCGGTGGAATCCACCATCGAGCGGGTCAGGGGCATGCGTCCCTACACGCCGCTCGAACTGATGGGGCGCAACATCTACATCCGCGAGGGCTGCTACACGTGCCACTCGCAGCAGGTGCGCCCGTTCAAGGACGAGGTCGAGCGCTACGGCCATTACAGCCTGGCGGCCGAGAGCATCTACGACCGCCCGTTCCAGTGGGGCTCGAAGCGCACCGGGCCCGACCTCGCCCGCGTCGGCGGGAAGTATTCGACCGACTGGCACGTCGCGCATCTCGTCGATCCGCGCGCGGTGGTGCCTGAATCGATCATGCCGGGTTACCGCTTCCTTGCGACCCGGGCGCTGAAATACGACGACGTCGACCAGCACCTGAAGGCGCTGAGCCTCGTCGGCGTGCCCTACAGCGACGAGATGATCGCCAACGCGAAGGCCGATCTTGAGGCGCAGGCGGATCCCGATGCCGACGGCAGCGGCCTCGCGAAGCGCTATCCGAAGACGGTGGTCGGGAAGTTCAACGCCGAGGTGCGCGACCTGACCGAGATGGACGCGCTGGTCGCCTATCTCCAGATGCTCGGCACGCTGGTGCGCTTCATCGACCTCACGCCTGCGGATCTCAGGCAGTAGGAGGGGACGATGGATCTCAAGCTGTTGCACGAACTCCTCCGCAGCGCCTGGACGGTCGTCGCCGTCTTCACGTTCCTCGCGATCGCGGCTTGGGCGTTCTGGCCGTCGCGCCGCGCGGATTTCGACAAGCGCGCCCGCATCCCCCTGGACGAGCGTTGAGCCTGGAGAACGTCATGCCGACCAAGATCGAAAAGGACGAAATCACGGGTCGCGAGACCACCGGCCACGAGTGGGACGGGGTGCGCGAGCTCAACACGCCGCTGCCGAAATGGTGGGTGAACCTGTTCTGGGTCACCATCGTCTGGGCAGTCGGCTACATGGTCGTCTACCCGTCGCTGCCCTGGGTGACCGGCTGGTTCGGATATTGGAGCCGCGCCGAGTTGACCCGCAGCCTCGAGGAGCAGCGTGGGCAGCGCGCCGGTTTCGTCGCGCGCATCGAGACGGCCGACCTCGCGCAAATTCGCGCCGACGCGGAGCTTCTCAACTTCGCTCTCGCCGGCGGACGGCAGGTCTTCGCCGACAATTGCGCGCCCTGCCACGGTGCCGGTGGGGCGGGAGCCGTCGGCTACCCCAATCTCGCCGACGACGACTGGCTGTGGGGCGGTGGTCTCGCCGATATCCATGCGACGATCCGGTACGGGATCCGCAACGCCGACACGAATAGCCGCATTTCGCAGATGCCGCGCTACGGGGTCGACGGCATCCTCAAGGCCGACGAGATCGGCAAGGACGCGGACCATGTCCTGTCGCTCTCGGGCGCGGTCGCGGCATCGCCCTCCACGGCGGCGGGCGCCACGCTCTATGCCGAGCATTGCGTCGCGTGCCATGGCGGGGCGGGCGAGGGCAATCAGGAACTCGGCGCGCCGCGGCTGAACGATCGCATCTGGCTCTATGGCGGCGACCGCGCCAGCGTCGTCAAGTCGATCGCCAATGCCCGCGCCGGCGCGATGCCGGCCTGGGAGGAGCGGCTGGATGCGGCGACGATCAAGATGCTGACCGTCTACGTCCACGCGCTCGGCGGCGGCAAGTAGGTTGCCGGAGGCGGAGAGGCCTGCGTCATGACGCGTCCCGCGCCCATGCCGTCCGGCGAAGCCGGAGATGCGGTGCGCTCCGTCCGCGACCAGCGGGCGGAGTTGCCGCTCTATGTCAATCGTATCAAGGTCTATCCGCGCAAGGTCGCGGGCGCGTTCAGGCGGATCAAGTGGATCGTGCTCGCCCTGTGCCTCGGCCTCTACTACGTCGTGCCGTGGCTGCGCTGGGATCGTGGTCCCGGGGCTCCGGATCAGGCGGTGCTGCTCGATCTGCCCGGGCGCCGCGGCTATTTCCTGTGGATCGAGATCTGGCCGCAGGAGGTCTACTTCATCACGGGGCTGCTGATCCTCGGGGCGATCGGTCTGTTCTTCGTGACGGCGTATTTCGGCCGCCTGTGGTGCGGCTATGCCTGTCCGCAGACCGTATGGACCGACCTTTTCATGCTGGTCGAACGCTGGATCGAGGGGGACCGCAACGCGCGGATCAAGCTCGACAAGGCGCCCTGGGGGCTTGCCAAGGCGGCGCGCAAGGTCGCCAAGCATGCCGCCTGGGTCGTGATCGCGGCGGCGACCGGCGGCGCCTGGGTCTTCTATTTCGCCGACGCGCCGACGACGCTGGTCGAGATCTTCAGCGGTTCGGCCTCCGTGGCCATCTACGTATTCGTCGGGATGTTCACCGCCGCGACCTATACCTTCGCCGGCTGGGCTCGCGAGCAGGTCTGCACCTACATGTGCCCGTGGCCGCGCTTCCAGGCGGCGATGTTCGACGAGCATTCCTTCATCGTCAGCTACCGGCGTTGGCGCGGCGAACCGCGCGGCAAGCACAAGGCGGGAAGCAGTTGGGACGGGCGCGGGGATTGCGTCGATTGCGGCGGATGCGTCGCCGTGTGCCCGACCGGGATCGACATCCGCGATGGGCAGCAACTCGAATGCATCGGCTGCGGCCTGTGCATCGATGCCTGCGACGAGGTGATGGACAAGGTCGGACGGCAGCGCGGCCTGATCGCCTTCGATACCCTCGCGGCGCAGCAGGCCGCGATCTCAGGGCAACCGTATCGCCATCCCTGGATCAGGCCGCGGCCGATGATCTATCTCGCGATCATGGTGGTCGTCGCGGCGGTGATGGTGACCGCTCTCGCGCTGCGCGGCGACACCGAGTTGCACGTGCTGCGCGATCGCGCCCCTTTGTTCGTGACGCTGTCCGACGGCAGCATCCGCAATGGCTACACGATCAAGATCCTGAACAAGGCGCGCGCGGACCGCGACTACACGCTGACCGTGGACGGCCTCGCGGGCGCGGCGCTGACCGTCGTGGGTGCGGCGACGCATGCGCCGGCGGCGCGCGTATCGCTCGTGGCGCGTCCGGACTCGGTCGCCACCTACAGGGTCTATGTCGCCGCGCCGAAGGCCGCGCAGGATTCCGTGGCCATCACGTTCCGCCTGAGCGGCGCGGCGCGCGGCGCCGCGGCGAGCCAGGCGAGCAGTTTCGTGTCTCCGAAGCGTTGAGCGGGAAGGGAAGGGCGTCATGACAGCGATCCGGCGCGGCACTCTGGTTCCATGGATCTTCGTTGCGGGTATGGGGATCGTCGTCCTGGTAAATGCGGGCATGGTCACCGCGGCGCTGTCGACCTATTCCGGTCTCGCGCATCCCGACGCGTTCGGGCGCGGCATCGCCTACAACAAGGTGCTCGATGCGCTGGAGACCCAGGAGCGACTGGGCTGGCAGGTCGGGATCGATCTCGGTGCCGCCGGTGCGCTTGGGCAGCGCGTCATCACCGTCACGCTGACGGACCGCGAGGGCCGCTCACTGACGGGTGGCAAGGTCGCGGCCCGCTTCGTACGGCCGGTCGAAAAGGTGGGCGTCGTCGAGGTCGACCTCGCTGAAGGCATGATCGGACGCTATGCGGGCGAGGTCGTTCTGCCTGCCCGCGGGCAGTGGGATGTCCGCGTGCTGGTGGAGCGGGCCGGGGAGCGCGTCGAAGCCCGCCAGAGGGTCTTCGCGAAATGACGGCGGCAGGGGCAGCACTGACCGCGCCTGGCGCGCGCCCGCGGCCGATCGAGGAGGCGGGCGCGGGATGCGCGCATTGCGGCGCCGCGCTTGGCGGTGGGCAGGGGCGCTTCTGCTGCCATGGCTGCGAGGCGGCCTCGGCCCTGGTGTCCGGGCTCGGGCTGGATGCTTTCTACCGCCGTCGCCGCGCGGCGCCGGGGACGCTGAGGCCGGCGGGCGCGGCTGACGACGTGACGCCCTTCGTCCAGGCCCGGGACGGCGCGTGCCGCCTGCAGCTTCATGTCGACGGTCTGGTCTGCGGCGCCTGCGTATGGCTCGCGGAGACGGCGCTCGCGGGCGATCCCGCCGTGCGCGAGGCGCGGGTCAATTTCTCGACCCGCCGCCTGTCGCTTGCCTGGGATGGGCCGCCCGAGCTGGGGCAGGCGCTCGCCGACCGTCTCGCGGCGATCGGGTTCCGGGTCGCGCCTTTCGATGCCGCGGCGCGCGATGACGCGCAGGCGCGCCAGGAGCGCGAATTGCTGCGCGCGATGGCCGTTGCCGGGTTCGCCGCCGCGAACGTGATGCTGCTCTCGGTCTCGGTCTGGTCGGGGCACGCGGGCTCGATGGGGCCGGCCACGCGCGATCTGCTGCACTGGGCTTCGGCGCTGATCGCGCTGCCGGCGATCGCGGTCGCGGGGCTCCCTTTCTTCCGGTCGGCGCTGACGGCGCTGTCCGGTGGTCGCACCAACATGGATGTGCCGATCTCGATCGGCGTTCTTCTGGCCGCGGCGATGAGCCTGTTCGAGACCGTCAATGGACGCGCGCATGCGTTCTTCGACTCGGCGATCACGCTGCTCTTCTTCCTTCTGATCGGTCGCTATCTCGACCTGCGGGCGCGAGGCCGGGCGCGGCAGGCCGCCCAGCATGTCGTCGCGCTCGCGGCTCGCGCAGTGCGCGTGCTGCTGCCGGATGGCAGCGTCGCGACGCGCCGCCCTCGGAACGTGGCCGTGGGCGATGTCGTGCTCGTGGCCAGCGGTGAACGCATTCCGGTCGACGGTACGGTCACCCTGGGCGCGGGGACGATCGATCAGAGCGTCGTCACCGGCGAATCGCTTCCCGTGCCGGCCGCGCCAGGCACCATTGTCTTCGCCGGATCGCTCAATCTCGGGCAACCGATCGAGATCACGACCGGTGCCGCCGGGGAGAACACATTGCTCGCGGAGATCGCGCGCCTCATGGAGGCGGCGGAGCGCGGGCAGGGGCGGGTCGTCGCGCTCGCCGACCGGGTCGCGCGGCATTACGCGCCGGTCGTCCATGTCGCCGGCGCGGCGACGTTCCTGGGCTGGTGGCTGCTGATGGCGGCACCCGTCCATACGGCCCTGCTGCATGCGGCTGCGGTGCTGATCATCACCTGTCCGTGCGCGCTCGCACTGGCCGTTCCTGTCGTCCAGGTCGTGGTGTCGGGGCGACTGATGCGGAATGGCATCCTGATGAAATCCGGCACCGCGCTGGAGCGTCTGGCGGCCGTCGACACCGTGATTCTCGACAAGACGGGAACCTTGACCCTCGGGCGTCCGGTTCTCGTCGGCGATGCCGATCCTGAACTCGGTCGCCGTGCCGCCGGCCTCGCGCTGGCCAGCCGACACCCCCTGGCGCGCGCGCTGGCCCGCGCGTTCCCGGACGCGACCCGCGTCGTCGATGTCGTCGAGCAACCCGGCGGCGGATTGCTTGCGCGCGGGGCGACGGGGGAGTGGCGCCTGGGCAACCGCGCGTTCTGCGGTCTCGAGGGCGCGGCCATGGACACCGATCCCGAGGCGGAACTCGGCATGCTCGAGTTGTGGTTTGTCGGGCCCGGCATCGTGCCCGCCCGGTTCCGCTTCGCCGATTCGCTGCGCCCCGATGCCGAGGCCGCGATCCAGGCGCTGAAGGCTCGTGGCCTCGAACTCCGGATCCTGTCGGGTGATCGGCCGGCGGCGGTGGCCGCGATGGCCGAACGACTGGAGATCCCGCTCTGGGAGGCGGCGCTGCGCCCGGCCGAGAAACTGGCCCGTCTGGACGCCCTGGCGCGCTCCGGGCGTCGTGTGGCTATGATCGGTGACGGACTGAACGACGCGCCGGCTCTCGCCGCGGCGCATGCGTCCCTGTCGCCGGCGGAGGCCGTCGACATCGCACGGATCGCCGCGGATTTCGTGTTCCAGGGTGAAAGGCTGTCGGCTGTCGTCGAGGCCTTCGACCTGGCCCGCGCCTCGCAGCGCATCGCCCGCGAGAACCTGATCCTGGCCCTCGGCTACAACGCCCTCGCGGTTCCGCTCTCGGTGAGTGGTTTTGTCACACCCCTGGTCGCGGCGATCGCAATGTCCAGTTCTTCCGTGCTCGTCATCGCCAACGCCTTGCGTCTGGCGCAGGGAAGGCAACCCGGATGAACTCCCTCCTGCTTCTGATCCCCCTCGCGATAATCCTGGGCCTTATCGGCCTGGGCGCATTTCTCTGGGCGTTGCGCGCGGGACAATTCGACGACCTCGATGGTGCCGCGCATCGCATCCTGCTGGATGACGAGCCGGGACCGAACAAGCCTCGAAGGAGAGAGCCATGAACGATGTGATCAGTTCCTGGGTGATGGGCGTTTTCGTGGCGCTGCTTGGCCTCGTCGGCCTGGTCCTCGCGTCCGGCGCGCGCGACGGTGCCGTCTACGGGTTCGGCATCGGGGTCTTCGTCTTCGCCGTGCTGTTCGTGTTCCTGCTGATCAAGCGCGGCTACGACGCGACCGACGCCGCGCGGGGCTGACGGCGCCGCCCCTGGACCTCGATGACGCCGGGGGTCAGACCGCGGCCGCGTGGCGCGTGGCGGTGGGTGACAGGTAGCCGTCGAAACGCGCCGCCACGATCCGCGCGAAGGGGCGTGCGTCGGGCGGGATGGAAAGCTCCATCCCGTGACGCCGGACGATCCCGGCGCGGTCGAGATCGTCCAGACTGTCCAGGATCGCCGACAGCGCCGGTTCCTCCGCGACATCGGCCGCGAGGTCGGCGGCGAAATTGCACATCAGGCGCTCGATGATTCGGCCACGGCGCCGATCCATGGTGTCAAGGCGCACGCCGCGGCTGGTGGCCAACCGGCCGGCCTCGATGGCCTCGGCCCAGCGATCCGTCCGGGTCGCGTTCTGGACATGGCCATCGGCGAAGCTGCCGATCGCCGATGGGCCGATCCCCACCAGGGTCGGCGCATCGTCGGTGGTGTAGCCCTGGAAGTTGCGGCGCAGTGTGCCGACGCGCGCGGCGACGGCCAAAGCGTCGCCAGGACGCGCGAAATGATCGATGCCGATCGCCTCGTAGCCGGCGACCCGCAACGCCCCGGTTGCCGCGTCGCTGAGCGCGAGCCGCTCGCCGATCCCCGGCAGCCCCGCCGGTTCCAGCAGGCGTTGATGGGGTTTCATCCAGGGCACATGCGCATAGCCGAACAGCGCGACCCGATCGGGTCCGAGCGCGACGACATCGGCGACGGTCCGCGTGATGGTCCCGACGCTCTGCCGTGGGAGACCGTAGATCAGGTCCATCGCGATGCGCGCGATCCCGGCCGCGCGCAGGTCCGCGACCTTTGACGCGACGAGGTCGAGGGGTTGGATGCGGTCGATCGCGCGCTGGACGTCGGGATCGAGGTCCTGGATCCCCAGGCTTACGCGGTTCACGCCGCTTGCGGCGAAGGCCGCGATGCGTGCCTCGTCGAGGCCACGAGGATCGATCTCGACCGCGATCTCCACATCCTCGCGCAGGTCGAAGCGCGCGCGCAGTTGCGCCATCAGGGCCGTGAATGCCTGTGCGGGCAGGATCGATGGCGTGCCGCCGCCGAAATGGAGATGGGCGATCGGCAGGCGTCCGGGGAGCAGCCCCACGACGAGGTCGATCTCCCGGTTCAGCGTCGCGAGGTAGCGCTCGATCGGGGCGATGCGGCGCGTGATTTCCGTGTTGCACCCGCAATACCAGCAGAGCCGTCGGCAGAACGGGACATGCACGTAGAGCGACGCCGCGCGTCGCGTGTCGGTGGCGCGCAGCCACGCCTGCGCATCCGCGTGGCCTACTGCGTCCGAGAATTGGGCGGCCGTGGGATAGCTGGTGTAGCGGGGGAGCTTGGACGCGGCGAGCGTCAGACGATCGATCTGCATCCGCGGATGCTGCGGCGCACCGACGCGCGCGGCAACGCCGCTGCGGCAATGCGTCGCCGGCCCCGCACAGCCGGGCGCCGCGTCACGACGCCGCAGGCCGGTCCTGGGGCGGGATCGTCGCCCCGATCGCCGCCGCGTCGGTGCGCAGCCGCGTCTCGGCGAGTTCGCCTGTCGCCTCGAGGATCGGATACGCGACGGAGGTCAGGTGGCTGTTGATGCGCTTGAGATCACGGACGACGTCGAGATGGATCGCGCTCGACTCGATCGATTCCGGCCTCCCTTCGCGCAAGCGGCGGAAATGACTGTCGGCTGCCGACAATTCGGCCTCGCGCATCGACGTCTTCTCCCGCAGGAGGCGGCGCGCGATCGCCGGATCGCGGGACATGAAAACGTTGAATGCGAGCTGCAGGTTGTCGAGGACACGGGCATGGAAGGCGCGCAACTCGTCGAGGCCCTCGGCCGAAAAGGCGACGCGGTTGCGGATCTTCTTGTTCGCGAGTTCCATCAGGTTCTTGTCGATGATGTCGCCGATATGTTCGAGGTTCGTGACGAAGCTCAGGATCTCGACGTAGCGACGGCTCTCGGCTTCGCTCATTCCGGCGCGGCTGACCTGGATCAGGTAGAGCTTGATCGCCTCGTGCAGCCGGTCGACGGCATCGTCCGATTCCTCGACGGAGCGCATGAGCTTCTGATCGTCGCGCACCAGAACGTCCATGCTCTGGCGGAGCATCCCGGCGACGTGGTCGCCCAGCGCCAGCGTCTCGCGCGCGGCGCAGGCCAGCGCCTCGGCTGGGTGTTCGACCAGATGCGGATCGAGATAACGCGGCCTGCCGGAATCGTCGATGCTCGGTCGATCAGGCAGCAATCGTTCGCAAAGCGACGCGACCAAGGGTACCGCGCCGATGAAGACGAGGCCGGTCGCGAGGTTGAAGGCGGTGTGGATGTGGATGGTGAGCCGCGCCGCGTCCGGGCTGATCGCGGCGAGCGCGCCGACGGCGTGCGGCAGGACCGGCAGCACCAGTGCCGCGATGGCGAGGCGCATCAGGAGGTTGCCGAGGGGCACGCGCCGTGCCGCAGGAGGCGCCGCGACCTGGCTCACGAAGGGTGCGAAGGCGCCGCCGATGTTTGCGCCGACGACGAGGGCCGCCGCAACCTCCGCCGGCATGAGCTGCGCGGCGGCCAGCGAGGCGACGAGCAGCACGATGGCGAGGGTCGAATGGGCGAGCCAGGTGACCAGGGCGCCGATCAGCACCGCCACCAGGGGCTCTCCCGCGAGCCCGCCGAGGACGGCCGTGATCGCCATCGAACCGCGCAGGGGCGCAGACGCGGCGGCAATGAGCTTGAGGCTCAGCAGCATCAGGCCCAGCCCGAGAGCGATCCGCGCGACATGGCGGCTATGCTCGTTGCGCGATCCCATGAACCAGAAGACGCCGCCGGCGATCGCGCCGTAGCCGAGCCAGCCGAGGTCGAGGACGAAGATCTGGGCCGCGATCGTCGATCCGAGATCGGCTCCCAGAACGACGGCGAGCGCGGCTGGCGCCGCGATCAGGGCACGGGCGGCGAAGGAGGATACGATCAGCGTGGTGGCCGTGCTCGACTGCACGAAGGCGGTGATCGCGAACCCGGTCGCGAAGGCGCGCCAGCGGTTGCGGGTGCTCGTGGCGACGATGCGCCGGATATGGCCCCCGAAGGCGCGCGTCACGCCGGTACGCACCATGCGCACGCCCCAGAGAAGGAGGGCGACGCTGCCGACGAGCGTGATGAGGATTTCCGTTCCGTGCATGGCTGTCCGGTCGCGATGATACGGCGCGCGCTGGATGGCGCGCCAGAAAGATTACGGTTTCATGACATCCAATTTCAGCGAGGCCGCGCGCGCCATGAAGGCCGCGACCAGCGCGGTGTCGCGCCGTGCGGCGAGGCACGCCGCATACTCGCCCACTGCGAGGTCGGCATCGACGATCGCGCATGCGTGAAAACGCCGCTCGGCGCGGAACTCGCTCTCGAACACCGCGCCCAGTCCGAACCCGGCGGCGACGGTCTCGCGCACGCCCTCGCGCGTCTGCACCTCGGTCACCGGGCCGAGCCGGATCCCCGCAGCGGCGATCGCCCCCTCGAAGACCTCACGGGTGAACGAGCCTGGTTCGCGCAGGACCACGGGTTGTCCGGCGAGGTCGGCGATCCGCACGCGGCCGCGCGCGGCGAGACGGTTGCCGCGCGGCCCGAAGAGGATCAGGCGGTCGCGCTTCATTTCAACCGCGTGGATGCGCGGGTCGGAACCGATCTTGGCGGTCACCGCGACGTCGGCATCGCCCGCCAGGACCTGCTGGAGGACGTCGGCGGAATTGCCGATCGACAGTCGAAAGGTCAGCCCGGGATGGTCACGACGCAACTCGGCGAGGATCGGCACCGCGTGATAGGCGTTGTCGGCGGCGACCCTCAGATGACCGCGCCGCAGCGCCTTGGTGCCGCTCAGCAGCGCCCGCGCCTCGTCCTCGGTCTCGAACAGCCGCGTCGTGACATCGAACAGGTCGCGCCCCAGCGGGGTCAGCACGATGCCACGCGCGCGCCGTTCGACGAGCCGCACGGCATAGCTGCGCTCCAGCGCCGCGACATGGCTGGACAGCGTGGGCTGACTGATCATCGCGGCGGCGGCGGCCCGGGTGAAGCCTCGCTCGCGGGCGACGAGATGGAAGGCGCGCAGTTGGACGGCGTTCATCTGGCATTGCTCCAGTCTATGGATCGCATCCGAATTATGTATTGGAGCAGGGGGCGCGACAGGGTCAAGATCAGGCGGATTCAGGAGAACCCGATGACGAAAGCGCATTCCGAGACCGGAGATCCCTTCCTGCTCACGCCAGGCCCGCTGACGACGTCGGCGAGCGTCAAGCGGGCCATGGTCCATGACTGGGGGTCGCGCGACGCCACCTTCGTGCGGTTCAATCGCGAGGTGCTCGACAAGATTACGGAGATCGCGGGTGGCACGGGCACGCATGCGACCGTCGGGATGCAGGGCAGCGGGACCTTTGCCGTCGAGGCGATGCTGACCAGTTTCGTGCCTCGTGACGGCAAGGTTCTGCTGCTCGTCAACGGCGCCTATGGCAAGCGCGCCCAGAAGATCTGCGAGATCGCCGGGCGCGCCGTCCGCGTGCTCGAGACGGCCGAGGACACGCCACCCGATCTTGCGGTGCTGGGTGCGGCGTTGGCCGCGGATGCGGGGATCACGCATGTCTTCGCCGTGCATTGCGAGACGACGAGCGGTATTGCGAACCCGATCGCCGAGATCGCGCGCATCGTCGCCGCGTCCGGCCGCCGCCTGCTTGTCGACTCGATGAGCGCCTTCGGCGCTCTGCCGATCGATGCGCGTGAGGTCCAGTATGACGCGCTCGCGGCGTCTTCCAACAAATGCCTCGAGGGCGTTCCGGGCATGGGGTTCGTGGTCTGCCGAAAGGATGCGCTGCTGCGCACGAAGGGCAACGCGACGACGCTCGTCCTCGATCTGCTCGACCAGTGGCAGGTCATGGAGAAGACGGGGCAGTGGCGCTTCACGCCGCCGATCCAGGTGATCGTTGCGCTGCACCAGGCGATCCATGAATACGAGGCGGCGGGCGCTCGGGAAGGGCGTCACGCCCGTTACGCGGAGAATTGCCGTGTCCTGATCGAGGGCATGCGGGGCATGGGCTTCCGTACCTTGCTGCCCGACGCTCTCCAGGCGCCGATCATCGTGACGTTCCGCATGCCCGCCGATCCGCGCTTCGACTTCCAGCGCTTCTACGACGGGCTCAAGGATCGCGGCTACGTGATCTATCCCGGCAAACTGACGGTTGCCGAGTCCTTCCGCATCGGTTGCATCGGACGGCTCGACGCAAGCCACATGCGCGGCGCGCTCGGCGCGATCCGCGAGATGCTGACGGAACTCGGTGTCGCCGACGGCGCGCCGGCCGCAGCCTGAGCGCCGGGAGGTATCGATGGCGAGTTTCTCCGTCAATGGCCGCGCCTATGCGGCTCCGTCGGCGCCGGTCGTCGTCGTCTGCGTCGATGGCTCAGAGCCCGGCTACATCGAGGCGGCGGTCGAGGCCGGCATGGCGCCGTTCTTCGCGCGCGTGCTGCGCGAGGGCACGGCGATCGTGGGCGACTGCGTGGTGCCGACCTTCACCAATCCCAACAACCTGTCGATCGTCACCGGCGTTTCGCCCGCCGTGCACGGCATCTGCGGCAACTACTTCTTCGACCGCGAGAGCGGAACCGAGGTGATGATGAACGATCCGCGTTTCTTGCGGGTCGACACGATCTTCCGCGCGGCCCAGTCCGCGGGATCGCGTATCGCCGTCGTCACCGCGAAGGACAAGCTGCGCGGGCTGCTGGGCAAGGGGCTCGATCTCGGGCCCGGGCGTGCGTGCAGCTTCTCCTCCGAGAAGGCCGATCAGGCGACCGTGGAGCGCAACGGGATCGACGACGTTCTCCGCCTCGTCGGTCTGCCGGTTCCGGACGTCTATTCGGCCGGGTTGAGCGAATTCGTCTTCGCCGCCGGTGTCCGCCTGATGGAATCCTGGCGCCCGGACATCCTGTACCTGTCGACCACCGATTACATACAGCACAAGCATGCGCCAGGGACGCCGGTCGCCAACAGCTTCTACGCGATGATGGATTCCTATCTCGCGAGGCTCGACGCGCTGGGATGCGTCATCGGGCTGACGGCGGATCACGGCATGAACGCGAAGCACGACACGGCGGCGCGGCCGGACATCGTCTTCCTGCAGGACGTGCTCGATGGCTGGCTTGGCGCAGGCGCCGCGCGCGTGATCCTGCCGATCACCGATCCCTATGTCGTCCATCACGGCGCGCTCGGATCCTTCGCGACGGCGTATCTCCCGGAGGGTGTGGACATCGCGGCCGTCCTGGCGCGGCTCGCCGCGCTGCCCGGCATCGAGGTGGCGCTCGATCGCGCCGCCGCGTGCCGGCGTTTCGAACTGCCCGAGGATCGCATGGGCGATATCGTCGTCGTCTCGAGCCGGCACAAGGTGATCGGCACCAGCCTGTCGCGGCATGACCTCTCCGGGCTCAAGGAGCCTCTGCGCTCGCATGGGGGCATCTCGGAACAGGGCGTGCCGCTGGTCTTCAATCGCCGCATCGCCCTCGAACCCGGGCGCCGCTACCGCAATTTCGACGTCTTCGACCTCGTCATGAACCGCATCGCGGAAAGGATCGCCGCATGACCAGTTCCACCGCCGCCGTGACCGACGCACCCGTTCGCCACGAGGCGATGCGCATCGCCGGCCGCAAGGTGTCCTGCGACGAGACGATCGAGGTCCGCGATCCATATACCGGCCGGCTCGTCGGGACCGTGCCGGCAGGCCGGCCCGAGCATGTGCGCGAGGCGCTTGCGATCGGCCATGGCTACCGGTCGAAGCTGACGCGGTACGAACGCCAGCGCATCTTGATGACGGCGGCCGAGAAGCTGTCCGCGAAGCGGCAGGAGATCGCGGAACTGATCACCGCCGAGGCCGGGCTGTGCATGAAGGATTCGCTCTACGAGGTGGGACGCGCCTACGACGTCTTCAGCCTCGCCGGGCAATTGGCGATCAAGGACGACGGCGAGATTTTCAGCTGCGATATCACGCCCCACGGCAAGGCGCGTCGTATCTACACCATGCGTACGCCGCTGCTTGGCTGCATCAGCGCGATCACGCCCTTCAACCACCCGCTGAACATGCCGGCGCACAAGATCGCGCCGGCCATCGCGACGAACAACAGGGTCGTCCTCAAGCCGACCGAGCTCACGCCGCTGACGGCGCTCGCGCTCGCCGATATCCTCTACGAGGCGGGGTTGCCGCCAGAGATGCTGTCGGTCGTCACCGGGCTGCCGGGGCCGTTCACCGATGAACTGATCGTCAATCCGATGATCGACCTGGTCACCTTCACCGGCTCCGTACCCGTCGGCAAGTTGATCGCAGAACGTGCGGGCTACAAGCGTACGGTGCTCGAACTCGGCGGCAACGATCCGCTGATCGTGCTCGACGATGCGGACCTCGACAAGGCCGCCGAACTGGCGGTCGCCGGAGCGACCAAGAATTCCGGGCAGCGCTGCACGGCCGTGAAGCGGATCCTGGTCGTCGAGACGGTGGCCGACGCCTTCGCCGCGCTGGTGGTCGAGAAGGCGCGCAAGCTTAAGGCGGGCGATCCGCGCGATCCGGCGACCGACGTCGGGACGGTGATCAACGAGAAATCCGCGATCCTTTTCCAGCGTCGCGTCGAGGATGCCGTCTCCAAGGGCGCGCATCTGCTGCATGGCAACGACCGTCGCGGCGCGGTGTTTCCGCCGACGGTGGTCGACCGGGTGCCCTTCGACTGCGACCTGGTGCGCGAGGAGACGTTCGGGCCGGCGATCCCGATCATCCGGGTCAAGGACGTCGACGATGCGATCCGGGTGTCCAACTCGACCGCGTTCGGTCTGTCGTCCGGGGTCTGCACGAATCGGCTCGATCTCATCACTCGTTTCGTCAACGAGTTGAATGTCGGGACGGTGAACATCTGGGAGGTTCCCGGGTACCGCATCGAGATGTCGCCGTTCGGCGGCATCAAGGATTCGGGCAACGGGTACAAGGAGGGTGTCGTCGAGGCGATGAAGAGCTTCACCAATGTCCGGACCTACTCCCTGCCCTGGCCGGGGTGAGGGACGAAGGCGGAAGGCGCGGCGGGCTTCCGCCCGTCACCTTGTTGTCATACAAATCGTGCAGAACTCCCACGATCCGCTCACGGAGGCGGGAGGCACAGATGAACAGGAGGGGTCGATGCTCAAGCGATTTCTGATGGCTGGCGCGGCGTTGGCGATGACGCTCGCATGGGGCGCGGCGGATGCGCAGCAGAAGACGAGAGTGACGGTCTATACCGCCCTCGAGAGCGACCAGTTGCAGCCGTACAAGCAGGCGTTCGAGAGCGAGAACCCCGATATCGATATCCAGTGGGTGCGCGAATCGACGGGCGTGATCACGTCGCGCTTCCTCGCCGAGAAGGACAATCCCCGCGCCGATGTGGTCTGGGGTCTGGCGGTGACCAGCATCATCGCGTTCGACAAGGCTGGCCTCGTCCATCCGTATACGCCCAAGGGCGCCGACCAGCTCAAGCCGGCCTTCCGCTCGAGCGCCAACCCGATGGCCTGGACGGGCATGGATGCGTGGCTTGCGGTCGTGTGCGTGAACACGGTCGAGCAGAAGAAGGCGGCCGCGCCTATGCCGGCGTCATGGATGGATCTGACGGATCCGAAGTTCAAGGGCCAGATCGTGATGCCGAACCCGTCGTCGTCGGGCACGGGCTTCCTCGCGATCGCCGGATGGATCAAGGCGATGGGCGAGCAGGGCGCATGGAGCTTCATGGACAAGCTCCATGACAACGTCGCCGTCTACACGCATTCGGGCTCGGCCCCTTGCGTCCAGGCGGCGCGTGGGGAGCGCATGGTCGGCATCGGCTTCGACATGCGTGGCGCCAGCGAGAAGACCAAGGGCGCGCCGATCGACCTCGTGATCCCGAAGGAAGGCTCCGGCTGGGACATGGAAGCGACGGCGATCGTCAAGGGCACCAAGAACCTCGCCGCAGCCCAGCGCGTCGCGGATTTCGCTGTCTCGCGCAAGGCCAACGAGCTCTACGGCAAGTATTACGCGATCGTCGCGACCCCGGGCCTCAACGTCGCGCCGCCGAACTATCCGGCCAACGCCGAGCCCTCGATGCTGCCGCTCGATCTTGCATGGATGTCGGAGAACCGCGACCGGATCCTCGCCGAGTGGACAAAGCGCTACGACGGCAAGTCGGCACCGCGCTGATCAGCGACAGGCGGCCGCCCCGGAAGATCCGTCTTCCGGGGCGGCTCGCCGCCGATCCGCCGAGGTTTCGGAACCACATGACGCCCTCTGCCCCATGATATCGACCGACCCTGGCGCGAGCGCCTTCCTGCGGATCGAGGGGCTGACGAAGCGATTTGGCAGTTTCACCGCGCTGGATCGTGTCGACCTGGAGATCAGACCCCGCGAATTCGTGTGCTTTCTTGGCCCGTCCGGCTGCGGGAAGACGACGCTTCTGCGGGCGATCGCGGGTCTCGACGCGCAGAGCGAGGGACGGATCTGGCAGGCCGGGCGAGACATCTCGTCCCTCCCGCCGGCGGAGCGCGATTTCGGGATCGTCTTCCAGTCCTACGCCCTGTTTCCCAATCTGACGGTCCGCGACAATGTCGGCTACGGCTTGCGCAGCCGCGGCCAGGGGCGGGCGGCGATCGACGCGCGCGTCGCCGAATTGCTCGACCTCGTCGGGCTTCCGGATTCCGGACGCAAATACCCATCCCAATTGTCGGGCGGTCAGCAGCAGCGTGTGGCGCTTGCTCGCGCGCTGGCGACCTCTCCCGGCCTGTTGCTGCTCGAT
Source organism: uncultured Rhodospirillales bacterium (assembly GCA_903860935.1). Taxonomy (GTDB): domain Bacteria; phylum Pseudomonadota; class Alphaproteobacteria; order CACIAM-22H2; family CACIAM-22H2; genus CAIOSQ01. The sequence goes on along the minus strand of CAIOSQ010000392.1, from coordinate 2,874 downwards.
GAACCGCTTTCGGCGCTGGATGCCCGGGTCAGGGCGCGGCTGCGCCACGAGGTGAAGGGGCTGCAGCGACGCCTCGGCATCACGACGATCATGGTCACGCATGACCAGGAAGAGGCCCTGACCATGGCCGACCGGATCGTGGTGATGAACCACGGCTCGATCGAGCAGGTCGGCACGCCGCGGGACATCTATATGCGGCCCGCGACGCCTTTCGTCGCCGATTTCGTCGGGACCATGAATTTCCTTGCGGGCAAGGTCGATGCACCGGGGCGTGTCATGCTCGACGGGCGTGCGATCGCCTGCGACACGGGGACGATCGCCGTGGGCCACGAGGTCCAGGTCTGCCTGCGGCCCGAGGATGTCCGGGTACGTGGCGTCGTGCCCGGCGACGCGAACGTGCTCGAGGTCGAGATCACCGACATGGAGTTTCTCGGCGCCTTCTGCCGTGCCGGGTTGGCCGTCGCGCCAGGCGGCGGGCAACGCCTCTCGGGCGATTTCTCCTCCAACCTGATCCACGATCTCGGCCTCGCGCCGGGCCAGCGCCTGAGCGTCGCGCTGCCCGCCGATCGCCTCGTGGTCTATACGCGCGGCTGATGGCGCGCGCGGCCGTCCCGGGTCCGGGCAGCGCGCGGCTGCGGCCGGCGCGCGACGAGATCGCGATGCGCGTGCTGCTCGTCGTGCTCGGGCTTTGGCTCGTGGCGACGGTCGCGCTGCCGCTCTGGTCGCTGCTGTCGAAAAGCTTCCAGGACTTCAACGGCAATTTCGTCGGGCTCGCGAACTACGCGCGCTATGTCTCGACGCCCTCGCTTCTGGCCTCGTTCTGGAATTCGCTCTCCATCGCGCTGGTCACGACGGCGATCGTCATCCCGCTCGCCTTTGTCTACGCCTATGCCCTGACACGCTCGTGCATGCGCTGGAAGGGCCTGTTCCAGGCGCTTGCCCTGATCCCGATCCTGGCGCCGTCGCTGCTGGCCGCGATCGCGCTCATCTATCTGTTCGGCAACCAGGGCTTCCTGAAATCCCTGCTGTTCGGCAATTCGATCTACGGGCCGCTCGGCATCGTGATCGCGCAGGTCTTCTACTGCTTTCCGCACGCGCTCATGATCCTGGTGACGGCGCTCGCGATGGCCGATGCGCGGCTCTACGAGGCCGCATCGGCCCTGGGAGCGTCGCGGACGCGGACGTTCCTGACGGTGACCCTGCCGGGCGCAAAATACGGGGTGATCAGCGCGAGCTTCGTGGTCTTCACGCTGGTGGTCACCGATTTCGGCATCGCCAAGGTGATCGGCGGGCGCTTCAACGTCCTCGCCACGGACGTCTACAAGCAGGTCGTCGGTCAGCAGAATTTCGAGATGGGCGCGGTCGTCGGCATGATGCTGCTCCTGCCCGCGGTGCTCGCGTTCGTCGCCGACCGGATCGTGCAGCGCCGTCAGGTCGCGGTTCTGTCGGCGCGCGCGGTGCCCCTGGAACCTCGTCCGAGCCCGCTGCGCGACTGGATCCTCCTGGTCTACTGCACGACGATCGCGGCGTTGCTGCTGACCATTCTCGGCGTCGCGGCCTGGGGCTCGCTGATCAAGTTCTGGCCGTACAACCTGACGCTCACCCTTGCCAACTACGAGTTCGACAAGTTCGACGCGTCCGGCTGGAGCGCCTATTTCAACTCGCTCGAACTGGCTGCCTGGACCGCGATATGCGGAACGGCGGTCGTGTTCCTCGGCGCCTATCTGATCGAGAAGAGCCGCGGCTTCGGCGCCGGGCGGGCGATCGTCCAGTTGCTGGCGATGCTTCCGCTCGCGGTCCCGGGGCTGGTGCTCGGGCTCGCCTACATCTTCTTCTTCAATGCGCGCTGGAACCCGCTCGGCTTCGTCTACGCGACGATGGCGATCCTCGTGATCAACACGGTCGCGCATTTCTACACGGTGAGCCACCTGACGGCGGTGACGGCGCTGAAACAACTGGATGCCGAGTTCGAGTCCGTCGGTGCCTCGCTCAAGGTGCCGTTCTGGACGACGCTCTGGCGGGTCACCATCCCCGTCTGCTCGCCGGCCATCCTCGACATCTTCGTCTACCTCTTCGTCAACGCGATGACGACCGTGTCCGCGGTGATCTTCCTCTACTCGACCAACAGCAAGCTGGCCTCGATCACGGTCGTGAACATGGACGAGGCGGGGTTCACGGCCGCGGCCGCGGCGATGGCGATGACGATCGTGGCGACGTCCGCCGTGGTGAAGCTGGTCCATCTCGCGCTCAACACGCTGCTGGCCCGGACCACGCACGCGTGGCGGCGCCGCACGCGGTGAAAGGAACGGGACGATGAGCGTGCAACTGCCGACCCAGGCCCGGGTCGTCATCATCGGTGGCGGCATCGCCGGTTGCAGCCTCGCGTACCATCTGGCGAAACTCGGGTGGAGCGACGTGGTTCTGCTCGAGCAGGCGACATTGACGAGCGGAACGACATGGCACTCAGCGGGGCTGATCGGCCAGATGCGGCCGAACCGCAACATGACGCGGATGAGCCGTTACGGGATCGAACTCTACGCCTCGCTCGAGGCGGAGACCGGCCTCGCGACGGGTTGGAAACAATGCGGCTCGGTGAACGTCGCCCGCACGCCGGAGCGGATGATCGCCTATCGTCGCCAGGTCGCGCTCGCGCGGGGGTTTGGCGTCGAGATGCATCTGATCTCGCCGCAGGAGGCGGGCGAGCGCTGGCCGCTGCTGCGCACCGACGACCTGCAGGGCGCGATCTGGGTGCCGCATGATGGGAAAGCCAATCCGGCGGATGTCACCATGGCGCTCGCCAAGGGCGCGCGGCAGCGCGGCGCCCGCCTGATCGAGGGCGTGCAGGTCACGGGGTTCGATATCCGAGACGGTCGC
>CAIOSQ010000391.1 GCA_903860935.1 uncultured Rhodospirillales bacterium | reverse complement strand
TCGATCCACACATGGCCCGAGCGCGGTTATGCCGCACTCGACCTGTTCATGTGCGGCGCTGCGGATCCGTACAAATCGATCCCGGTCCTGCGCCAGGCCTTCCAGCCCGGCACCATCCAGGTGTCCGAGCAGAAGCGCGGGGTCCTGGCGTGAGCGGGGGGCCGGCGCCCGCCGGCCTCGGTTCCGGTGACTGGTTCCAGGAAAAGCTCTTTCCGCACGTTCGGCAGACCTTCGAGATCACGAAGGTCCTCTTCCGCGAGCAGACCGAGCATCAGGACCTGATCATCTTCGAGACGCCGACCTATGGCCGCGTGCTCGCGCTTGATTCGATCATCCAGGTCACCGAGCGCGATGAATTCGTCTACCACGAGATGATGGCGCATATGCCGATCATCGCGCATGGCCGCGCCAGACGCGTGCTGATCGTGGGTGGCGGCGATGGCGGGATCCTGCGCGAGGCGCTGCGGCACAAGTCGATCGAACATGTGACCATGGTCGAGATAGACCGTGCCGTGGTCGACATGTGCCTCGAATACATGCCCAGCATCCCGAAGCGTGCCTTCCGCGACCGGCGCGCCAATCTGGTCATCGCCGACGGCGCGCGCTTCGTCGCCGAGACAGACGAACGCTTCGACGTGGTCATCGTCGATTCCACTGACCCTATGGGCCCGGGAGAGGTGCTGTTCACCGAGCGCTTCTACCGGAACTGCCACCGAGTGCTGACGCCCGGTGGGATTCTCGTCAATCAGAACGGCGTTCCATTCATGCAGGCGGACGAGGTCACGATGACCTATCGCCGCCGCCGCAAGAGCTTCAAGGATGTCGGCTTCTACGTCGCCGCGGTGCCGTCCTATTACGGCGGCCTCATGACGTTGGGTTGGGCGTCGGACAATCCGCGCCTACGGCACGTCCCGGCCGCGACGATCGCGCGGCGCGTGGCGACCGCGGGCCTGACGCGTACACGCTACTACACGCCGGCGATCCACAACGCGGCCTTCGCCCTGCCCGCTTTCGTCCTGCCACATATACGCTGACGCCTCGCACGCCAGCACCGCGTCAGTTCATCAGGCGCGGCAAGGTCAAGGCGATCGCCGGAAACGCGACGATCAGCGCCAGTCGCAGGACATCCGCCACGACGAAGGGCGTGATCCAGCGGAACAGCAATCCTGACGGAAGGCCCAACGTCGACTGGACGACGAAGAGGTTCATGCCGACCGGCGGACTGATCAGACCAAGTTCGACCACCATGACGATGACGATGCCGAACCAGATCGGATCGAACCCCAGCGACTTGACGATCGGAAAGAAGATCGGGACCGTCAGCAGGATCATCGAGAGTTCCTCGAAGAACGTGCCGAGCACGACATAGAGCGCGCAGATCGCTGCCACCACGGTATGGCGGCCAACACCCATGCCGGTAACCAGATCCTGAAGCGCCGCCGGGAAGCGGATGAAATTCATCAGGTTCGAGAACACCAGCGCGCCGATCAGGATGAGGAACAGCGTCGCGGTGAGCCGCGCCGTCTCGACGGCGCAGTCGAGAAAGTCGCGCGGACTCATGCTGCGCCGCGCCAGAGCGAAGATGAATGCCCCGAAGGCGCCGATCCCTGAAGCCTCCGTCGCCGTGAATGCGCCGGCATAGAGCCCCCCCATCACCAGCGCGAACAGGGCAACGACCGGGCCGACCTTCGCGATCAGTCGCAGGCGCTCTGGCCATGGCACGCGCGTCCCCGCCGGTCCCACCTCCGGACGGCGCCAGACGATGAGCCGGATCGTCACCGCGTACAGCGCCACGGCGAGAATGCCAGGCACCACGCCGGCCATGAACAGGCGCGCGATATCAGTGCTGGTCATGATCCCGTAGATGACCATGATCACGGAGGGCGGGATCAGGATCCCCAGCGTGCCGCCGGCGCAGATCGACGCGCTCGCGAGCCCCTTGTGGTATCCGTAGCGGAGCATCGACGGATAGGAGACCTTCGCGAAGGTCGCCGCAGTCGCGATTGCGGATCCGCAAACGGCCGCGAAGCCGCCACAGGCAAGCACCGTGGCCATGGCGAGCCCGCCACGCCGATGTCCGACGAAACCGTTGCAGGCCGCATAGAGGTCGGACGCAATCCCGGACCGCGCGATGAAGTTGCCCATCAGGATGAACATCGGCACGACCGAGAGCTCGTAGCTCATGGTGTTCGAGACCGAGAGTTGCGCGAGCATCCCGAGTGCCGGCATCGGGCCGATGAGGAGCGCGATCCCGCCGACGCCGACCAGGATCATGGCGAAGCCGACAGGCACCCCCGCGAAGAGGATCCCGGCCAACGCGCCAAAGGCGCAAAGCGCCATGTCCCAGGAACTCACGTCACCGCTCCTCGCCCGCGATCGCCGCGCGCAGCGCGGTCGCCGACGCGAAGACGAAAACCACGGCCGCCGCTGCCATCAATCCGCTCATCGCGAGAGCGACGAGACCACGAGGCACACCGAGTTGCATGGTCGTCTCGCCGACGGCAAGCAACGACTGCCCGCGGGTCCAGATGCGCCATGCGAGAACGCCGGATACGATGGCGCAGAGCAGATCGCCGATCGCCGCCTGCCAGCACCGCTTGCGGAACGAGAGCGCGGTATCGAACAGATCGATCGCGATATGCTCCCGCCGCGCCGTGGCCAGCGGCATCCCCGCGAAGATCACAAGCCCCATCAGGATCTCCGTGACCTCGAAGGCGCCCCCGATCGGGCGGTTCAGGAAATAGCGCCCGGCGACGTCGATGGCCGTCACGACCATCATCGCGAGGATCATCGCGCCGCCGATCGCCTCCAGGATCCGCCCCGCCCGTCCCAGCGGGACGGGCGGAACCTTGTCAGCCATCGCCCGATCGCTCAGGGAACGTTGACGGGCTTGGCGGCGCGATACTGATGGGCCATGGCGCGGGCATAGCCGATGATCTCGTCGCCCGGCAGGTTGCGCTTCCGGGCCTCCGCAAGCCACTCATCTTCGAGCGCCTTGAGCGCGGTCTTCGTCCTGGCGACATCCGCATCGGCCAGTTGCACGAACTGAACGCCGTTGCGGTCAAGGCCGGCCTTTCCGAGCGTGTCGCCATTGGTCCAGGCCCAGCCGGCGAGCAAAGCCACCGCCATGCCCGAATGCTTCTCGAAGGCGCGCTTCTGCTCAGCGCTCAGGCCGGCCCATTTGGCCTCGTTGATCGCGAGCCAGAACGTGTCGGTGTAGAGCCCACCCGGGATACGCGTCGCGCCTTTGATGACCGGTGTGATCTTGAAGAACTCGATCGACTCGGTCGGAAAGGTGATTCCGTCCGCGACGCCCGAGGCCATTGCCTGCTGCGCCTCGGTCGGCGGCAACTGCACCGGCACGGCGCCCAGCGCCTGCATGATCCGTCCGGTGACATTTCCACCCACACGGATCTTCTTGCCCTTGAGGTCCTCGAGCGTCGTGAACGGCGCCGAGCGCATGAAAATGTAAGGCTCGGAATGCACCCAGAGCCCCAACACCTTGGCGCCCTTGTGCTCGTTGTACCGCGCCCCGTAGCGCTCAAACGTGCTCCAGGCGGCGGCGGCCCCACCCCAGGGATCGGGGGACATGAAGGGCAGGTCCATGACCTGGGTCATGGTGAACCGGCCGGGATTGTGGCCAGAGACGCCGTAGCCGATATCGATCACGCCGTTGACGACGAAGTCGAAATACTCAGGCGGGCGACCGATGGCCGAGGGCATGATCTCGAGCTTCAGAGATCCGTTGGACTCCCGCTCGATGGCGCGTGCCCATGGCTCGACGATGCCGCGCGGGATCAGGTGGTGCCCCGGGAGCCAGTTACCGATCCGCAAGGTGGTCGTCTGCGCGGCCGTCTGGCCGGCCCAGGCCAGCGCGAGCCCAGCGATCACGAAACGCAGCACGTTCTTCATCATCGTTCTCCCTGAAAGTCTTTGACCTATAGAGCCGCAGCGCCAGCCCCGGATCAAGCCTCTGGCGGATCCTCGAAGGGCCATTCCACCGCGCCTGAATGCGTGACCGCGCCAAGATGGGCGGGACCGACGCCGGCGGCATATTTTTCGAGGAGCCCAGCCAGCCGTTCGCGCGGCCGGAAACGCCAGGCCGCAGCGCGCTCCGCGAGTTCTGCTTCGCCGAGTTCGACATCGATGCGCCCGGCGCCGGCATCGATGCGGATCATGTCGCCGTCACGCAGAAGCGCGATGGGCCCGCCAAGGGCCGCCTCGGGCCCGGCGTAGCCGATGCACATGCCGCGCGTGGCACCCGAGAACCGGCCATCGGTCAGCAGGGCCACCTTCTCGCCCATTCCCTGGCCATAGATCAGCGCGGTCAGGCCGAGCATCTCCCGCATGCCAGGGCCGCCCTTCGGCCCCTCGTTTCGTATGACAAGAACCGAGCCAGGGGCGTAGCTGCGCGCGCGCACGACAGCCACCGCCTCCTCCTCGCTCTCGAAGACCCGCGCTGGCCCCGTGAAGACCAGCGTGGACAGCCCGGCGACCTTGAGCAGCGCCCCATCGGGACAGAGATTGCCCTTGAGGACGACCACGCCTCCGGTCGCGGAGATCGGCGTGCTCGCGGGCCGCACCACGTCGCCATCGGGCTCGGCGGCGGCACGGGCGATATCGCCGATCGTCCGCCCATCTATGGTCGGGCAGTCCTCGTGCAGGCATCCCGCCTCACGCAGCGCGCGCAGGACCACCGCGACGCCGCCGACCGCATGGACGTCGCGCGCAACGAAACGCCC
>CAIOSQ010000390.1 GCA_903860935.1 uncultured Rhodospirillales bacterium | reverse complement strand
CTCATCTGCACTTCGATCAGGTTCGGCAGCGGAGCGACCTCGGGGATGCGCCCGAAGCTCTTGCGGATACGCTTGCGACCCGTGAAGGACTGCAGCATCGGCTTCCTCTTTCTTCGATCTCGGGGGACGGCGCGCGCGAAGGCGCATCGTCCCGGGAACAAAACTCTCTGGCGGCCGGGAATCTAGTCGCCACCGCGCGCCCGGCCGGCGAACCGGGCGGCCCGCGAAGGACCACCCGGCTGCCGCGCGCGGAGCGTCGGCGTTACTTGACCTCGACGGTCGCGCCAGCGCTCTCGAGCTGCTTCTTGAGCTTGGCAGCGTCGTCCTTGTTGACGCCGTCCTTGACGGTCTTCGGCGCGCCTTCGACGAGGTCCTTGGCTTCCTTGAGGCCGAGGCCCGTGATGGCGCGGACTTCCTTGATCACGTTGATCTTGTTCGCGCCGGCTTCCTTGAGGATGACGGTGAACTCGGTCTGCTCGACTGCGGGAGCCGCGGCGGCACCCGGCGCGGCGGCGGCGGCGACGGCCACCGGCGCGGCGGCGGACACGCCCCACTTCTCCTCGAGCATCTTCGTGAGCTCGGCGGCCTCGAGGACCGAGAGCGAGGACAGATCGTCAACGAGTTTGGCGAGATCGGCCATTGATGTTCTCCTGAATTGGCTTGGATGTCTGGTTTGGCTTTGACGAAGTCGGGCTCAGCCTTCGGCCGCTTTGTTGACCTTGGCATCGATGACGCGCGCGAGCTGTGCGGCTGGCGCACGGATGACGGTCGCGAGCCTGGTCGCCGGCGCGACGATGGTGCCCAGCATGCGCGCCCGGATTTCCGGGAGCGACGGCAGGGTTGCCAGCGCCTTGATGGCGTTCTGGTCGAGCGACTTGTCGCCCAGACCGCCACCGATGACCTTGAGCTTCTCGTTCTTGGTCGAGAATTCGACCGCCACTTTCGCCGCCGCGACAGGATCGCGGCTGTAAGCGATGGCGGTCGGACCCTTGAACAAGGGGCCGAGATGCTGGAAGGAGGTTCCTTCCAGCGCGCGACGCGTGAGCCTGTTCTTCGCGACTTTGAAACTGGCGCCAGCTGCACGCATCTTCCGACGCAGGTCGGTGACTTCGGCGACCGTCAGGCCCGACTGCTGCGTCACGACGACGAGCGAGGCGTCCTTCAGGACTCCGTGCAGCGAGGCGACCAGTTTCTCCTTCTCGGAACGGTCCACGGATCGTCTCCTGTTTGGCTCGCCGGACGGGTCGCGCATGACGCGCCACCTGCCGCCGAGCCGGTTTCACCTGGGCCTCGCCCGGTTCCAAACACCGGACTCGTTCGAGACCCGCTCTCGAACCTGCCCCAGAAGTCCAAGCCGCTGCGGACCCCGTCGGGATCCGTCTCGGTTCTTTCCTCTGTCTATGCAGGCTGATCGATCGATTAAGCCGGACGCCCCCGAAGGAGCGCACGGCGCCTGCAGTCTCGGACAGGATGGCCAGGCAGCCGCCCCTTTCGAGACGACAGCCCGGACCTCTTGCCCGCCGCCGCGCCGCCCCTTCCGGGACCGGCGCGCCGGCGGAAATTCACTTACGTCGACGCAGTCCCGACCATGCCGAGACCGGCGAGATCAAGCTTGACCCCCGGTCCCATGGTCGAGCTGAGGGTCGCCTTGCGGATATAGGTCCCCTTCACGCCCGTCGGCCGCGCACGGCCGACGGCGTCGAACAACGCCTTCAGATTAGCCGCGATCTGCTCCTCGGTGAAGCTGGCCTTGCCCAGACCGACATTGACCATGCCGGCCTTGTCGGCGCGGAACTCGACCTGACCACCCTTCACGTCGCGCACGGCTTGCGCGACGTTCGGGGTCACCGTGCCGAGCTTCGGGTTCGGCATGAGGCCACGCGGCCCCAGAACCTTGCCCAGCTTGCCGACGATCGCCATCATGTCCGGCGCCGCGATGACGCGATCGAAATCGATCTGCCCCGCCAGAACCTTCTCGGCAAGATCCTCGGCGCCGACGAGATCGGCGCCCGCCGCCTGCGCGTCCTGCGCCCGCGGCCCCTTGGCGAAGACAGCCACCCGGACGGTCTTGCCGGTGCCGGATGGCAGCGAGACGACGCCGCGCACGTTCTGGTCCGCGTGGCGGGTGTCGACGCCAAGCGACAACGACAATTCGACGGTCTCGTCGAATTTCGCGGTAGCGCGCGCCTTGACGAGCTTCACGGCATCGCCGACGCCGTAGGTCTTGTTGGGATCGATGCCCTCGTAAGCCTTACGAACGCGCTTTCCATGGAACGCCATGATCAGCCCTCCACCACTTGCAGGCCCATCGAACGCGCGGAGCCAGCGATCATCTTCATCGCGGCCTCGACGTCATGGGCGTTGAGATCCACCATCTTCTTCTCCGCGATTTCGCGGATCTGGCTGGTCGTCACCTTGCCAGCGAAGTCGCGACCCGGCGTCTTGGAGCCGGATTCCAGCTTGGCCGCCTGCTTCAGGAAGAAGCTGGCCGGGGGTGTCCGCATCACGAAGGAGAAGGTGCGGTCCGAAAACGCCGTGATGACCACGGGGATCGGTGTGCCGGCGTCGATCTTCTGGGTCTGCGCGTTGAACTGCTTGCAGAACTCCATGATGTTCAGGCCGCGCTGACCCAGCGCAGGCCCGATCGGCGGGGAGGGATTGGCCTTCCCGGCCGGCACCTGCAACTTGATATAGCCGACGATTTTCTTCGCCATGTCTTGCCTTCCTTGCGGCTGCCGGCGGGCTTCTGTCGCGTGGAGCCCTGGGACCGGTCATGCGCCTCGTTGGTTGCAACATCCGTTCCCGATGGCGCCACGACGCCCCCGGGATCGGATCTCGTCAGATATCAGACCTTCTCCACCTGCGTGTATTCGAGTTCGACAGGCGTTGGCCGCCCGAAGATGGAGACCGAAACCTTGAGCCGCGACTTCTCCTCGTCGATCTCCTCGACCGTCCCGTTGAAGGACGTGAAGGGCCCGTCGGAGACACGCACCTGTTCGCCGATCTCGAAGGTGATCGCGGGCTTCGGTTTCTCGATGCCCTCTTTGACCTGGTTGATCAGACGCTCCGCCTCACGGTCCGTGATCGGTTGCGGCTTGGTCTTGTCGCCCAGGAATGCCGTGACCTTCGGGATGTTTTTCACCAGGTGCCAAGTCTGATCCGTCATCTCCATCTTCACCAGCACGTAGCCGGGGAAGAACTTGCGCTCGGCGTTGATCTTCTTGTTCTTGCGCATCTCGACGACAGAATCGGTCGGGACCATGACGTCCTCGATCATCGTCGCCATGCCCTTGACTTGTGCTTGCTCCTTGATGGTCGTCGCGACCTTCTTCTCGAAGCCCGAATAGACATGCACCACGTACCAGCGCGCCGGCATATCAGCCTCCGAGCCCAAGGATCAGTTTGACGGCGTTGCTGATGAACCAGTCCACCAGGAAGAAGAAAAGCGCAGCCAGTATCGACATCGCGAACACCATGCCGGTCGTGATCAGCGTCTCCTTTCGGGACGGCCAGGAAACCTTGTTGGCCTCCTGCCGGACCTGCCGGAAGAAATCACCGATCGCGACACGGGGCGGAGACGATCCACCACCGGCGGTTCCACTGGTCTGGTTGTTGCTCATCACCCGTTCCGCCGCACCCGCCACTCGACGAGGTGCTCCGTGACCGACTTGTTCTTCGCTGGAACCACTCCCGCGAAGCCACTGAAGACCGTTCCTGCGATGGCAGGAGCAGAGGGGCTCGAACCCCCAACCCCCGGTTTTGGAGACCGGTGCTCTACCAATTGAGCTATGCTCCTACCCTCTTCGCGCCGCCACGCGAGGCAGCGGCGCCGCAGCGGGTCACTCGATGATCTTCGCGACGACGCCGGCGCCGACGGTGCGGCCACCCTCGCGGATCGCGAAGCGCAGACCCTCGTCCATCGCGATCGGCGCGATCAGGTGCACCTCCATCGCGATGTTG
>CAIOSQ010000389.1 GCA_903860935.1 uncultured Rhodospirillales bacterium | reverse complement strand
GCCGAATGCGAAACTGCGTGCGATGGTCGTCCCGCAATCGCCCGGATCCGCGCGCCCCAGGCATGACTGCCGCCCATTGGGCGGCGCCGACGCGGCGGCTTCGGTCGGTCGAGCGGATGCGTCCGCGCCCCGGCCAGGCTTGCGCTGGGCAGATCTCCTGCGCCGGGTCTACGACATCGACATGCGCACCTGCCCCAATTGCGGCCAGGGCAGGCTCGAGCCCATCGCGACGATCCTCGACCCCGACGCCATCGCCCGCATCCTCGCCGCAATGGACCGCTTCGCGCGGGCGCCGCCGGCCTGAAGCGGTCCGCGACGCCACTCGGCAACCGGTCCTCAAGCTTCGCCATCGCGACTGCCCCCCGACGCGCTGCGCAAGACCAACAGCGAATACGCATGGGCTGCGCCGCCCCTGATCGACACTGATCCCACCCGTCGGCGCCGCGACCGACGCGCCTGCCAACCCGAACACCCCGGGGACCACACGCCAGGACAGAGATTCGGGCGCTCTTGCGCGCGCCGCCGCCGAACCCGCCTCCGCACCGACATTTGACAGGCAAGGCCGGATGGCGTTTGTTTTTCATATCGAGCCCCCTCTGAACCGCAGATTGAGGCGCTCGCACTGGCGCGCCAACAGGATCGTCCTGGCGATCCTCTTCGACGCCATTCGCGGCAGGATCACGAGCCTCGTCGAGGTCACAGCCGCCAAAGCAACACGTCTCTCCAGGAACCTCGCAGAACCCAGGCGACAATGAAGACCGCAGCTCCTTAGAGTGCGATTGGAGCTGACTTGGCGCCCACGTCTCCGGACCCGCTTTCCGGGGTTTGGCAGCAATCCGATCTGCGGAAATCAGAGCCCGGAAAACAGGCGAGGTTCTCTCGGGGAGATTGTCTACACGTGCGCCTTCTTCGGCATCCGGATCGAGGTGCGATGGGTCTCCATCCACGCGCTCATGTCGCGCGTGACGAAGTGCGGCGGCTCGACGAGGCGATGGGTGAGATGCGTGCCGTCGAACTCCCAGACGACGAAGCCCGCGCGCGGGCGGCGCCAGCCCGGTCCCGGCTTCTCGGGGATGACCACCATCGCCGTCGAGGGCGCCTGCACGATCGCCATGCCGGCATAGGTCGTCGCGGCATAGCTGTGCAAATGTCCACAGCCGATCGCGAGCACGCCCGCGTCGCGGCAGCGGGCCAGCAGCTGGTGGCGGGGACTTGGCGGCAGGCAATGCGTGCTCACGACGGTGTCGTCGGGGTCGTGCGTGAAGGGAGGGAAGTGAACGAAAGCGAGCACGTGTCGTTCGCCGCGACCGCCAAGCATCGCGTCCAGGAAGTCGAGTTGCCGCTGTTCGTCGTCGAGGCCCGATCCCATCAGCGCCGAATCGAGCCCGATCACACGCAGCCCCGGCAGGTCGTGGTGCCACCACGACGGCCCGAACTGCGCGCGCCAGACCCCGAGCCGGGCCTGATCGACGACCTGACCATTGCGCGCGGCCATCGACGTCTCGCCGACATCGTGGTTCCCGGCGATCGCCCGCCAGGGCATGCGCAGCGTCGCGTGCAACTCGGCGGCGAAGACGATGTCGTCGGGGTTGTCGGGGCCGTTGAACGTGACGTCCCCCGTGTTGACGACGAGGTCGGGCTCGAGCGCCTCGGCTTCCGCGACGAAGAGCGGCCAATTCTCGTTGAAATGGGCGTGGGTCCGGCTGAGATGCGTGTCCGAGACCTGGAGGATGCGCAGCGGGCGAGTCGTCATTGTCGATCCTTTTCCTTGAGCCGCCTGGAGACCGGCGGTCATCCCTTGATGGCTGCCGACACGAAGTTCTGCATGATCTGTCGCTGAAAGAAGGCGAAGGCCACGAGCACGGGCGCGCTGACCAGCACGACGCTCGCCATCAGCGGCCCGATCTCGTCGCCGCGCTCCGCGTCCATGAAGCGGCGGATGCCGATCTGCGCTGTCATCGCGCGCGGCGATTCGGTGACCAGCAACGGCCAGAAATACTCGTTCCAGGTATCGACGAAGAGCACGATCGAGAGGGCGACGAGCACGGGCCGCATGTTGGGCAGCACGACCGACCAGATCGTGCGCAGGTCGCCCGCGCCGTCGATCGCCGCCGCGTCGAACAGCTCCCGCGGGAAGGCGAGGAGGTGCTGGCGCAGCAGGAAGACGGCCAGCGGCATCGCGAGATTGGGCACGATCAGCGCCGTCCAGCTGTCGAACCAGCCGAGATCGCTGATCAACAGGTAGAGCGGCAGGAAGACGAGCTGGTGCGGGATCAGCATCGCCGCCAGCACCAGCGCGAAGAGCGCCGCGCGGCCCGGGAACTCGTAGCGCGCGAAGGCATAGGCGGCGAGGAAGGCGATCATGAGCTGGCCGACGACGCGCAGGGCCGTCGTCGCGAGGCTGTTCCACAGGTATAGACCGAAGGGCAGCTTGTCGAAGACGCGCAGGTAGTTGTCGAGAGTCGGCGCCGGTGGCCAAGGAACGGCGCCGTAGATCTCGTGCGGCGGCTTGAACGAGGCGGAAACGACCAGCGACAGCGGCGCCAGCACGCAGACGGCGAGGGCCGCCAGCGCGCCATGCGCCAGGGCGCGTCCCACGGGCGATGCTGCGATCATGCGCGCTCAGCCGTAATGCACGTGGCGCTCGAGCAGGGCGAGCTTGGCCACCAGCAGCGCGCCGATGGCGAGGAACAGCAGCGTCACGGCCGCCGAGGCGAAGCCGATGTTGAAGCTCTCGAAGGTGTACTGGTATGCGATGTAGAAGAGATTCGTCGTTGCGTTCGCCGGGCCGCCCTGCGTCATCACGTCGATCGGGGTGAACACCTGCTGGATCGAGAACACGACGGTCGAGATCAGGACGAAGAAGATCGTCGGCGACAGCAGCGGCACGATCAGGCGCCGAAAGATGACCCAGTCCCCCGCGCCGTCGACGCGCATCGCCTCGATCAGGTCGCGCCGGATCGACGCCAGCCCGGCGAGATAAAGCAACACGTTGAAGCCGAGGATTTTCCACGCGCTCACGCCGAGGATGACGTAGATGGCGGTGTCGGCATTCGACAGCAGAACCGGCATGCCGAGACCCACGAGTCCCAGGACCGAAGCCAGGAACCCGGCGACCGGGTTCAGCATCCAGATCCACAGCACCGACACGACGACGAAGGACAGCAACGTGGGCACGAACAGGACCGACTTGTGGAAGCCGGCGATGCGCCCGCCGATCGTCCAGATGAAGAACGCGATCGGGATCGGCAGCAGCACCTTCAGCGGGATCGCGCCGAGGACGTAGACGACGGAATTGCGCAGCGCGTCCTGGAACTGGTTGTGCGCGAAAACGCCGGCGTAGTTCTGCAGGCCGACGAATTCCGGCGGTCCGCCCGGGTTGAGGCGCAGGAAGCCGAAGCGGAAGGTCTGCAACAGCGGCCAATAGGTGAACACGCCGAGCAGTACGATGAGCGGCAGCAGATAGGCGTAGGGCCGCCATGCCGTCGATCTGGCCCATGCATCGCCCCTCGCCTCGCCGAGCGCGACGGCGCGCGAATTCATCGCCCGGATCCGGGGCGCCGATGGCCGCTCAGCTGCTCTGCGCGATGATGGCGCTCACCTGCCGCTCTGCGGCCGGCACCAGTTCCGCCGCCGTGCCGCGCCCCTGGACGAGCGCCTGCACCATGTTCTCGATGACGATCTGGATCTCGACCACGCGGTTGCCCGGCCAGCGTGCGGTCGGAATCGTGTCCTGCATCTGGTCGACGGCGACGCGCCAGCGCGGCTCCTTCGCCAGGTAGTCGCGCACGAGCGCGGAGTCGCTCGCGCGCGGATCGAGCGGCAGATAGCCGGACTCGACGGCCCAGGGATTGGTCACGTCGGGCGACGTCAGATGCGCGATCAGCTTCATCGCGGCGGCACGGCGCTGCGCGTCGCGCGAGAACACCAGCATCGTCGAGCCGGAATTCGCCACCCGGCGCGGCAGCGACTTCCACTGCGGATACTGCGCGATGCCGAGCTCGAACTTGCCCTCGGCGTTGCGCCGCGCCTCCTGGAAGGTCGCGATCGACTGGATCATCATTCCGATCTGACCGCCCATGAACAGCGCGCCGAGCTCGCGCTCGGTCAGCGTGCCGTAGGACTTGTCCTTCACCGCCATGTCCTGCCAGAGCTGCATGGCTTCGATGGTCTCGAGCGTGGAGAAAGTCGCGCGCTTCAGATCGGGGTCCATCATGTCGGCCCCGGTATTCGTCATCATCTGCTGGGCTGCGACGTCGCGGCCGCCCTGCGCCACGTAGAGCGCGATCTTGTTGGTGCGCTCCCTGATCTGGCGCGCCTGCTGGCGCAGCTCCTGCCAGGTGCGCGGCGGCTGGTCGGGGTCCAGGCCGGCGTCGCGGAGAATCCCGCGATTGATGTAGACGACCGGCGTGCCGAAGGAGTGCGGCACCGCGTAGAGGCGGCCGCGATAGCGCCCGATGGCGAGGAAGTTCGGAAGGATGTGCCGCTCGAGCGCCTCGCTCTCGGGCAAGCCGTCCAATGGCTGGGCGCCGGCATTGCGGATCATGCCGACTACGAGCCGGCCGAGCACCTGACCGATGTCGGGCGTGCGATTGGCCATCGCCGCGGCCTGGATCTCGGACGCCATTGTCTCGTTGTTCTTGAGGACGTCGGTGACCTTGATCGTCGGATTGGCAGCCTCGAACTGGTCGAGAACCGCGCGCAGGGCGTCGCGGTTGCCGGTCTGGTAGTGCCAGAGGGTAATCGTGGTCGGCGCCTGGGCCGACGCGAGCGTGGCGCCGGATACGATGGTGCTGGCGCCGAGAAGGGCGGTGGCGGAACGGCGCGTAATCATGATGGTGCCTCGTTCGGTGGTCGCAAGCGACGATCGCGCGTGTCTAATCCCGGTCCTTGAAACTGAGATGACCGCTCGATGGACGAACCGGGACAGCGGTAGATCCCCCAGGTTCATAGGCGCCAAGTCAGATCCAATCGCACTCTAGGGAGCTGGGGTCTTCGTCGCCGCCTGGGTTCTGCGAGGTCCCTGGAGAGACGTCTTGATTTGGCGGCTGTGAGCTCGACGAGGCTCGTGATCCTGCCGCGAATGTCGTCGAGGAGGATCGCCAGGACGATCCTATAGGCGCGCCAGCGCGAGCGCCTCGATCTGTGGTTCAGAAGGGGAGGGTCGAGGACTTCCGCCAGAAGGTCGTTCGCCGCGGCGTTGTGGTCGCCGAAGCCGATCGTGCCTGGGTCGAGGATGCGCCGGACCGGACCAATGACGCAGACATGGCGTCGGCGGACGGACGGCCTTGCCGATCCTCCATCTCGCCTCGACGACCTATCGCATCGTCACCGGTCCGCAGGCTGGGAGGCGGACCGCGACGATCGGGGGCGGTTCTCGCGCCGCGGGTCAGGGCGCGCGCAGGCTTCTCTGCGCCGAGATCGGCGGCTTCAGCCTGCATGCGGCGACGCGTTGCCGGGCCGGGCATCGCTCGCGGCTGGCGCGCCTGTGCCGTAACGTCACGCGCCCGGCCTTCGCCGACGACCAACTGAGCTGGGATGGCGCCGGGCTTGAGGCGTTCGAACCCAAGACGCCCCAACTCAAAGATGCTGGGCGCGCGACGGCACAACCCATCTCGAGATGATGCCGGTGGACTTCAAGGAGCGTCTCGCCGCCCTGGTGCCGCGGCCGCGTCTGCACTTGGTCCGCTTCCATGGGGTCCTCGCGCCGAACGCGAAAATGCGCGCCCTGATCGTTCCGCGCGCGCCCGGATCCGCGTGCCCCAGGCATGACTGCCGCACGCAGCGCGGCGCCGACGCGGCGGCTTCGGGGAATAACGATCCAGCGTGGTTTTTCGCTGGATCGTTATTCCTCGCGGGTTGTTTCGCCACGTCACGCCCCAGCTTTCCTGGCCACGCGAGGGTCCGGCGCGAGAAAACTACGCTGGATCGTTATTCTATGTGCCGCTCACGCCGCGTCATGGCTGCGCGCTGCATGCGTATGTCCTGATGACGAACCATGTGTACCGCTGGTGACGCCGGACGAGGCGACCGGCCTGTCGAAGCTCATGCAGCGCCTGGGGCGCCGCTATGTGCGCTGGTTCAACGAGGTGCATGGCCGGAGGGGCACCTTGTGGGACGGGCGCTTCCGCTCCTGCATCGCGGAGGACGAGGGCTATGTCCTCGCCTGCCATCGCTACATCGAACTCAACCCTGTCCGCGCCGGCATGGTCGCCGATCCGCTGGATTACCCATGGTCGAGCCACGCGGCGCATGCGCGTGGGCCGTCCTCGCCGCTGCTCACGCCGCATCCGCAGATGCTGTCGCTCGGGGCTGAGCCAGGCGCTCGCCGGGTCGCCTATCGCGCGCTGTTCGACGAGACCCTGGATGCCGATCTGCTCGGCACCATCCGAGATGCCACCAACGGCAATTATGTCCTCGGCAGCGCGGGGTTCCGCGATCGGATCGCCGCGACGCTTGGCCTGCGCGTTTCGCGTGGGAGGCCAGGCCGGCGTCGCAAGGGGGCGACGGGGTGAGGGACGCGGGGCCGACGGCGAAAATAGGTGTCTGGATCCGATTTCGGCAGGATCCGATAACGGCAAGTGGCGGAAGGGGGGGGATTCGAACCCCCGATGCCCGTAAAGGCATGCCGCATTTCGAGTGCGGTGCATTCAACCGCTCTGCCACCCTTCCGCGGATGTTGCCGGTCGAAAATCGCGGCGGAACCTAGCGAAGCACCCGGGGTATCGCAAG
>CAIOSQ010000388.1 GCA_903860935.1 uncultured Rhodospirillales bacterium | reverse complement strand
TCTCCGCCAGCGTCGATCTCGATGGGTCGGGCGTCTACGACGTGCGCACCGGGATCGGGTTTCTCGACCACATGCTGGAGCAGCTGTCGCGCCACAGCCTGATCGACCTGACGCTGCGCGCGGAAGGCGATCTGCATATCGACTTCCATCACACGACCGAGGATTGCGGCTACGTCGTCGGCGGCGCGATCGCCCAGGCGCTCGGCGAGCGCGTCGGCATCCAGCGCTATGGCGATGCCCTGATCCCGATGGACGAGACGCTGACCCGCGTCGCGCTCGACGTGTCCAATCGCCCCTACCTCGTCTGGCGTGTCGGTTTCACGCGCCCCAAGCTGGGCGAGATGGATACCGAGCTGTTCAAGGAGTTCTTCCAGGCCTTCGCCCAGGCGGCCGGGATCACTCTCCATGTCGAGACGCTGTACGGCGAGAACAACCACCATATCGCGGAGAGCTGCTTCAAGGGCCTCGCCCGGGCGCTGCGCGCCGCGATCGCCGTCGATCCGCGCAAGGCCGACGCGGTCCCGTCGACCAAGGGCACGCTGAGCGCGTGAGGGCGGGACGATGGCCCGGCTGAAGATCTACACCGTCCATCTGCGCGCCTGGTCCGCGGCGCCCGACCGCGACGCGGTGCTCGTGCGCGAGGGGTTCTGCTGGCCCGCGTTCTTTTTCTCCGTCTTCTGGGCGCTGGGTCACCGCATGTGGTTCGCGGCCGCGCTCCTGCTGGCTGCGACGCTCGGCCTCGCCGTGCTCGCCGACCTGCTCGACCCCGGGGCCGGGATCGCCGAGGCGCTCGGTTTCGCGCTCAGCCTGTGGGTCGGCTTCGAGGCCAATGACTGGCGTCGCGCCGCCTTGCGCCGCCGCGGTCATGTCGAGAGTGCCGTCGTCGTGGCGCCCGATTCCGAACGCGCCGCCCATCTCGTCTTCGCGCGTCGCGCCGCCGCGGAGCCGTGATGACGCCGCGCGTGGCGATCGTCGATTTCGGCGCGGGAAATCTGCGTTCGGCGGCCAAGGCCTTCGAGCGCGCGTCGCGCGACGCCGGCCTCGCCTGCACGGTCGAGGTGACGGCCGATGCCGCCGGGATCGACGCGGCCACCCATGTCGTCCTGCCCGGCGATGGCGCCTTCGCCGATTGCCGCCGCGGCCTCGCGGCCCTGCCCGGCATGGACGAGGCGCTGGAACGCGTGGTGCGCCGCGACGCGCGGCCCTTCCTTGGCATCTGCGTCGGCATGCAGCTGCTCGCGACGCGGGGGACCGAGCATGGCGTCACGCCGGGCCTCGGATGGATTCCCGGCGACTGCATTCGGCTGCAGCCCTCCGATCCGGCGCTCAAGATTCCGCATATGGGATGGAACGAGCTGGAGCCGTGCGCGGCGCATCCGCTGCTCGACGGGATCGCGGCCGGCGCCCACGCCTATTTCGTACACTCCTACCATGTCGTCGCGGATGATCCGGCCGACGTCGTCGCGACCGCATCGTATGGCGGCGCCGTCACCGCGATGGTGGCGCGCGGCAACGTCGCGGGCGCGCAGTTCCATCCCGAGAAGAGCCAGGCCGCCGGCTTGCGGCTGCTCGCCAATTTCCTGCGGTGGCGCCCGTGATCGTCTTTCCCGCCATCGACCTCAAGGACGGGCGCTGCGTGCGTCTGCTGCGCGGCGACATGCGCGCGGCGACCGTGTTCAACGACGACGCCGGCGACCAGGCGCGGCGCTTCCTTGCCGCCGGCGCCGAGTTCCTGCACGTCGTCGATCTCAACGGCGCCTTCGCTGGCCACGCCGCGAATGCCGTGGCGGTCGAGGCCATCGTCGCCGAGACACGCCGCGCAGGCGCGCGCGTGCAGCTGGGCGGCGGGATCCGCAGCGAGGCCGACATCGAACGCTGGCTCGCGGCCGGCGTGACGCGGGCGATCCTGGGCACGAAGGCGCTGCGCGATCCCGCGTTCGTGGTCGCGGCCTGCCGGCGCTGGCCCGGCCATATCGTGGTCGGCATCGACGCGCGCGACGGACAGGTCGCGGTCGAGGGCTGGGCCGAGACGTCGTCGGTCACCGCGACCGAGCTGGCGCTGCGGTTCCGAGACGCCGGCGTCGCTGCGATCGTGCATACCGACATCGATCGCGACGGGGCGCTCGGTGGCGCCAATGTCGAAGCCAGCGCGGCCCTGGCGCGGGCCTGCGGTCTTCCGGTCGTCGTCTCCGGCGGGATCGCCTCGCTCGACGATCTGCGCGCCGTCGCGGCGCGCGGGCGCGACGGGCTGGTCGGCGCGATCACCGGGCGCGCGCTCTATGACGGGCGGATCGACCTTGCCGCTGCCATCGCCCTCGCCGCGGAGCAGCGCGCATGCTGAAGGTCCGGATCATTCCCTGCCTCGACGTGTATGGTGGCCGCGTGGTCAAGGGCGTGAACTTCGTCGATCTCGTCGATGCCGGCGATCCGGTCGAGCAGGCGCGGATCTACGACGCCGCGGGCGCCGACGAGCTCACCTTCCTCGACATCGGCGCCAGCCACGAGAACCGCGACACCATCCTCGACGTCGTCGCCCGCACCGCGGAGCAATGCTTCATGCCGCTGACCGTCGGCGGCGGCGTGCGCAGCGTCGAGGACGTGCGCCGCCTTCTCCTGGCGGGTGCCGACAAGGTGTCGATCAACACGGCGGCCGTGACGCGGCCGGAGCTTGTGTCGGAGGCGGCCGAAAAGATCGGCAGCCAGGCGGTGGTGGTCGCGATCGACGCGCGCCGGGCGGGCGCGGATCGCTTCGAGGTCTTCACCCATGGCGGCCGCCGCGCCACCGGGCTCGATGCCGTCGAATGGGCGCGCGAGATGGCGCGGCGCGGCGCCGGCGAGATCCTGCTGACCTCGATGGATCGCGACGGCACGCGTCAGGGCTTCGATTGCGACCTGACACGTGCGGTGAGCGACGCCGTGCCGGTCCCGGTGATCGCCTCGGGCGGCGTCGGCACGGTCGAGCATTTCATCGCCGGCGTGCGCGACGGCCATGCCAGCGCGCTGCTCGCCGCCTCGGTCTTCCATTTCGGCTCGATCTCGATCGCGGCGGTCAAGGCGGGTCTCGCCGCCGCCGGGATCCCGGTGCGCCCGGTCGGGTGACCGGACAAGGGCGCGTCACGCGCCGGCGACCAGCCCGCGATCGTGCAGCCGCGCGATCTCGTGATCCGGAAGTCCGAGGATCTCCGCCAGAACGGCATCGGTATGCTCGCCCAGAAGCGGGGCGCGCGGCACGGGACGCCTGTCCTCGCCGCGCCATGTCGCGGCCGCGCCCGGCGTCGGATGGCGCACGCCGCTGGGATGCGTCACCATCTCGAAGACGGGATTGGCCACCGACAGGCCGGGCTCGTGGGCGAGCGCCTCCTTGACGCTGCGATAGACCGACCATGTGGCGCCCGCGCGATCGAGCAGCGCGCCGAGCGCCGCGCGATCGCGCGCCGCGATGGCCGCGGCAAAGATCGCGCCAAGCGCTGCGCGGTGGACGAAGCGCGCGCCCTCGTCGGCTGCGAAATCGGCGCCGGTCTCCGCCTCCAGGCGCGCGACCGACGTTGCGATGCCCAGCACCTCGACCAGCGCCGACCATTGCCGCGCGGTCAACCCGATCAGCATGATGCGCGCGCCGTCCGCGGTCTCGAAGTCGCGCCCGAAAGCGCCGAAGAGATCGTTGCCGAAACGCGGCCGGTCGACACCGCGCGCCGTGACCTCGGCCACATGACCGAGCCGCGCCAGTGTCGAGAAGGCGACATCCGCCAGCGGCAGCGCGATCTCCGCGCCGCGACCGCTGGCGTTGCGGCGGCGTTCGGCGGCGAGGAGATTGGCGGCGACCAGGGCGCCGGTGACGAGATCCCAGGCGGGCAGGACATGGTTCACCGGTCCCGTGAACCCTTCCGGGCCGGTCATCATCGGATAGCCGGTCGCGGCATTGATCGTGTAGTCGACCGCCGGGCGTCCATCGGGCCAGCCCATCACGCGCAGCGAGATCAAGTCCGGCCGGCGCGCCGCGAGCGCCGCATGGGCGAAGCTGCCGCGGTCGGGCAGGTTGGTCACGAAGATGCCGCACGCCGCGATCAGCGCCGTCGCGAGTTCGCGCCCCTCGGGCCGTGCGAGATCGATCGCGACCGAGCGCTTGCCCTTGTTGAGACCCTCCCAGTAGAGGCTGTCGCCCCCCGGCGCGAGCGGCCAGCGCCGCCGGTCGGGGCCGCCGCCGACGGGATCGATGCGCAGGACATCCGCGCCGAGTTCACGCAGATAGAGCGTGCCGGTGGGCGCGGCGATGAAGCTCGCGACTTCGGCCACGCGTAGGTCGTCGAGAGGAGCGTACATGCGGCGGTCAGGCTAGCGGCGCGCGGTGCCACGGCGCAATGGCGCCGCCGCGGCGCGCGGCAATCGCGCAACGGCGCTGTGGACGCGCCTGCGGCGATGGTCCAGTCTTGCGCGGACGACCTTGATTTCCGGCGACCAGGACGACGCCATGAACGATCGCGACGACATACCGGCCAGCGCAGTGATCGACCGTCTCTTCGCGGTGATCGAATCGCGCCGCGACGCCGATCCATCGTCGTCGCACACCGCCAAGCTCTTCGCCAAGGGCACGCGCAAGATCGCGCAGAAGGTGGGAGAGGAAGCGGTCGAACTCGTCATCGAAGCCGTGCGCGGCAAGCGCGAGCGCATCGCCGAGGAAAGCGCCGACCTGATGTATCACCTGCTCGTGCTCTGGGCGGATGCCCGGGTGAGGCCGGGCGATGTCTGGGCCGAACTGATGCGGCGCGAGGGCGTCTCCGGCGTCGCCGAGAAGGCGGCCCGCGGCGAGAACCGGGAGGACGGATGAGCTACGACAGCGCCAACATCTTCGCGCGCATCCTGCGCGGCGAGATCCCCTGCCGGAAGGTCTACGAGGACGCGCATGTTCTCGCCTTCCACGACATCCAGCCTCAGGCGCCGGTGCATGTGCTCGTGGTGCCGCGCGGCGCCTATCTGTCCTGGGACGATTTCCACGCGGCGGCAAGCGACGCCGAACAGGCCGCGCTGTCGCGCGCCATCGGTACCGTCGCGCGGCTGACCGGCATCGACGCGGGCGGCTATCGCGTCATTTCCAATTGCGGTCGCAACGGGCATCAGGAAGTGCCGCATCTGCACGTCCATGTCCTCGGTGGCCGACCCATGGGACGAATGGTGGCGAAGGCAGAGTAGGGCCGCTCTTGCCACTGGGGCGATCGCGCCACGCGCGCGGGCGCCCGTCCCCCCTCGCAGCGAAGGGGGATTTCGATCTGCGGACGCTTCGGACTCGCGCAGCGCGGCCGAGGCGTCACGCCTGTGACGCCGTCGCCCTTGTGCGGCGTTACTCTTGTGCGGCGTTACTCTTGTGCGGCGTCACTTTTGCGCGGCTGGGCGTCCGGTGCCGGCCTTGCCCGTTGCCTTGCGCGCGAAGGCGCAGAGATCGGCGACGGCGCAGGACGCGCAGTCCGGCCTGCGCGCCTTGCACACGTAGCGCCCGTGCAGGATGAGCCAGTGATGCGCGTGCAGCTTGAACTCCGCTGGCGTGACGCGCTCGAGCCGCGCCTCGACCTGCGCGGGCGTGCGGCCGCGCGCAAGACCGGTACGGTTCGAAACGCGGAAGATATGCGTGTCGACGGCGATCGTCGGTGTGCCGAAGGCGATGTTGAGGACGACGTTGGCGGTCTTGCGCCCGACCCCCGGCAGCGCCTCCAGGGCCTCGCGCGAATCCGGGATCGCGCCGCCATGCGTCTCGACCAGAAGCCGCGACAGGGCGATCACGTTGCGCGCCTTGGTGTTGAACAGCCCGATCGTCTTGATCTCCTCGCGCAGCGCCGGCTCGCCGAGCGCCAGCATTTCGGCCGGCGTGCGAACGCGCGCGAAGAGGCCGGCCGTCGCCCGATTGACGCCGGTATCGGTCGCCTGCGCCGATAGCACGACCGCGACCAGGAGTTGGAACGGGTTGCCATAGGCAAGCTCGGTCTGCGGCGCGGGATTGGCGGCCGCGAGGCGACCGTAAAAGGCGGCGATCTCGATGGGCTTCATGCCCGTTCCTTAGAGCATGCGCCACGCCGACAGAAGCGCGGACCATGCTCCGGCTTTCGGTTCTGGCGCGTGAGCCGCGTCTCCGGCGCTTCCTCCCCCGCCGATCACGCTCTACTCTCACGGGCATGACCGCGCGCGCGGCCGAAGAGCCGCCTCTCCTCGAACTCGTGCTGACCCCGCATCGCAGCCTGCCGCGCCGTGGCTTCATGGCGTTGATGGCGTTGCTGATCGGGTTCAACTTCGTCGCGGGGATCGTCTTTCTTGCCGTCGGCGCCTGGCCGGTGATCGGCTTCCTGGGCCTCGACGTCGCGCTCGTCTGGTTTGCCTTCAAGCTCAGCTATGCCCGCGCGCGCCAGTCCGAACGACTGGCCTTCTACCGCGACCGGCTGTCGATCCTCCGGCGCGACCATTGGGGTCGCGAGGTGTCCGTCGACCTGCAACCCTACTGGCTGCGCGTGCGGGTCGTCCGCCACCAGGGCGAGGTCACGCGTCTCGTCCTGACCAGCCATGGCCGCCGCCATGCCATCGGCCAGTTCCTGGCGCCGGATGAGCGCGAGCGGCTCGCCCTTCATATCGACGAGGTTCTCGCCGCCATGCGCGACGGCAGGCCGCTTCCCGCCCCACCGGCGCACCCGCAGCCGGCGATCTCCGTCTCGGCCTGACTGCCGCGTCAGAGACCGAGAACGTCCTTCATCGTGTAGAGCCCGGGCTTGCGTCCCGCGAGCCAGAGTGCGGCACGCACGGCCCCGCCCGCATAGATTCCGCGCCCATGGGCCTTGTGCGTGAGCTCGATCCGGTCGGAGCCGCCGCAGAACATCACCACGTGGTCGCCGACCTCGCCGCCGCCGCGCGCAACCGAGAACCCGATCGTGCCTTCCTGGCGCGGTCCGGTATGACCATCCCGCGCCCGCACGCCATGCGTGGCGAGATCGACGCCGCGGCCGCGCGCGGCCGCCTGTCCGAGGCCGAGAGCGGTGCCCGAGGGCGCGTCGATCTTGTGCCGGTGATGGATCTCGAAGATCTCGATGTCGTAGTCGGGACCGAGCGTCGCGGCGACGCGCTCGGTCAGCGCCATCAGCAGATTGACCGCGAGGCTCATGTTCGGGGCGCGGACGATCGGCGCGCGTTCGGCGGCTGCCGCGATCGCGCGCTCATCCTCCGGACCGAGGCCGGTCGTGCCGATCACCAGCCCCTTGCCGCTCTCGGCCGCCAGCAGCGCGTGCGCGCGCGTCGCGGCGGGGATGGTAAAATCGATCACGACGTCGCTCGTCGCGAACAGGGCCGCCGCATCGCTGCCGAGCCGGGTATTGGTGGGCCCGCTACCCGCGATCTCTCCGGGGTCGCGCCCAAGCGCGCTGCTGCCCGGCGCCTCGGTCCCGCCCGAGAAGGCCGCGCCCTGCGTGGCCGCGATCTCGCCCACCAGCATCTGTCCCATGCGTCCGGCCGCGCCCACGACGCCGATGCGTTTCGTCATTTTCGTCCCCCTGGCCGTCCGCTCGCGCTCACTCACGCAGGTCGTCCCACAATTCCTTGACCTTGCTGAAGAAGCCCGCGGATTCGGGGCTTGTCTTCTCGGCGGTCCCGGCCTTCTCGAACTCGCGCAGCAATTCCTGCTGTCGCTTCGTCAGGTTGACCGGCGTCTCGACCACCGCCTCGACGAAGAGGTCGCCTCTGCCCTGTCCGCGCAGAATCGCCATGCCCTTGCTGCGCAGCCGGAACCCGTGGCTCGATTGCGTGCCGGGCGGGATGTTGACCTTCGAGCGCGAACCGTCGACCGAGGGTACCTCGATCGTTCCGCCAAGCGCCGCGGTCGTCATCGGGATCGGCACGCGCACATGCAGGTCGTTGCCGTCGCGCTTGAACAGGTTGTGCGGCGTCACGCTGAGGAAGATGTAGAGATCGCCGGTCGGGCCGCCACGCGATCCCGCCTCGCCCTCGCCGGCGAGCCGGATGCGGGTGCCGTCGTCGACGCCGGCAGGGATCGAGACGTTGAGCGTGCGCTCGCGGCGCGAGCGTCCCTCGCCATCGCAGGTCCGGCATGGCTTATCGATCGTCTGTCCGCGCCCGCCGCAATTCGGGCAGGCGCGCTCGACGGTGAAGAAACCCTGCTGGGTGCGGACCTTGCCATGGCCGCGGCAGGTCGTGCAGGCGATGGGCTTCGCGCCGCGCTCGGCGCCGCTGCCGCTGCAGGCCTCGCAGCTCGCGAGGCTGGCGACGCGGATCGTCGATTGCCGGCCGCGATACGCGTCCTCGAGCGTGATCTCCATGTTGTAGCGCAGGTCGGCGCCGCGACCCGCGGCGGAGCCACCGCGCCGGCCGCCCATGAAATCACCGAACATCTCGTCGAAGATGTCGGCGAAGCCGCCCGAGCCGAAATTGAACTCGAAGCCGCCGCCGCCCGCGCCGCCGCCTGGCCGGCCGCCGCCGCCCTGTTCGAAGGCGGCATGGCCGAAGCGGTCATAGGCGGCGCGTTTCTGCTCGTCCTTGAGGACGTCATACGCCTCGTTGAGTTCGCGGAATTTTTGTTCGGCGGATTTGTCGCCCGGGTTGCGGTCCGGGTGATGCTGCATCGCCAGCTTGCGGAAGGCCTTTTTGAGGTCGTCGGCGCTCGCATCCCGCGACGCGCCGAGGATCTCGTAGAAATCGCGCTTCGACATGGGCGGTCCGGTCGTGTCCGTCAGGGGTCATCGAGGCAGGCGGCGCGCGGGTCTTCCCGTCGCGCCGCCGCCGGTCTTGTCGGCCGGAGCCGCTCAGTTCGGCTTCTTGCCGCCCTTGCGCTCGTCCACTTCCTCGAAGGTCGCATCGACGACCTTTTCGTCCTTCGGCTTCGCGCCGTCCTCGGCCTCGCCGCTGCCCGCCTCGGCCTGGCTGGCCTTGTACATCGCTTCGCCGAGCTTCATCGCGGACTGCATCACGGCCTGGGTCTTCGCCTGGATGACCTCGGCGTCCTCGCCCTCTTTCGCCGTGCGCAGCGCAGCGATGTCGCTCTCGACCGCCGCCTTGTCGGCGGCGCTCAGCTTGTCGCCGTGTTCCTTGACGTTCTTTTCGGTGTCGTGGATCACCGCGTCGGCACGGTTGCGCGCCTCGACCAGCTCGCGCTTCTTCTTGTCGTCCGCGGCGTGCGACTCCGCGTCCTTCACCATGCGGTCGATATCGGCGTCGCTGAGGCCGCCCGAGGCCTGGATCTTGATCTGCTGTTCCTTGCCGGTGCCCTTGTCCTTGGCGCTGACATTGACGATGCCGTTGGCGTCGATGTCGAAGGTGACTTCGATCTGCGGCATGCCGCGCGGCGCCGGCGCGATCCCGAGCAGGTCGAACTGGCCGAGGATCTTGTTGTCGACGGCCATCTCGCGCTCGCCCTGGAAGACGCGGATCGTGACCGCGGTCTGCCCATCCTCGGCGGTCGAGAAGACCTGCGACTTGCGTGTCGGGATCGTGGTGTTGCGGTCGATCAGCCGCGTGAACACGCCGCCCAGCGTCTCGATGCCCAGCGATAGCGGCGTCACGTCGAGCAGCAGGACGTCCTTGACCTCGCCCTTGAGCACGCCGGCCTGGATCGCGGCGCCGATGGCGACGACCTCGTCCGGATTGACGCCGCGATGCGGCTCGCGCCCGAAGAACTGCTTCACGGTCTCGATGACCTTGGGCATGCGGGTCATGCCGCCGACCAGGACCACCTCGTCGATTTCGGACGCCTTGAGGCCGGCATCCTTGAGCGCGGCGCGGCAGGGCTCGATCGTGCGCTGGATCAGCGTGTCGACCAGGCTTTCGAGCTTGGCGCGGGTGAGCTTGATGTTGAGGTGCTTGGGTCCGGACGCGTCGGCGGTGATGAAGGGCAGGTTCACCTCGGTCTGCACCGCCGAGCTGAGCTCGATCTTGGCCTTCTCCGCGGCTTCCTTCAGGCGCTGCAGCGCGAGCCGGTCGTTGCGCAGGTCGATGCCCTGCTCCTTCTTGAACTCCGCCGCCAGGTAGTCGATGACCGCGCTGTCGAAATCCTCGCCGCCCAGGAAGGTGTCGCCGTTGGTCGACTTCACTTCGAAGACGCCGTCGCCGATCTCGAGCACCGAGACGTCGAAGGTACCGCCGCCGAGGTCGTAGACCGCGATCGTGCCCGACTTCTTCTTCTCGAGACCGTAGGCGAGTGCGGCCGCCGTCGGTTCGTTGATGATGCGCAGCACCTCGAGGCCCGCGATCTTGCCGGCGTCCTTGGTCGCCTGGCGCTGGGCGTCGTTGAAATAGGCGGGAACGGTGATGACCGCCTGGGTGACGGTCTCGCCGAGATAGGCCTCGGCGGTCTCCTTCATCTTTTGGAGCGTGAAGGCGGAGACCTGCGACGGCGCGTAGCGCTGCGGCTTGCCGTCCTGTCCGCGCGCCTCGACCCAGGCATCGCCATTGTCGGCCTTGGCGATCTTGTAGGGGACCAGGTTGATGTCCTTGGCGACCATCGGATCGTTGAAGCGGCGCCCGATCAGGCGCTTGATCGCGAAGAGCGTGTTCTCGGGGTTGGTGACCGCCTGGCGCTTGGCGGCCTGGCCGACGAGGCGCTCGCCGTTGTCGGCGAAGGCCACGATCGACGGCGTGGTATTCGCGCCCTCGGCGTTCGGGATGACCTTGGGCTGGCTGCCCTCCATCACGGCGACGCAGGAATTGGTCGTGCCGAGATCGATTCCGATGACTTTGCTCATGTGACACTCGTCCTTCGATAAGCGGCGGGTCGGGTGCCGGAGCCTCGTCTGAGCGCCCCGGCGCTGACCCCCGGGGATTGGCCACGCGCCGCCGCCGTTCGAGGAAGCGACCGCAGCCTGGGTGGGGGTTTCGTCGCGTATATAGGAGCGGCCCTCCAGCCCTGCAACCCGGATCGCCGCCCATGTGCGTCGAGAACGGCGGTTCGGCCACGCATTCAATCCTCTTTTAACCAAGGACCCCGTGTCGCAGGTCCCTGCCGGGCCGGATTCGGCGCGATCACTTGACTCTGCGTGGAGACCTCCACTAAATCTTCTACGTCCAGTTGGACGGATCGCGACAGAAGGCCGTCGATACCGACCATGAACGCACCGCGTCTTTCCGAATTGATGCCGTTGAGCGCCCTTGGTGGCGCGGCGTCCCAGCCGCGTCCTGCCTCGGGCGATCGTCCGCGGATTGCGCCGACGCAGCAGACCTCGGAGGGCGGGACTGGCGTGCCGGATGCGGCGCGGCGCCGGGTCGACGAGGAGCGCGAACGCCAGGAACAGCGCTTCCGGCCTGCCGAAAGCTTCGTATACAAGCAGCGCGAGCAGGCTGAACAGCAGCGCCTCGAGGCGGTGCGCCGCGCGAGCGTGGAAAACAACGCCGCACGCGCCGAAGCCGTGCGGCCCGAGCCGAGATTCACGAATCGTATAGGATATTTCGACGGGACGACGATCATGTTCGTCGATCTCGTCGATGCGCGCACGCAGCGCGAATTGCTGCGGATTTTCGGCCCCGCAGCACCGCCCAAGGGCGACCCGAAGGAACCCGAGGATGTCAGCCGCGCCTATCGGGCCGCCGGACAGGGCGGGGATCGCGGAGGCAATCGCGGCGGTGGGATGCAGGCCTGAGATCCCGCGGCGCCTGCCGCGGGTCAGGCTTCGCTTCAGGACGGCGCAGGATCCAAGACGGCTCCGGATCGAAGACGATTGGGCGTCCGCGTGCGATATCGACGCGCGTCTTCACGCCCGCGCGTCTTCACGCCCCCGCGTCTTCACGCCGTCGTGTCGACCGCGGCGCCGGGGCCGCCCGTGCCAGAGCCTGATCCGGCTTTCGCGACGACCACCAGCGCGGGCCGCAGGATCCGGCCGTGCAGGGTGTAGCCGGCCTGGACCACCTGCGTCACCAGCCCGGGCGCATGCTCGGCGCTTTCGGCCTGGGCGATGGCCTGGTGCAGGTTATGGTCGAAGGGCTGGCCCTGGGGATGGATGCGCTTGATGCCGTTGCGATCC
>CAIOSQ010000387.1 GCA_903860935.1 uncultured Rhodospirillales bacterium | reverse complement strand
CTCGTCATCCCGCTCTTCGGGATCTTCCGCATGACCGGGATGATCGGATCGCTGTGGTCGATCGTCCTTGCCCACGCGACGCTGATCATTCCCTTCACGACCTGGATGCTGAAGGGCTATTTCGACACGATCCCACGCGAGCTGGAGCAAGCCGCGATGGTCGATGGCTGCTCGCCCTTCGGCGCGCTTTTCCGCGTCATCCTGCCCGTCGCGGCGCCCGGTCTCGCGGCCACGGCGCTCTACGGCTTCGTCCTCTCCTGGTCGGACTATGCCTACGCGCGCACCTTCCTGACCAACGCGCAGGACAATTGGACCGCCAATCTCGGCATCACGACGATGAAGGGCGAATACATCTCCAATTGGGCGGACATCTCGGCGGCGTCGATCCTGGTCGCGCTGCCGATTCTCGCGATCTACCTGTTCCTCGAACGCTATCTCGTCGGCGGATTGACCGCCGGCTCGGACAAGTGAGGCGGCGATGGCCGGCATCCGCATCGACAATGTCCGCAAATCCTATGGCCCGGTCGAGGTGCTCAAGGGCTTCTCGCTCGACATCCGGGACGGGGAATTCGTCGTCCTGGTCGGGCCGTCGGGCTGCGGCAAATCGACGATGCTCAAGATCCTCGCCGGACTGGAACCCGCGAGTTCCGGCACGATCCGTATCGGTACGCGCGACGTCACCGACGTCGCTCCGGGCGCGCGCGACATCGCGATGGTCTTCCAGAACTACGCGCTCTATCCGCATCTGACGGTCGCGCGGAACATGGGCTTCGGGCTCAAGATGCGCGGCATGCCGAAGGCCGAGATCGAACGCCGGGTGCGCGACGCCGCGCGGATCCTCGACGTCGAACATCTGCTGGATCGGCGGCCGCGGCAACTCTCCGGCGGACAGCGTCAGCGCGTCGCGCTCGGACGCGCCATCGTGCGCGAGCCGCAGGCCTTCCTGATGGACGAACCGCTGTCCAATCTCGACGCCAAGCTGCGCGTCCACATGCGCGCGGAGATATCGGCGCTGCACAAGCGTCTCGGCGTGACCACGATCTACGTCACCCACGACCAGGTCGAGGCGATGACCATGGCCGACCGCATCGTGCTGATGCGCGACGGCGAGATCCAGCAGATCGCCGATCCCGACACGATGTACGCACGGCCAGCGAACATCTTCGTCGCCGGCTTCATCGGCGCACCGGGCATGAACTTCCTTTCGGCGCGCCGCGTCGGCGAGGACCGCGTCGTGCTGTTCGGTCAGGAAATCCCCCTGCCCGCCGCGTCCGGCCGCATGACCGGCGCAACGGACACGCTGGTTCTCGGTCTCCGTCCCGAGAATATCTCGATGCATGCGGGGCCGGTCGCGTTCGAGGCGAGGCTTCTCCTGGTCGAGAGCCTCGGCAGCGACAAATACGTCCACGCCGCCGTGCCCGAGGAAAACCGCGCGCCGCGCACCGCCATGTCGGGGCAGGATCATGCCCGCCGCGGCGATACACTGGTCGCCCGGCTGATCAATCCCGGCCCGATCGGTCCGGGCGGATCGACCAGGCTTTCCTTCGATCCGGCGGATCTCCACGTCTTCGACCCCGGGACGGGCGCCGCGCTGCGATGATCCGTTCGCACGGGCCGGACGACGAGGCGCGCGTCCCGCCGCCCGACGAGCGCGATGTCCCGGCCGGCGCCGCGGCGCTGGCGAAGGGTCTTTATCTCCTCGACGTGATCGGCGAACGGGCCAGGCCGCCGCGCTTCAGGGATCTGCAGGCGGCGACGGGGCTTCCCAAGGGGACGCTCGCGCGGCTTCTCAACACCCTCGTGCTCTACCGGCTCGTGCGGCATGAAGAGAGCGACAACACCTATCGCCTCGGCCATCGCGTCTTCGAACTCGCGCATCGCGTCTGGGATTCCTTCGACCTGCGCGGCGCGGCGGCTCCCGTACTCGACCGTCTCGCCGAAACGATGCGCGAGACCGTCGCCCTTTGCGCGATCGACGGCAGCCATATCCTCTATATCGACCAGCGCACCCGCGGCGGCGCCTTCGGCTTCCGCATCGAGGTCGGACGGCGCGCGCCGCTGCATTGCACGGCGGGCGGGAAGGCGCTGCTCGCCTTCGCATCGCCCCAGTCGCAGCGCGCCCTCCTCGACGCGGCGCCGCTGGAGCGTTTCACCGATCGGACGCTCGTCGACCAGGACGCGCTGCTCGCCGATCTCGCGCTCACCCGTGCGCGTGGCTATGCCGTGTCGACGTCCGAGCACGTCGCCGGCGTCGCCGGCGTGGCGGCGCCGATCTTCGACCATACCGGGCGTGCCATCGCCGCGATCGGGATGTTCGGACCGTCGGAACGCGTGACATCCGATCAGCTGCATGTCGCCGGTCGTGACCTGATGGAGCAGGCGCGCACGATCTCCGGGAATGCGGGCGCGGCGGCGATGAACATCGATTCCTATCGTCGGCCCGCTCCGCATTCGGATCCGCGCCTGCGCTGCGTGCTGCCATGGGGCGCCCAGCTTGCGGAAGGGCCGCTCTGGTCGGCGCGCGAACAGCGGCTCTACTGGGTCGATATCCTCGCCCCCACGGTCTACCGCTTCGATCCGGAAACCGGCGCCAACGATTCATGCCCCCTGCCCCGTCTCGTCAGCGCAGTCGCAGAACGCGGGTCCGGCGGGCTCGTCGCGCTCACGCAGCAAGGTCTGGAGACACTCGATTTCGCGACAGGGCGTCTCGCGCCGATGGTGCGGCCGGACGCGCATCCGCCGGAAAACCGCTTCAACGACGGGAAATGCGACCCTGCAGGGCGGCTGTGGGGCGGCACGATGCGGCTTGACGCCAGCGCGCCAGCGGGATCGCTGTACCGTATCGACGCATCCTCGACGGCGACAGTGATGGATGGCGGGTTCACCGTGTCCAACGGCCTCGACTGGAGCCCGGACGGGCGCCGCCTCTACTTCGCCGACTCAGCCGCCGGTCATGTCTACGCCTATGATTTCGATGCGCGGCACGGCGGAGTGTCGAACCGGCGCATCCTCGTCGCGCTGCCGGCCCAGGACGGGCGACCCGACGGCCTCGCCGTCGATGCCGAGGGCGCGATCTGGGTCGCGATCTGGGACGGCTGGTCCGTGCATCGCTACGCGCCGGACGGCACCCTGCTCGAAACCGTCCGGCTTCCGGTGCCGCGTCCCACCAGCGTCTGCTTCGGCGGCCCCGATCTCAAGACGCTGTTCGTCACGACGGCCCGCGTGCGTCTGCCTGCCCGCGTCCTCGCGGAAGCGCCACTTTCGGGCAGCCTCTTCGCCATGCGCACCGAGACCCCCGGCATCGCGCCACGCCTCTTCGCGGGGTGAGCCGCAGCGCGCGACGTCACACGACGGGATCGGGATCCAGCGGCGCGATGGGACGGCGGACGCGCGTGTAGGTGACGCGGGTCGGATCGGGCGGGAACGGGCCCCCGGTGTCGAGATGATGGATCGCCGCCGCGATCTTCGAGAAGGCGGCGTGGAAATGGTTCGACGACTTCACCACCACGATCTTCTTGCGCGACAGGTCGACGCCGAGCTGCGTGAAGGCCTCGGGACTGAAGGTCTGCGTGCGCTTGGTGGCGAGCACGATGTCGAGCTCGCCGATGGTCACTGCCGCGGCTGCGCCCATGGAGACCTGGCTCTGCTCGAAGGGGATCACCAGATCGGGCGTCACCGCGCGCACGACGACATGGGCGTCCACCGGCCGTCCGGAGACCGGCGTCGACTTGCCGCCGATCCGCAGCCAGAGATTGCCGCCCGCGCCAGCGGAGCGGCAGAACTCTACCGCGATCGGATCCCAGAGCACGCCGACCGCCGACGGGATGTCCGGGTGACGCAGCAGCGTCTCGATCATGATCGCACCATCGCCCGGCACGCCACCGCCCGGATTGTCCCAGCGATCGGCAAAGACGACGGGCATGCCGGCATGGGACTTGGCGGTCGCGACCACGTCGTCGGGCTTCACATGCGGCGGTATGCCGGCGCGGCCCATGGCGATGAAATCGAGACCGATGCGCCGCGCGAGCGCATCGGCCTTGGCCTGGTCGCCATCGGCGATCACCAGCACCTTGCTTCCGACTTCCGGCACATCCGCGGCATGGAAACCGTGGCCGATCGAAATCGACAGGACGCCGTCCTGTCCCTCCATCGCGGCGATACGGTCGACGAAGGCCCGCCCGGCCGGGTGGCTCGTCATGTAGCCGCCGCCGATTCGCCGGCAGTCGAAGAGGCCCATCCTGGGCGCGATCTCGCCGCGCGCGGCGC
This sequence comes from uncultured Rhodospirillales bacterium, assembly GCA_903860935.1. Classification (GTDB taxonomy): domain Bacteria; phylum Pseudomonadota; class Alphaproteobacteria; order CACIAM-22H2; family CACIAM-22H2; genus CAIOSQ01. The sequence goes on along the minus strand of CAIOSQ010000387.1, from coordinate 5,685 downwards.
GCAGGGCGAGATCGACGAGATCCTCGGCGCGCGCGAGGAAGTCGGTGTGCGGGAACTCCTTGAACAGCACGATCAGATCGCAGGCCGCGACACGCTTGGGCGTCAGATGGCAATGCAGGTCGTGCTCGCAGCCGAGGATCGCTTTCGGCCCGACGATCGCGCGCGCACGGGCCAGCATGTCGCCCTCGCAATCCTCGTACCCGTCGGCGACCATCGCGCCATGCATGCCGAACAGCGCGATGTCGACCGGCATCGCCGCGCGCAACTGATCGAGGATCTCGTCGCGCAGGCTCTCATAGGCGCCGCGCGCCACGAGCCCGGCGGGCTCGGCCCAGGCGGCCGTACCCTCGATCAGGGTGAAGCCGTCGCGCGCCGCGCGGGCGCGGGCGGCGACGACGGGGGCCGTGGTGAGGGTCGGCGTCGACGGATGCGTGCCTGGGGGCGCGTAGAACGCGCGCTCGAAGGCATCCCGGTCGACGGGGAGCGGCGCGAAGGTGTTGGTCTCGGTTCCGAGCGCGGCGACGAACATGCGCATGACGGACTGTTCCTTCAGCGGGTCTTGTAGGCGACGAAGCCGGCGATCGCGTCGAGCATCTTCTGCGGCTCGTCGGCCCGGATCGAATGGCTGCTCTCCTCGAAGATGCGGAGGTCGGAGCCGGGGATCAGACGGTGGATCTCCTCGGAGAACTCGGGCGGGCAGATCCAGTCGTGACGACCGGCGAGGATCAGCGTCGGCGCGGTGATGGCGCGCAACTCCGGCCTGAGGTCGTAGCTCTGCAGGAAACCGCCCGGCGCGAAGGCGCGATTGAGCGCGTCCGGCGACAGGATGCCGCGATCACGCCCGGCCTTCGCGGCGACGGGATCGTGGCGGCGCGCATAGAGCGGTCCCATCACCTCGTAATAGCGGCGCAGCTTCTCGGGCGTGTCGAGCGTGCCCGCCCAGAGCTGGGCCGCGACGGCCTTCTGCTCGTCGGTGCCGCGCGCGGCGACGATCTCCCGCGCGCGCGCGTTGAAGCCGGCATGCGCGGCCGTGACGACGAGAACGAGATGAGACACCGACGCGGGATAGCGCGCGGCATGCGCCATCGCGACCATGCCGCCATAGCTGGTGCCGATGCTGACGATCGGCCCGAGCCCGAGATGGACACGCAGCGCCTCCATGTCCTCGACGTTCTCGTCGAGCGTGTAGGTCGCCGGATCTCCCTTCGCCGAGCGTCCCTGGCCGCGATGGTCGAAATAGACGAGCTGCATGCGCTCGGCGAGGGGCGCGAAGCCAGGCTTGAAACCCGTGTGATCGCCGCCAGGTCCGCCATGGATCACCAAGGCCGTCGGCCGCTCCACCATGCGGTTGCCGTCGGGCACCAGCCCGCACCCCTCGACGTCGAAGTAGATCTCGGTCCCGCGAATCCTGGCGCGCATGCGATCCTCCCCAAAGCGATGCGTGACTTTAGCGCATCCGCGGCGACGCACGCAGCGGCGGCGACGCGATCCCGGCGCAGCGGCTTCCCGGCGCGCGCCGTTCGTGGCATCAAAGTCTGCGATGCACCCGCGCATCGTCCACCCACAGCGAAGGATCGGACCGTGATGCCGACACCCGCTTTGCTGACGCCGATCGTGACAGGACCGCGCCTCGCGATCCGCCCCGGCCTTGCGGAAGCGTCGCGCCGGCTTCGCGCCGACGTGCATGACCGTCTGCAGCGCGCCGCCGCGGCGCTACCGGCGGATCACGCGTTGCTCGTTCTCGACGCCTTGCGCACCCAGGCGCAGCAATTCGCGTCCTGGAACCGGCGCTACGCCGCGCTCGCACGCGCCCATCCCGATCTCGATTCCGTCGCGCTCGCCGAGCTGTGCCGCCGCGATGTCGCGGATCCCGTCAACAAGCCAAGCGGCCATCAGAGCGGCGCCGCCGTCGACGTGACGCTGCTGCGCGACGGCACCGAACTCGACATGGGCAGCGCCTATGGCGATTTCGCGACGCGCGGCACGGCCGTCGACCGCGTGCGCACCGACTGCCCCGCGCTCACGCAGGCGCAGCGCGCCAACCGGGATTTCCTGGCGCGCGTCATGGGCATGGCGGGGTTCGTGAACTACCCCGAGGAATGGTGGCATTTCTCGCACGGCGATCGGCTCTGGGCGCAGATCTCGCGCTACGGTCACGATGACGGGACGCGCGCCGACCAACAGGTCGCGCGCGAGGCCTATACGCATGTCGCGGTGATCGACAGCCCGCTCTTCGAGGCCGGACACGCCGGATGAGCGCGATCGCCCTTGTCGCGCCGTCGCAGGACTGGCTACCGGCCTACGAGGCGGCGCTGGCGCGCGGATGGTCACCCAATACCGAGCGCGACGTCAGCGCCGAGCAACGCGCCGAACTGCGCGCCGATCCGGATGGGTTCATCGCCGAGTTGCTCACCCCGCGACGGCGGCTGATCCTCGATGACGGGACGCGCGTGCCGAAGCTTCCGGGGATCGTGCGATGGATCGTCGACGGCGAATTCTGCGGATCGATCAATTTCCGGCACGTCCCCGGAACCGAGGAGTTGCCGGCCTATTGCTCCGGACATGTCGGCTATGCCGTCGTTCCCTGGAAGCGTCGGCGCGGCATCGCGACCGCCGCCCTGCGCCTCATGCTGCGGGAGGCTTGGGCGGCGAGCGGATTGGCGCGCGTGATGGTCACCTGCGACGAGGACAACATGGCCTCGCGCGGCGTCATCCTCGGCTGCGGCGGCCTGCGCGTCGCCGACCAGCCGCCGCTGCGGCCGGGCGGGCGCGTCAAGAACGCCTATTGGATCGCGACATCCGCGCCGGCAGCACTCAGTGCGACTGCACCGGCGAGATGACGTCGACGACGCGCAGAAGCCCCTGGCACACGCGCCAGATGCACGCCGTGCCGAGCAGCAGTTCCAGCGGCCTGTGCATGTCGCCGAATTGCAGCCGGTAACCGTTGGCCAGCACGTCGATCGTGATGTGCATGGTCTCGGAGATCGCATGCTGCGTGCGTGCCTGATAGACGGCCATCGTCAGGCAACGCGCGAGCACGGCCGCATCGTCCGCCGCCAGGACGGCAAGGCGCGGCGCCAACCGGGTCTGGTTGAACGGAAAGGTGAGGTCGATCGCGACGCTCGCGCCCGTCGCCGTGAAGATCAGCTGCGACACGCTCTTGCCCGCCGGAAACAGGAAGGCCCGTTCGTCGAGATCGACCTGGACGACATGCGGCGCGGCGGGCGAGTTCGGCATCGGGGGTGCGGACATGGATCTGGATCGGCCTTGGGTCAGATATGGATGGGCCGGCCATCGACGGCGAGCGCGGCTTCCTTGACCGTCTCGTTGAGCGTCGGGTGGGCATGGCAGGTGCGCGCGATGTCCTCTGCCGAGGCGCCGAACTCCATCGCCAGCGCCAATTCAGCGATCAGGTCGCCGGCATTCGGGCCGACGATGTGGACGCCCAGCACGCGATCCGTCGCTGTGTCAGCGAGGATCTTCACGAAGCCGTCGGTCATGTTCATGGCCCGCGCACGCCCATTCGCCGTGAACGGGAACTTGCCGACCCGATAGGCGACGCCCGAGGCCTTGAGCTGTTCCTCGGTCGCGCCGACCGCGGCGATCTCCGGCCACGTGTAGACCACGCCCGGGATCGCGTCGTAATTCACATGCGGCTTCTGCCCGGCGAGGATCTCGGCGACGGCGACGCCCTCGTCCTCGGCCTTGTGCGCGAGCATCGGCCCGACAATCGCGTCGCCGATGGCATAGATACCCTTCACGCTGGTCTCGAAATGCGCGTCGGTGGCGATGCGGCCCTTGTCGTCGAGCGCGACGCCCGCTTCCGCGAGGCCGAGCCCCTCCACATGCGGCCGACGACCGACCGCGACGAGGACGATGTCGACGGCGAGTTCGCTCGCGTCGCCGCCGGCAGCCGGTTGGAGCGCCAGCGTCACACCCGACTTCGTCGGCTTCGCTCCGGTCACCTTCGTCGACAGGCGGAACTCGATCCCCTGCCGCGCGAGGATGCGCTGGCTCTGCTTCGACACCTCGCCGTCCATGCCCGGCAGGATACGGTCGAGGAACTCGATCACCGTTACCTTCGCGCCGAGGCGCTGCCACACCGAGGCCATCTCGAGGCCGATCACGCCGCCCCCGATGACGGCCATCGCCTTGGGAACCACGCCCAGCGTCAGCGCACCAGTGGACGAGACGATGCGCGTCTCGTCGATGTCGATGCCGCGCAGCGGCGCGACCTCGGACCCCGTGGCGATCACGATGGCCCTGGCCGAGAGGGTGCGGTCACCGACGACGACCTGACCGGCGCCGGCGATGCGCGCCGCGCCCTTGACCCATTCGACCTTGTTCTTCTTGAACAGGAATTCGACGCCCTTGACGTTCGCGTCGACGACCTTGTCCTTGTGCGCCATCATCGCCGGCAGGTCCAACTCGACCTTGCCGACCTTGACGCCGAACGCGGCCAGACCGTGGCCCGCCTCGTGAAACTTCTCCGAGGCCTGCAGCAACGCCTTGGACGGGATGCACCCGACATTGAGGCACGTGCCGCCCAGCGTCGCGCGCTTCTCGACGCACGCGACCTTCATGCCGAGTTGCGCCGCACGGATCGCGCAGACATAGCCGCCGGGTCCCGCGCCGATGACCACGAGGTCGTAGGTCTCACCAGCCATGATCGATCTTCTCCGCGATGAGGCGCCGCGCGCCGGTCACATGTCCAGCAGGAGGCGCTGCGGATCCTCGATCGCATCCTTGATGCGCACGAGGAAGGTCACCGCCTCCTTGCCGTCGACGATGCGGTGATCGTAGGACAGCGCGAGATACATCATCGGCCGGATCTCGATCCGGTCGCCGACCGCGATCGGACGGTTCTGGATCTTGTGCATGCCGAGGATGCCGGATTGCGGCGGGTTGAGGATCGGCGTCGACATCAGCGAGCCGTAGATCCCGCCGTTGGAGATCGTGAAGGTGCCGCCGGCGAGATCCTCCAGCGCGATCTTGCCGTCGCGCGCCTTGCGGCCATAGGCGCCGATCGCCTTCTCGATATCGGCAAGGCCCATCGTGTCGCAGCCGCGCAGAACCGGAACGACCAGCCCCTGCTCGGTGCCGACCGCGACGCCGATGTCGTAGTGGTTCTTGTAGATGATGTCGTCGCCGTCGATCTCGGCGTTCACCGCCGGGATTTCCTTCAGCGCGGCGACGCAGGCCTTCACGAAGAACGACATGAAGCCGAGCTTCACGCCGTGACGCTTCTCGAAGGCCTCGTTGTACCTGGTCCGCAACGCCATCACCGCGCCCATGTCGGCCTCGTTGAAGGTCGTCAGCATGGCCGCGGTGTTCTGCGCCTGCTTGAGGCGCTCGGCGATCCGCTTGCGCAGGCGGGTCATCTTGACCCGCTCCTCGCCGGCGCCAAGCTGGCGCGGCGCCGCGGCGGGCGCCGCGGCGGCGGGTGCGGCGACCGGCGCGGGGGTCGCGATGGCGGCGAGGATGTCGGCCTTGGTGACGCGCCCATCCTTGCCGCTTCCCGAGGCCGGGACGACTCCGGTCTCGGCCATCATCTTGCGCGCGGCCGGACCGGGCTCCTTGGCGGGCGCAGCCGGCGCCGGCGCGGCAGCCGCGGCCTTCACGGCGGGCGACGCGGTGGCGGGCGCGGCGGCCTTGGCGGCGGTCTTCGCGGGTGCGGCACCGGCG
>CAIOSQ010000386.1 GCA_903860935.1 uncultured Rhodospirillales bacterium | reverse complement strand
TTCGTCGCGTCGGGCGACATCAGGCTGCTCGCGATCTTCTCCGGCGCGCGCGCGGCGGCGCTGCCTCAGGTTCCGACGGCGCGCGAGCAGGGATTCGAGATCGAGATCGGCCTCAAATACTGGTGGTGGCTGCCGCGCGGCGTGGCGGATGCGCGGCGAAGGTTCTGGTCCGAGGGCATCGCGGCCGCCTTCGCGGACGAGGACTTGCAGGCGCGCTTCAAGGCGCTGGAGGTGACGCCGCGGCTCGATTTCACGCCGGCGGCGGCGGCCGATGTCGCGGCCCAGTATGTCGAGATGCAGCGTCTGGCGGCTGAGTTCGGCTTGCGCTGAGCGCGGGAGCGGGGGGCGTGGAGGACGAGAGAGGCGCGCGGCGGCGACGGGATGCGGTCTTCGGTACGGCGATCGTGGCGGTCGGGGCCGCGTTCCTCCACCAGACCGGGCGTATCCGCAAGACGCCCTTCGACATCCTCGGCGCGGCCTATTTCCCCCGGGTCGTCGCGAGCGTCCTGATCGTCCTCGGCGTGCTCGTCCTGCTCGGCGCGCTGCTCGGACGGCGCACACGCGACAGCGACATCGTGATGTTCGGCGTCGCGCCCGGCGCACCGGATGCCGGGGGTGCGCGCTGGGCGCTGGCGGGCGCGATGTCGATCCTGACGATCGGCTACACGGTCGCGATCGGCGTCCACAGGCTGGATTTCCTCCTGAGCAGCGCGGTGTATCTCGCGCTTGCCGGGTTCTTGCTCTCGGGCGGCGGGCGCCGTGCCGCCCTGCGTGCGGTCGTCGCGGGGACCATGCTGGCCGGGGCGATCACGCTGATCTTCCGGCATGTCCTTGGCGTGGACCTGCCGTGATGCTGGCCGACGCTTTTCTTACGCTCCTCGCGCCGCACAGCCTCGGCATCCTGCTGGCCGGCGTGTTCGCCGGGATCATCGTTGGCGTGCTGCCTGGCATCACGGCCGGGATGCTGATGGCGCTGACACTTCCCTTCACCTTCGCAATGGCGCCGGCGGATGCGGTGGTGCTGCTGATCGCGATGTTCGTCGGCGGCGCCAGCGGTGGGCTCATCACCGCCACGCTCATGCGAATCCCCGGCGAGCCCAATGCGGTCATGACCTGTCTCGACGGGTATCCGCTGGCGCGGTCGGGACAACCGGGCCGTGCGCTCGGGCTCGGCAATGCGGCATCGATCGTCGGTGGCGCGGTGTCCTGGCTCGCGCTGGTGCTGCTGTCAGAGCCTCTGTCGCGGGTCGGGGTGTATTTCGGCCCCTGGGAGACCTTCGCGCTGGTGACCATGGCGCTGACGCTGATCGCCTCGCTTAGCGGGCGATCCGTGGTGAAGGGCCTGATCTCGGGCTTTCTCGGGATGCTCATGTCCTTTCCGGGGATCGACGAGAGTTCCGGCGTGAAGCGTCTGACCTTCGACCAGACCTGGCTCGACGCCGGTCTCGATGTTCTGCCCGTCATGATCGGGCTCTTCGCCGTCAGCCAGATCCTGTCGGACATCGTCCATCGGGCGGAGGATCGGAGCGATATCGTGCGCGCGTCCCTGAAGGGCGTGTTCCTCTCGGTCCGGGACTATGCCGTGCACGGGTGGACGATGCTGCGATCGTCGCTGATCGGGGTGGGCATCGGGATCCTGCCCGGTGTGGGTGCGACGATCGCCTCGATCGTGGCCTACATGACGGCGAAGAAAGCATCCCGTCATCCCGAGCGCTTCGGCCATGGCAGCGAGGAGGCGATCGTCGCCGCGGAGAGCGCCAACAACGCGACGACCGGCGGGACCCTGATTCCGCTGCTGTCGCTGGGCGTGCCTGCGGGGCTCGCGGACTCCATCCTGCTCAGCGCGCTGATCATCCACAACCTGCAGCCTGGCCCGATGCTGCATGTCGCAAACCCGCAGATCGTCAACGCGATCATGGCCAGCCACCTGCTCGCGCACGTGATCATGTACTTCATGATGATCGGCGGCACCTTCCTGTTCGCGCGGATGATGCTGGTCTCGACCGCCTGGATCTACCCGACGGTGCTCGCGATCTCGATAGTCGGTGCCTTCGCCCTCAACAACCGCATGTCGGATGTCTGGGTGATGCTTGGCTTCGGCGTGGTTGGGTTCCTGCTGGAGCGCGGCGGCGCGCCGCTCGCGCCGTTCGTGATCGGCTTCATCCTGCAGCCGCTGGCGGAGAAGGATCTGCGCACGGCTCTGATGGCGTCCGGCGGATCCTGGGAGGCGCTCGCGGAACGTCCGGTGGCGATGGGTTTCCTGGCTGTCGCCGCCCTGGCCATGGCCTCGCCGCTGCTGCGGACCAAATGGACCAAACGGGGACGGAGCCCGGATTAGTACCGGCGTCCAGGAGTAATCCAGGCTCCGTCCCGGGTTTGGTGGGGGGGCTTCAGCCGGCGGCGCCGTGTCGCGCGCGCATGCGCTCGCGCATGGCCAGATGCGCGGCTTGCGAGCCGTCGTGGAAGGTGCCGAAGAGCTTGTCGAGCGGCGCCAGGCTGCCGCCGTAGTTGCACTCGAAATATTTGTGGTGGAGGTAGTGGAAGTAGTTGCCGCTGTCCACGCCAAGCCGCTTGCCGATCATCAGCTTCTCGAAGCCGCTATGGCCAAGCGCCGGGCTGAACAGGGCGACATGGATCTGGAACAGCGCGTTGATGGGATGCGCCGCCAGCAGCCACTGCACCACGACGGTCGAGAAATAGAGGATCTGTTCGACCGGATGCATCGCGAGGCCTGACCATGGTCCGACCTCGACATTGAGGTGGTGGACACTGTGGACATGGCGATAGAGCGGCTTCCAGTGCAGCAGCCGGTGCACGACATAAAAATGCAGCGCGTGGATCACCGGCGCCAGGAACAGCAGCGCCGCGAACCAGCCCCAGAACAACAGGGGCTGGGCCGCCGGATCGATGCCGAAGCCGATATGGCCATTGGCGAAGAGCCACCAGGTCAGCGCCTCGTAGGCGGTGACCGTGGGGACGCCGATCCCGAGCGTTCGCAGCGCGTTGTCCTTGACCTGATCGCCGAAGAGGAAGCGCTTGCTGCCGGTCGCGAGCGGCTGGTTGTTGAATTTGAGTGCGTCGCCCTGTCGCTTCAGGACGTAGAAATAAAGATGCAGACCGCCGAAGAGGGCCGTCGTCAGGGCCAGATTGCGCGCGAAGAGCACGGCGATCCACCACGCCTCGATCTCGCGCATGGCCGCGAGGTCTGGCGTCAGCGCGTACCAGCTCAGCAGCGTCAGCGCGAGCCATAGCGTGTTCATCGGCCAGAGAAAGCCGGGAAAGCCGAACAGCCATTTGGCCGTGGCCATCGGCCGGGGCGGCCAGGCGATCGTCGGCGGCAGGGCGATCGGCTTTTCGGGCCGCCATTCGCCGCGGGCGTTGCGGTGGGGCACGGTGGCGTCGGTCATGGCCTCGTCTCCTTCAGGCTCGATCGGGAGCTTAGCCGCGCCGGCGGGGAAATCACAGATATGCGCGCCGGCCAGCGACCTCCTCGTAAAGGCTGCGGAACGCATCGCGCATCCTGTCCTCGCCATAGGCCGTGGCGCAGCGGGCGCGATTGGCGTCGCCGACCCGACGCCGCAGCGCGGCGTCGTCGCCGAGGCGGCGGAGCCCAAGGGCGAGCCCGGCCTCGTCGTCACGGGGACGGACGAAGGGCTGGTTCTCGCGCGCGACCATCGCCGCGATGTCCCCGACGGCGCCCGCGACGACGGGTTTGGCCAGGGCCATCGCCTCGAGCACGCAATAGGGCATCTGCTCGGTATGCGAGGTGGTCGCCAGGATATCGATCGCGGCGATGGCCCCGGCCGGATCATCGAGCGACCCTACGAACGAGGTCCGTGCCCCTATCCCCAGCCGCCGCGCCGCGGCCTCGAGGCTCGGGCGCTCCGGGCCGTCGCCCACCAGGACGAGGTGCCAGCGCGGATCCCCGTTCGACGCGGTGGCGAAGATGCGCAGGAGGCGCGTGTGGTTCTTCACCGCCACGAGCGGTGCGACGGAACCGACGACGATTTCGGTCGCGACCCGCGCGAATCCGGGGGCGGCCGATCGGGCGCGGCTTTCCATCGCGGCGATGTCGATCCCGTTCGGGATCAGGCGCAGGGCGTGCCCGCCTACGCCCCACTGGCGGTGCGCGACCTGTTTCAGGGTCAGCGACGGTACGACGAGCGTCGTGCCACCGGACAGCGCGACGCGGCGGAACAGGTTGCGCCGCATCAGCAACCTGTCCGCCTCGTCCGGACCGAAGCCGTGCTCGGCATGGATGCCGGGCGCGGCGCCCGCGAGTCGGTTGACGAAACACCACTCGATCGCGCCCCAATTATAGGTCGCGATCGCGTCCGGCGCGTGCCTGCGCAGGAAGCGCATGATCGCCGGCGCCGCGGCGAGGCCGGATGCGCCACCCGGCGGCGGGTCGAGGAATTCGTGCGGCGTGCCCGGATCCAGCTTCGCGCGGCACTGCGTGCGCCCGTCGAGCGCGACGATCGCATGGCGGAACGCGCCTCCCAGCGCATTCGCGACCGTAGCGAACTGGGTCTGCATGCCACCGATGGCGAAGGTCGGAAAGACGTGAAGAAGGCGTGGCGGCATGGCGGACCTCGGATCAGGGCGGCGTGGCGTCGCGCGGCCATGCTGGCCGGGTCGGCGCGGATGGCATTGATCCATCGCAAGGCAAGCGCCATCGCGCCGCGCTCATCATGCGCCGGTGTGAAGATAGACGTTGGGTTCGGGAGACTCGAAAGACGATGTCCGAAAGGCGCACTGCCGGCGGCTCGCGCCGTGTCATCGTGATGTCGGGACCCCTGCCGCCCAGGATCGGCGGCATGGCCTCGGTGCTCGCTGCGCTGGAAGACTCTTCGCTGGCGGAGCGCTTCGACCTGCGCTTCTTCGATACCGGCAAGACGACGCCGCCGGGGCGGCCGCTCTGGCTCGGCGTCGCGACGCGGCTGCGCCTGATGGCCGCATGGTGGCGGGTCTTCGGCGCAGCGCCCGTGCCGGTCGCGCATATTCACACCTGTGGAGGCCTGAGCTTCTTCCTCGACGGGCTGCTGCTTCTGCTCAGCCGTGCGCGCGGCGCGCCAACCCTGCTGCATGTGCATGGCGCCGGCTTCGATGCCTATCTCGACCGGCTGTCGGCTCCGGCGGCCCTGCTGGCCCGGTTGATCGCGCGGCGCGCGACATGCGTGATCGTGCTCTCGCCGGGTTGGCGACGCAGCCTCGAGACGAGATGGCCGGGGGCGCGCTTCGCCGTCGTTGCCAATGGCGTCGCACCGCCGCCTTGCCACGCGGCCTCGACCGGTGTTCAGCCGATAACCGGCGATACGCGGGACGTCCTGCCGCGGTTCCTGTTCCTCGGCAATTTCGGACGACGCAAAGGGGTTCCGGTCCTGCTCGAGGCGGCGCGCCTGGCCCGAGACCCCTGGGTGGTCGAACTCGCGGGCGGCGACGAGGAACCCGGTTACGGCGCATGGCTGACTGGCGAGATCGTCCGGCGCGGATGCGCGCATCGTCTGCGCGTGCTCGGGCCGCTTGTCGGCGCGGAGAAGAGTGCCGCGCTCGCCTCCGCGCAGGGGTTTGTCCTGCCGTCCCTCGCGGAAGGCCTGCCCATGGCGATGCTCGAGGCGATGGCGGCCGGTCTGCCGGTCGCGGTGTCGGCCGTCGGCGCCGTTCCTGAAGTCGTACGCCAGGAGATCGATGGCCTCGTTCTGCCGCCCGGTGATCCGGCCGCGCTGGCTGCGGCCCTCGACAGGCTGGCGCGCGAACCGGCCCTTCGGTCGCGTATGGGCGGGTCGGCCGCCGCGCGCTGTCGCGACCTGTTCGGCATCGAGAGGATGGCGGACGCGCTCGCCGGCATCTACGCCGAATGCGCGCCCCCGGCCGGAAACGCAGACGGGGCGCCCGTGCCGGCGAATCCTCCGCCCTCTGCCCGGGTCTAGATCCGGGCTTCGTCGCCTGCGCGGCGTCTCCAGCGCTTACGCTCCAGCTGTGCCCGTCTGCTCAACCGCCAGGCGGGTTTTCGCCTTGGCTGGGCGGCGCTGGCGCGGCCTTGGCTGCCGCTCAAACCTGCCGTCGGCGAGGATTGCGAAATGGCCATCGCGCGGCTGCCGTTCGGGGATGACGGAGACCGGCAACATTTCGATCGCCGTGACCTCGTAGACGAGATCGATGCGTGTATCGATCCTGCGCTTCTGGTCGATGTCGATCCGGGGCGGATCCGTCGATGGATCCAGGATCATCTCTCCTGACACGACCTCGTCGTCCCCGTAGCCGAGGCCGCCGGAGCTGTCGATGGCAGCCCGGGCGATATCCCGGACCACGGACAGGATCGTCTGCTCCGTCTCCACGCGCGTCTCGTGCCAGGTTCCATCCTGGCCAAGCGTGGAAGAGGATTCGGGCCAGAGGATGCGATCCTGCGTCAGGTCGATCTCCGTGCCGGCATGATCGAAGGCCCGGGGGGGATCGATGCACTCGTGATCGCTGCCGGCAGAGAAGGTCACGACAATCCGATCGACCTTCAGGCGCGCGAGCGCGGCGAGCAGCGGCCGGCGATACGACGGAGATCCGAACAGAAAGGCGGAATTCATGTGGGCTCCTGCGTGATGCGGCATGTGGGGGCGGCGCTTTCTGCCTTCGCCAAGCAGAACGCGAAGGTTTCGCGCTCCTTGACGGTGGCGCGCGTGTTGAGTGCCAGCCTGAAGGACGGGCGGCCCCCGGTAACGTCTATGGACAGGGTACCGCGGTCACCGTACTCCGGATCCCAGCGCGGCCCGGACCGGCGCCGTGAGCGCTTGGCAGGCCGGCGTTTCCAGCGCGTCGGATCCAGGGCGTCTTCGGAAAGGACCTTGCTCGACATCTCGCGCAGCGGCCATGGCGGCTGGAAGCGAGCCACATCAAGCATGTCCTCGGTCAGGCTTCGGACGATCCTTGCGATCTTCCTGGCCGGCCCTTTGAGCGCGACGCGCGCGCCGGCGGCGTCGATCGCGGCGGTTCTCGTGATCTTGAACGTTTCGGATTCGTCCGCCTGGAACGAGACCGTGACGCGCTCGACGCCGGCCGACCGGAAGTTCCCGAGAAGGAGATCGGTGTCGGGGAGAAAACGCGTAGGCATGAATTCCCTCTTTTTCAGGCAATGTTGGGGTCACGATATCGCGCAGCGGTCGCGTGCCGGCAGCGCCGCTGTCGTCAGCCGCTCCGGCCCGGCGACGGCGCGACGCGGCGGCTATCCCTGGTGCGGTAGACGCGCACGCGGGGCGCGGCGTCCTCCGGCGCAGGGGCTGGTGCCGGCACGGGGGCCATGCCGGCCCCTTCGGCCGGCTCGATCCGGTAGCTGCGGCTCATCCACCCTTCCAGAGGGATGTTCCGGAACCAGTCGGCGACGGTCGGGATGCGCCCGCCGCAATCCTCCTTGACGTGCTGCTCGCCGATGTAACGCACCGGCACGGCGCGCCCGTCGCTGTTGACGATCGTCCGGCCGAAGACGCGTTCGGCTTCGAAGATGCCCTGGCTGTGATGGCGCAGTGCGCGGTGGCGGGCATCGGCGATCTGTTCCTTGGTCGCGTCGAACCAGTCATGGATGGGGGCGTAATCCTCGACGCACCCGCCCCAGATCTTGACGCTGGTCAGGCTGTGATGATGGGGATGCATGGCTCAGCCCGAGATGCTGCGCGCCGCGACGCCCAGGTCGATCCAGGCATCCGGATGGCAGGTGAAGATCAGGACCTGGTGGCGTGTGGCGGCATCGTAGAGCGCGCGCTTCATTCCGCCGAGCCGGTCGGCATCGCTATGGACCAGCGCGTCGTCGAGGATCAGCAGCGTCGGTCGCCCGGCCTCGCGGAGGAGATCGGCGTAGGCGAGGCGCAGCAGGATGCCCAACTGTTCGCGCGCGCCGATGCTGTACTCGTCCAGCTTGCCGCCACGCCCGCCATCGCTTCCTGGACGATAGACGCTGGCCGGCGCGAGGCTCTCGTCCAGCTCGACCACGAGGCCGGGCAGGGCGAGGCGGAGATAATGGTCGAGCCGCGTCTGCAGCGGCGCCAGGATCCGGCGCGACAGCTCGGCGCGTTTCCGGCGCATCAGATCCAGGATCAGGTCGAGCGCCGCCGCGCGGCGCGTGAAGTCGGCGACGCGGCGTTCGGCGGCGCCGAGATCGCGCCGGGTTTCCGCGTGCTGTTCCTCCAGCCCCGCGGCGCCTTCGGTTTCGAGCGCGGTCTGGAGTTTCAGGATCTCTTCGCGCAGCGTCTGCCGGCCTGTCTCGGCCTGACCGGCGCTCTTTCCGAAGCGATCGATGTCGCGCTCGAGCGTCTCCATGTCGGTCGCGGCGAAATCGGCATCGAGCTGCGCGAGGAGAGGCTTCGACTTCGCCAGATCTTCCTTCGCCTGTTCAAGGTCGCGTGTGTGACCCGCCTTGCGCGCAGCGCGCTCGGGTGCGGCGAGCGCCGCCAGGCGATCGTCCAGGTCGCGGCGCATCTGCTCCGCCGTGGCATCGGCGCCGACGGCCGTGTTCTGCGCGGTCTGGAATGCGCCCGAGGCGATGCCGAGATCAACGCGCGTGGCAGCCTCCTGGGCTTCGGCATCCGCGAGCGCGGGCGGCGGCGCCTGCGACGGGTCGGCCGGAGGCTGCCGGTCCAGATCGGCGCGGGCGCGAGACAGCTCGGCCTCCCTGGCGGCAATCTCCGCGCCGAGCGCGGAGGCGCCCCGCGGCGCATGGATCGCGAGCAGCTGTGCCTGGGTGGCGAGTTCCGATGCGATGGTCTCGGCGCGCCTGGCGCGGGCCTGCACCGCGGCCGGATCCGCTTCGCCGATGCCGGCGAGCAGATCGCGCAGTTCGTCTTCCTGGGGCGCGATCTGCGCCGCGAGCGCCGGAAGATCCGCACCGCCGGGACGGATCGTCATCGTGCCGAGATCGGGCAGATCGATCGAAGCCTCTGCCGACAGGGTGATCTGCCCGGATCCCGATAGCGTCGTCCCATCCACCCGGATGCTGCGTCCGGGCAGGATGTCGAAGGAAAGACCGGTCGCGATCGCGTCGCGCTTGATGCGGGCGTCGCGCAGTGCCGCGCTCAGGGTCTCGATCAGACGCAGCGTCGGTTCCGGAACGGCGATGCGGGCCGCCTCGGCGCGCAGGTCGGCGATCCTCTGCTGATGATGCTGGGCCTGTGCCAGGGCGGCCTTCGCGGCATCGATCTCGGCGATCACGCGCGCGAGGTGCCCTCGATGCGGCGTCGTTCCGCCGCGGCACGTGCGCGGATCAGGGTCGCGCGGGCGGCGTCTGCGCTGGCCTGGGCCTGCTTCGACGCCCCTTCCAGCCTCGCGACCGTGGCGCGCGCGGCGATCGCCGCCTCCTGGGCATTCTGATGCTCTGCGCGGCGCTGCCATGCCTCGGCTTCCTCGCGGTCATATGCGCCGATCTGTTCCGTCAGGATACGCACCTGGTCGGCGGCGCTTTTCATCCGGGTCGCTTCGGCATCGCGGCGGGTTTCGAGTTGGCGCGCGAGGACGAGGCGAGCCTCGGTCTGGGTCTTCTTCGCAAGCAAGGCGTCCCACGGCTTTTCGCGTTCGAGCCTGGTCGCGTCGCGGGTCAATTTGTCCAGACGGTCGACCTTTTCGCGATAGGCCTGGACCTTCGCGCTCAGCTCGCCCTCGCGCGTGCGAAGATCCTCCAACGACCTGACTGCCGCATCATAAACGCCCTTGGGACGATTGCTCTTCGCCGTCAGGATCTCGTCGCGCTCTTCCTCCAGCCGCTCCATCAGGCTGTCACCGCCGGTCGTGGCGATGCCGCTCATCTGCTGGCGCAGGACCGAATCGATCCGGTCGCGGGCATTCTCGAGCGGCAGTTCCAGATGCTGCGACGTCCCTTGCTCGATCCAGAGCAGGCCGGGGATGCCGAGCGTGTCGGGCCGCGCCCCGCCGCGGTCGCTCATCGCGCAGCCGACGAGCTCGGCGAGATGGTCCTCGGCCTCGGCGCCGTCCATCTGCTTGCGGCCGATGCGCAGGTCGCAGCGCTTGCGGCCGAGGAAGCTCTTGGCGAGCGCGTAGCTGGTTCCGCCGAATTCGAAATCAACGTCGACGCTGGGGCTGGCGCCGGGATCGCTCCAGGGGCGGAGCGTGTCGAGCGTGCCGGTCTTGTGACGCTCCAGGAAGGCGGTGCGGATCGCGGTGGCGATCGTCGACTTGCCGGATTCGTTGGGCGCGGCAAAGAGGTTGAGGCCCGCGCTCAACCCGTCGATCTCGACCGGGGCGCGGAAGCGCTTGAAATTCTCGATACGCAGACGGGTGATCTTCATCGGGACACCTGTTCGTCCTGGCGGAGGGAAAGCATCGTGTCGGAGAGCAGGAGCAGCGCGGCACGCGCGGTCTCGTCGTCGCCGCCGGCGGCGCGTTGGCGGAGTTCGTGGAGCACATCGCCGACATAGCCATCGGCGCGCAAAGCGGCGATGTCGTCGTCTGTCGGCGTCACGCGCAAACCAGCCTCATCGAGGGCCAGGGCGCGGATGCTGGCGCGAGCCGCGTCGATGCCCTGTCCAAGGCGCTTGCGGTCGCCGAGCGTACAGGATCCCGTCGGGCGGAGATCGACGACGTCCGAGCGACCGAGTGCCCCGAGTTCGGCGAGGAGCGCGTCGACATCGGAGGCCACGGACAGCGCCGGGGCGAGGCTGCGCCAGGTGAAGGCGCCGATGCGATGCGGCTCCACACGCGGTGCGGCGCCCACCGCGTCGATCGACACGATCAACGCGTTGCCGGAGCCGTTGTCCTTGAAGCGGTCGCTCTCGGGCGTGCCCGCGTACCAGGTACGGGCGTCGATCTCCTTCGTGCCATGCCAGTCGCCGAGCGCGAGGTAATCGAGACGGGCGCTCGCCGCGCGGTCCTGCGCGATCGGGTTCGCGGAGTCGATGTCGGCGGCGAGGATGCCCTGAACCGCGCCATGCGCGAGGCCGATGCGCGGCAGGCCGGGCGTCGTGACAGCGCTCCCGAACCACTCGGTGAGATCGCCGTAGCTGTGTCGCTGGGTCAACGGAGCCGGCAGCACGACCATGCGGCCGTCGATCTCGACCGGCTCGGCGGTCAGGCACAGCGTCGCGTTCGCAGGAACCACCGCGTCGCGCCTGGCGCGCGTCCAGACGGACTCGCCCAGCGCCGCGTCATGGTTTCCAGGCAGGAGGAGCCAGGGGCCGGTGTATCCCGCCATGGCGTTGAACAGGCGGCGGATGGTCTTGGGCGCTACCGTCTGGCTGTCGAAGACGTCGCCCGCTAGGAGGACCGCGTCGACATGCTGGTCGCGTGCGAACGTCGCCAGCCGCTCCACCGCGGCGAAGCGTGCCTCGAACAGGGCGGTCGCGTCGTCGGGGTCGAATTGCGCGGGCATGCGGCCGATCTGCCAGTCGGCGGTATGCAGGAAACGGAGCATCAGGGATCCTTCCTGGAGGGTTGGCGCGCCGGCTGAGTTGGATCCGCAGCCGCGCGTCTGGATTTCCACTTTATATATCCAGACCAGATCAAAACCTGATCTGGCCACCCGCTCCGGAAAGCGATGTCATCCGCCCGTCGCGAGGATGAAGGCGTCGACGCGCAGACCCACCGGAAGGGTGGTTCCCGGGGCGAGTTCGATGAGCGTCTCGAGGACCTTGCTGTCGTTGCGTTCGGTGGGGTCGTCGGTGCGCAGGGTCTTGCGGCCGAGACGCTGGCCGAGCCGCAGGATGCGGCCCTCGAAGCGTTGCCCTGGCCAGGCGTCCGCCGTCACGTAGGCGGGCTGGCCGACGGCGACGCGCGCGATATCCGTCTCGTCGACATCGACGCGCACGCGCAGCCTGGAGATGTCCCCGAGTTTGACGACGGGTGTCGGCGGCTGGTCGGACACCGTCTCGCCCGCGCGGCGGAAGCGGTGGAGTACGACGCCGTCCATCGGACTGCGCAGCAAGGTCTTGCCAAGGAAGGCCTCGGCCTCGGCCAACTGCCCGCGCGCGTGGTCGAGCAGCGCACGCGCGATCTCCAGATCCTCGTCACGCGCGCCGGCCTCGATCAGCGCGAGACGCTCGGCGCGCGCGGCGAGCCGCGCCTCGGCGGCGGCGACATCGTTGCGGGCGCGGTCGAGCGCCTCGCCGGAGGTGGCGCCGCTGCGGGCCAGCGGCGCGCGACGCGCCAGGTCGAGCCGCGCCTGTTCCAGAGCGGCGCGCGCTTCGCGCACGAGCGCGTCGGCCTCTCGCCGTTCCTGGAGCCTGGCGCCCGCGACGAGCCGCGCCAGTTCGGCGTCGCGCTGCGCCACGAGGGCGCGCGCCTGGCGCACCCGGGCGCGAAACTCGTCCCCGGCCAGCTCTGCCAGGACCTGGCCCGCGCGCACGATGTCGCCTTCCTCGACATGCACCACCCGCAGCACGGCGCGCAGTTCGGAGGCAATCTCGCGTTCCTCGCTGGCGGGCTCGACACGGCCGGGCGCCGTGACGACGACGCGGGGCCCGGTCCCCTTGCCGGCGGCTGCGGTGGCGGGCGCGGCCACGGGCGGTGGCCCGCCGGTCTGTCGCGTGGCGAGGCCAACGGCGACGGCGAGGAGAGCGGCGAGCAGGGCTGCGAGGGCGATGCGGCGTCGTGTCATGGGGCGGTGTCCTGCCTGTCGCGGCGGGTTTCGGTGTGGACGATCCGTCCGTCCTCGATGCGCACGATGCGGTCGGCGGCGTCCAGGATGCGCGGATCATGCGTGACGACGACCACGCCACGGCCACGCTCGGCGGCAATGGCGACCAGCAGCGCGACGATGCGCTTGCCGGATTCGGAATCCAGCGCCGCGGTCGGTTCGTCGGCGAGCACGATGTCCGGCTGACCCGCCAGCGCCCGGGCGATCGCGACGCGCTGCTTCTGACCGCCGGAAAGCTGGGCGGGATAGGCGCCTCCGCGATCGGCGAGCCCGACCGCGTCGAGCGCCTCGCGCGCGCGGCGTTGCCGCGCGGCCGGCGCGGTGGCGCGCAGGTCGAGCGCGACCTCGACGTTTTCCTGGGTCGTGAGGGTGGGGAAGAGATTGTAGCTCTGAAACACGAAGCCGAAATGTCGCAGCCGGATCGCGCCGCGTCCGGCCTGGGTGAGGCCGTGCAGGGACTGGCCGTGCACGCGGACCTCGCCGGCGCTGGGCGCGCGCAACGCACCGGCGACCTGCAGCAGCGTCGTCTTTCCCGACCCCGATGGGCCCATCAGCATCAGCAATTCGCCTCGCCGGATCTCCAGCGAGACGCCGCGCAGCGCGTGGACGGCGGCCTCGCCGGCACCGTAGACCATGGACGCGTCGGCGATCTCGACCAGCGCGCTCACCGGAAGACGCTCACCGGGTCGATCGTCATCACCTTGCGGATCGAGATCAGTGCGGCGGCGGCGCACATCGCGACGGTCGCCGCGCCGAGACCTGCCGCCAGCGGCCAGGGCATCAGCATCGCCGCCGAGGAGTCGCGGGCACTGGCGACGACCAGGCCGGCGATCGCGATCCCGATAGCGTAGCCGAGCCCGGCGGCGATCGCGGCCTGACGCAGGATGATGCCGTAAAGATAGCGCGCGGGCGCCCCCATGGCGCGCAGCGTGGCGTATTCGGGAAGATGGTCGATGGTCGTCGCGTAGAGCGTCTGGGCGGTGACCACGATGCCGACGACGAGGCCGAGCGCGGCCGAGATCACGAGCGAGAACCCGGCGCCCGTCGTCACCAGCCAGTAGAGCACGGAGCGGCGGGCGAATTCGGCACGGGAATGGGCGTCGATCTCGGGGACCCGCGCGCGGATCGCGTCGCGCAGGGCGGCGTGGTCCTGCCCGGGGACGGCGCGCACGAGGAGATAGTTCAACTGGTCCTCGGCAAAGCCGGCGAGGTGACGCGCGGTCTTGATGTCGGCGAAGACATGCGGGGCCTGGGTGAAGGTGCGGATGCCGTCGGTGAAGCCGACGACCCGGGCGCGGCGGCCATTGATCTCGACGACTTGACCGACCCGCTCGATCCCGAGTTTGTCGCGATAGAGACGGTCGAGGATCACGGCGTCGGGTTGCTGGAGATCCTCGGCCCGGCCCTCAATCAGGTCCCAGGGTCCGCCGATCCCGGTCGCGGTGTCGAAGCCGACGACCACGACGCTTTCCGCGCCGCCATCGGGACGCTTGAGGATGGCGAAGACATGCAACAGGGGATCGACCATCGCGACCCCGGGCAGCGACAGGATCTGGTAGCGTCGACGCTCGGGAATCGAGGTCGGCAAATCGACCGAGCGCACGCCCCGGCCGACCACCCAGATGTCGGCCGCCGTGTTCTCGACGACATTGGCGATCGTGACCACGAAACCGACCAGCAGGCCGGACTGGACCGCCATCAGGACGACGGAGAACACGATGCCGACCAGCGTCACCAGGAAGCGGATCCGGTCATGCGCGAGGTTGCGCCACGCGATCAGCAACCGCAGGTCGGCGCCACGCCCGCGATCGGGCGGCTCGGAGGCTGCGGGACGGGCATCCATGGCGCCCTCTGGACCTTGGCGATGATTGAATAACAATGTTAACTTAACAACGATAATAAGAATGGGCAAGGATCTCATGAGTTCCGGCAGGGCGAGGCGTGGCAAGGCATCGGGCGGGATGGGACGGCGGCCAGCGCGGCTGTCTGCCGTCGACCGGCGGCGCGCCATCCTCGCGGCCGCGAAGGAGATCTTCCTGGCGGAGGGCTACGAGGGGACGACGATGCGCCGGATCGCCGAGGCGCTGGGGGTCACGCCGACCACGCTCTACCTGCATTTTCCGGACAAATCGGCGCTGTTGACCGAGATCTGCGACGACAGCTTCGCCCAACTCGTCGTCGAATTCGCGCGCGCCGATCTGGAGCACGCGCCGCCGCTCGAAGCGCTGCGCCGGTTGCTCGATTCCTATGTCGGCTTCGGCCTCGCCCACCCGCGCGAGTACCGGTTGCTGTTCATGACCGAGGTGCCGCCCCATGTCGGCGGACATCGTCCCGTGCCTGGCGACGGCGCGACACGACCGGACAATGGACAAATCGCCTTCGCCGCGCTCGAGGCGCTGGTGCGGCGCCTCGTCGACGAGGGCGTGTTCCGTCCCGGCGACGTCGAGACCATCGCCGAGGCCATCTGGGCAGCGGCGCATGGTCTCGTGTCGTTGCTGATCGCGATGCCGCATTTCCCCTGGAGCGAGCGGGCGCGGCTGGTCGATGCGATCGCCGAGATGGTGCTCCGCGGCTGGACGCGCGCCTGACGGCGGCCAGGGGCGGGAACATGTGTATTGAAGCCGATACTTTTGTTCATTACGGTTCGCAACCTGGGAGACGCACGCCATGAATCTCGCCGAAGCCTTGCGCAAGCGCGCCGCCGAGAACCGTCCCGTCCGCGTCGGGCTTATCGGTGCGGGCGAGATGGGCACGGACATCGTGACCCAGATCGGCCTGATGCCGGGGATCGAGATCGCCGCCGTCGCCGATCTGCGCGCCGAGCGCGCCCTGGCGGCCTTCGCGATCGCCGGCACGCCGGATGCGGCCGCATCGTGCGAGGATGCGCGCGGCGTCGAGCGCTTGATCGGCGCCGGCAAGGCCGCGGTCGTCCCTGACGCCTCGCTGGTGACCGGTTGCGATCTCGTGGACGTGGTCATCGACGCCACCGGCAGCCCGAATGCGGGAGCCAGGCTCGCGACCCAGACGATCGCGGCCGGCAAGCATATCGTGATGATGAACGTCGAGGCGGACGTGACGATCGGTGCCTGGCTGCGGCGCGAAGCGGAGAAGGCGGGCGTCGTCTACACCCTCGGCGCGGGCGACGAGCCGAGCGCGGCGATGGAGTTGATCGAGTTCGTGCAGGGTCTCGGCTATCCGGTGATCGCGGCGGGCAAGGGCAAGAACAATCCCTTCCGCATCGACGCCACGCCCGATGCCTATCGCGAAGAGGCCGAGCGGCGGAACATGAACCCGCGCATGCTGGTCGAGTTCGTCGACGGCTCCAAGACGATGATCGAGATGACGGCGATCGCCAACGCGACCGGTCTCGTGCCCGACCGGCCGGGCATGCACGGTCCCGACGCGAAGCTGGCGGACCTGCACAAGGTGCTGTGCCCGCGCGAGGATGGCGGATTGCTGTCGCGCCGCGGCGTGGTCGATTTCACCGTCGCCAAGGGCGTCGCGCCCGGGGTCTTCGTGATCACCGAACTGCGCCATCCGCGGCTGCGCGAGCGCATGAACGATCTGCACCTGGGCGAGGGACCGTATTACACGTTTTTCCGGCCCTATCATCTGACCAGCCTCGAGGTGCCGCGCTCCGCCGCCGCCGCCGTGCTGTTCGGGCAGAGCCACATGATGCCGCTGCCGCGCCCAGTCGCCGAATGCGCGGCGCTCGCCAAGACGGACCTGCCCGCGGGGACGAAGCTCGATGCGATCGGCGAGTATTGCTATCGCGGCTGGGCGGTGACGCGTGCCGAGGCGCGCGCGCTCAAGGCGATTCCGCTCGGCCTCGCGCAGGGTGCCACGACGACCGCGCCGATCGCGCGTGGCGCGTACCTCACCGAGGATAATTGCCGCCTCGACGACAGCCTGGACATCGTCCGGCTGCGGCGGCTCCAGGACCGCATGCTCGACGAAGGAAGCACCGATGGCTAGGACGTCCGCGAGACGGCGCAACGCGCATCCCGCGCTGGATCTGCTCGACGACGCAGCGCTCGAACGCGCGTTGCGCCGGATGCATCTCATCCGCAAGTTCGAGGAAGCGGCGGAGCAGAGCTACATCCGCGGCCTCATCCACGGCACGATGCATCTGTCGATCGGCCAGGAGGCGAGCGCCGTCGGGGCCGTCGCGCCGCTGCGTGCCGACGACTACATTCTTTCGACGCATCGCGGCCACGGCCATTGCATCGCCAAGGGCGCGGACACCAAGCTGATGTTCGCCGAATTCTTCGGCAAGGATAACGGCTATTGCCGCGGCCGCGGCGGCTCCATGCACATCGCGGACATCGCCGGCGGCAATCTCGGCGCCAACGGCATCGTCGGCGGCGGGCTGCCGATCGCGGTCGGTGTAGGGCTGAGCGCGAAGATGCGTCGCTCCGGTCAGGTCTGCATGGTGTTCTTCGGCGACGGCGCGTCGAACGAGGGCGCGTTTCACGAAGCGCTGAACCTCGCGGCGATCTGGCGCCTGCCGGTGGTGTTCGTGTGCGAGAACAACCAGTACGGCATGTCGATGTCGACCGCGCGCTCGATGCCCGTCGCCAACGTCGCGGATCGCGCCGCCGCCTACGCGATGCCCGGCCAGATCGTCGACGGCAACGATTTCCTGGCGGTTTTCGAGGCCGCGCACGCCGCCTGCGAGGCTGCCCGGAGCGGCGAGGGACCGTCGCTCGTCGAGTGCAAGACCTATCGCCTGCGCGGCCATTCCAAGAGCGATCGCAACCTCTACCGCACCAAGGAGGAGATCGAGTCGTGGCGCGCACGCGACCCGATTCCCCGCCTGCGCGACACGCTGGTGACCGTCGGCCGTCTGAGCGACGCGCGCGCCGCCGCGATCGAAGCCGAGGCCGCCGCCGAGATCGAGGCCGCGGTCGAATTCGCGCGCACCAGCCCCGATCCCGATCCACGCGAACTGGAGCGCGATGTCTATGCCTGAGGCGGATGCGAGCGCGGCCCGCGAACTCACCTACGCCGAGGCGATCCGCGAGGGACTGGCCCAGGCGATGGAGGCCGATCCGCGCGTCTTCACGCTGGGCGAGGACATCGGCGTCTATGGCGGCGCCTTCGGCGTCACCGGCGATCTCGTCCATCGTTTCGGGACGGACCGCGTGATCGACACGCCGATCAGCGAACTCGGCATCGCCGGCGCGGCGGTCGGTGCCGCCATCACTGGCATGCGGCCAGTGCTTGAATTCCAGTTCTCGGATTTCGTCACGCTGGCGATGGAGCAGATCGTCAATCAGGCAGCGAAGATACGCTTCATGTTCGGCGGCAAGGCGAGCGTACCCATGGTGGTGCGCATGCCGGCCGGCTCGGGGACGGGCGCCGCGGCGCAGCACTCGCAGAGCCTCGAGGCCTGGTTCGCGCATGTCCCCGGCCTGAAGGTGGTGCAACCGGCGACGCCGTATGACGCCAAGGGGCTGCTGCTCGCGGCGATCGACGACCCGAACCCGGTCCTGATCTTCGAGCACTAGCTGCTCTACCGCACGCGCGGCCCCGTGCCGCTGGCGCCGTACCGCGTGCCGATCGGCACGGCAGAGATCCGTCGCCATGGCAGCACGGCGACGGTCGTGGCGACATCGATCATGGTGAGCCGCGCCCTGGAAGCGGCCGAGATACTGGCGGGCGAGGGGATCGATGCCGAGGTGATCGACCTGCGCTCGCTGCGGCCGCTCGACCGGCCGACGCTGATCGAGAGCGTGCGACGGACGGGCCGATTGCTGGTGGTTCACGAGGGCGTGCAGACGCTGGGGATCGGCGCCGAGATATCGGCGCTGATCGCCGAGAGCGACGCCTTCGATTTCCTCGACGCGCCGATCCGCCGGCTGGGCGGGCGCGATACGCCCTTGCCCTATAATCCGGTGCTTGAAAAGGCGGCGGTCCCGCAACTCGGCGACATCGTCGCGGCGCTGCGCGCGCTGGCCGAAGGGCGGTGAGGGCGATGACGATCGACGTCATCATGCCGCGTGTCGACATGACGATGGAGCGCGGCACCATCCGCAGCTGGAGCGCCGAGCCCGGCGCCGCGCTGCGTACGGGGCAGACCCTGTTCGTCATCGAGACAGACAAGGCGGCGATGGAGATCGAGGCGCCGGCCGATGGGATACTTGGAGAGATCCTGGTGCCCGCCGGGCGCGAGGTGCCGGTGGGGACGGTGGTCGCACTGATCCGGACCGTCGGCGCGGATGCCGCGACAGGCCACGCCCCGCCGCGCCCGGTTTCCGTTCCGCCGGCCCCGGCCCCGGCGCAGCAGGCTCCAGCCATCGCGTCGACATCCCCGCCTGCCGCGCCTGTCGCGTCCGCCACGCCCGCGGTGGCCCTTGCGCGGCCGCGCGCGACACCGCTCGCACGGCGGCTGTCGCGCGAATACGGTCTCGACCTTGCGGCGATCGACGGAAGCGGCCCAGCTGGCCGGATCGGACGTGCGGATGTCGAGACCGCGCTGGCCCGGCGTGCGTCGGCTCCGTTGCCGGCCGCGGCGGTCGTCGAGCGTCCCGCCCTGCGCGCGGCCGTGCCGTTCCAGATCTCGGCGATCCTCGATCTCGCGGCGCTTGACGCTGTGCGTGCGCGGATCGCGTCGGCGCTACCCGGCGGCCGCAGACCCGGGCTCACCGCGATGATCCTGCGCATCCTCGTCGCCGTGCTGCCGCGGCATCCCGCGATCGCCGCCGTCCCGGGGAGCGACCCGTCCCGCGTCGACATCGCGCTCGCGCTCGAGGTGGACGGGGCGTTCGCGGCGCCGGTGCTGCGCGGGATGGAGAGGCTGCGCGTACCGGGGATCGTCGCGGCGCTCGACGCGCTGCGCGGCGCGGCGCCCGGAACGCGCGAGGGCGATCCAGCCCCGCGGCTTCTGTTGGCCAATCCCGGCGCGCTCGGGCTCGAGGATTTCGTCGCGCTCCATGACGGCGCGCCCGTCATGTCCATCGGCGCGCGACGCAGCCCGTGCGGCACGGCACGCGTCACGCTCGCGGCGGATCGCGCCACGCTCGACCCTGTCGCGGCGGCGGGTTTCCTGTCCGATCTGCGCGGCTGCGTCGCGGCGCCCGAAACGGTCTTGTGAATGCGTCCGTGGCGCTCAGTCCGGCTCGCAGAGCCGCCGCGCGGTGCGCAGGTCGGTGATCAGGGTGCGCGCCCGCGTCACGGCAATCGCCGCGCGCAGGATGGCGGCCTTCTCGATGCCGCCCGAGGCGATCACGACATGCGGCAGCTTCGCCAGCGCGTCCGGCTCCATCGCCATGACGCAGCGGTTGAGCGGATGCGCGACCAGCCGCCCCTGGGCGTCGAGATAATGGCCGAGCAGGTCGCCGACCGCGCCGGCGCCGCGCAGGTCCTCCAGCACGTCGGGTTCGACGAGGCCGAGATCGGGGATCGTCGCGCGCCCGCCCATCGCGCCGACGCTGACCACCGCGAGGTCGGCCTTCGCCGCGCGCGCGAAGAGGTCCCTGAGCCCGCGCTGCGCCATCAGCGAGTCGCGCGTGGCCGGATCGCTCGTGTAGACGGGCGCCGAGACGTAATAGCAATCCGCGCCCAGGAGGTTCGAGAAGCGCCACGCGAACTCGAACGGGCTCGCGGGATGCGCGCGCGTCAGGCTGCC
>CAIOSQ010000385.1 GCA_903860935.1 uncultured Rhodospirillales bacterium | reverse complement strand
TCGAGCGCGGCGCGGATCTCGGCCAGCGGCAGGACCATGCCGGTCGAGGTCTCGTTATGGACGGCGCAGACCGCCTTGATGGCATGCGCGCGATCCGCCTCCAGCGCGGCGCGGATCGCGGCGATGTCGCAGCCCAGCCGCCAATCCGCAGCGACCGGCTGGACCTCCAGGCCCAGATCGCGCGCCATCTGCGTCCAGTCGTCGGAGAAATATCCGGTCTCCGGCATCAGCAACCGGTCGCCGGGCGAGAAGAGATTGACGAGGGTCGCCTCCCAGGCCGCGTGTCCCGACCCGGTGTAGAAGAACACGTGCCCTTCGGTGCCCAATACGCGCTTCACGCCCGCGACGCAGCGCTGATAGACCGCGACGAAGGCCGGATCGTTGAAATCGATGGTCGTGTGCGCGACCGCGTGGAGGATCGAATCCGGGATGTTCGTCGGGCCGGGATTGGCGAAGAAGAGCCGGCCGCGTGGCCTCGTCGGCGTGGTCATGCGTCGATGTCCTCGTTGGAAAGCGCACGAGGATAGGCCCGCACCCCGGCGCCGTCACGCCCCCGCGACATTGTCCACGACATGGACGCCCGGACGGCCAGCTTCGATGTCGAAGCGCGCGAGGCTGACGATGGCGGCGTCCGGGCGCTTCACGCTCGAGACCGCCCGCAATTCCGCACGCGCACCGCCGACGGTCAGCGTCGTCGCGAGATAGCCGCGCGATGCGCTGTCGACGAAGCGCAGATGCGGGTTCGCCGGCGCCAGCGTCGCCAGCCGCGCGGTCGC
Source organism: uncultured Rhodospirillales bacterium (assembly GCA_903860935.1). Taxonomy (GTDB): domain Bacteria; phylum Pseudomonadota; class Alphaproteobacteria; order CACIAM-22H2; family CACIAM-22H2; genus CAIOSQ01. The sequence continues at coordinate 1,002 of CAIOSQ010000385.1, read as the reverse complement.
GGCGCCCTGCGAGGTGATGGATGTCCCGCATAGCTCGCTGGCGACGACGGGACCGCGCGACCCGGCCGGATCGGCGAGGATGTCGGCGGCGTAGCAGGCATGCACGTCGCCGCCGACGATCAGCGGGTTGGACAGTCGCGTCGCGACCATCGCATCGACCAGGCGCTGGCGCGCCGCCGGATAGCCGTCCCAGCCATCGGTCCAGAAGCGCGGCGCTGCACCCGCCCCGCCCCGTGCCAGCGACACGAACAAGGTCTGCTGGACCAGGATGTTCCATCTGGCGGACGAGGCGGCGAAGCCTTCCGCCAGCCAGGCTTCCTGCTCTCCGCCAAGCAGGGTCAGCGACGGGTCGAGCCGATCCGTGCAGGCAGGCCCGACGACATTGGAACCGCCGCGCCCATTGCGCGGGCAGGGCTGGGGCGAGCGGTACTGCCGGTCGTCGACGATGTGGAAGCGCGCCAGCGCGCCCCAGTCGAGGCGCGCATGGATCGCCATGTCCGGGCCCCGCGGCCGCATCGTGAGCGGCAGGGGCATGTGCTCATAGAAGGCGCGATAGGCAGCCGCGCGCCGGGCGAGAAAACGATCGCGCGGCCAGAGCCCCTCGGACCGGTCGGCGGCGTAGTCGTTGTCGACCTCGTGGTCGTCCCAGGTGACGATCCAGGAATGCGCGGCATGGCACGCCTGAAGATCGCGATCGCCGCGATAGAGCGCGTGGCGGACACGATAGCCGGCAAGGCTCACCGGTTCTCCGGCGCCGTGCTTGCGCACATGCTCCGTGCCCCACGAACTCTCGTAGATGTAATCGCCGACGAACGCGACGAGATCGAGATCCTCCGCCGCCATGTGACGATGCGCGACGAACCAACCCTGCTCGTAATGCTGACAGGAGGCATGCGCGAAACGCAGCCGCGCCGGCGTCGCGCCTCGGGCCGGCGCCGTCCGCGCATGGCCGATGGGCGAGACCAGCCCATCCGCGCGAAAGCGGTACCAGTAATCCCGCCC
>CAIOSQ010000384.1 GCA_903860935.1 uncultured Rhodospirillales bacterium | reverse complement strand
CTCGCGAGCAGCGCCGCGCCGGGCGTCGACCAGGCGATGCTGATGGGCATGCGGTGACGCAGGCTGAGCACGATCGCGCAGAGCCCCATCGCCACGGAGACGGCCATCAGCCCGGACGCGGCCTGGGCGGGCGAGGCGCCCATCGCGGACAGGCCCTGGAGCACGACCGCGAAGGAACTCGCGAAGCCCACGAACGCCGCCAGCATGCCAGCGGCGACAGCCGGTCCGATCCCAGCTTTTTTCGGTTCTCCCGCACCCGCGCGCATGCGACTCCTTCACCGTTGCCGCGCAACGCTCGGGCGAAAACCTCGTCCCCGCAAGCGTCTTCGCGCGACGCATGTCCGCATCCGACAGGAATTCGATCCATGACCGTACCGCCGACGATCCGCGACGATGTCCTGCGCGCCCATCGCGCATTTTCCTCGAGCATCCTGACCGACGCCATGGCCCGCTTCGCCATCGGCGCCTGGATGGACGACATCCTGCCGCTCGCCCCCACGTGGCGCGTCTGCGGCCGCGTCAGAACGATGGCCTATGGCCCGCGATCCGGAATGCGTCACGCCGGCCACAGCCTGTACACGGTCGCCGAGATGGTCGAGCCGGGCGATGTCGTGGTCCTCGCGGCGGCTGGCACGCGCGGATGGCTGCTTGGCGAGAACATGGCGCATTTCTGCATCAATCACGGCCTCGGCGGCATCGTCACCGACGGTCGGGTCCGCGATGCGCTCGAACTCGCGGAATTGCCGCTTCCGATCTTCGCGGCCGGCACCTCGGCACGCCCGGCCTCGAGCGAGGTCGAGATCGTCGCCGTCGACGTGCCGGTACGCTGTGGCGGCGGCTATCTGCGTCCGGGCGATCTGATCACGGGCGACCGGGATGGGATAGCCGTGGCGCCACACGAGGCGATCGAGGCGCTGGTCGCCGAATGCGAGGATCTGCTGCTGCTCGAAAAGGAACAGGAACTCGCCATCCGTGACGGCGCCTCCGCCGCCGCGATCGCCGCGATCAGCCGACGCAAGAAGCAGCGCAAGGGACCGCCATTCTCGCCCGTGGCGGCGGGTGGCTGAAGATCCGGCAGCCGGAAAGCTAGAGCGCGGCGGCTACCCGCTCGCCCATCTCGCGCGTGCCGATCGTCCGCCGTCCTGGTTCGGCGATATCGGCCGTCCGCCATCCTTCGGCGAGAACACGGCGCACCGCCGTTTCCACGCGCGCGGCAAGGTCCTCGTGTCCGAAGGAGTGACGCAGCATCATCGCCGCCGAAAGGATCGTCGCGAGCGGGTTGGCCACGCCCTTGCCCGCGATGTCGGGCGCGGAACCGTGGACCGGTTCGTAGAGACCCTGCGTCGTCGCGCCCAGCGATGCCGAGGCCAGCATCCCGATCGATCCGGTGAGCATCGCCGCCTGGTCGGACAGGATGTCGCCGAACAGATTGGGCGAGACGATCACGTCGAACGCCTTGGGCGCGCGCACCAGCTGCATCGCCGCTGCATCGACATACATATGCGTGAGTTCGACGTCGGGGTATTCGCGGCCGACCTCGGTCATCACCTCGCGCCACAACGCCATGACCTCGAGCACGTTCGCCTTGTCGACCGAACAGACCTTGCCCCGGCGCGTACGTGCGACACGGAAGGCGACGTGGCCGATGCGCGCGATCTCGGATTCGCGATAGCGCATCGTGTTGACCGCCTCCCGCTCGCCCGCCTCCGTCTTGCCGCGACCGCGCGGCGTTCCGTAGTAGATGTCGCCGGTCAACTCCCGCAGAAGCAGCAGGTCGAGGCCGTCGACGACCTCCGGCTTGAGCGTCGAGGCGTCGCGCAATTCAGGCAGCAAGCGCGCCGGCCGGAAATTCGCGAACAGGTCGAGTTCCTTGCGCAGGCGCCGCAACCCGACTCCGGGCAGCTTGCCATGCGGGTAGTTGGCGTAACGGGGATCGCCGACCGCACCGAGCAGAATCGCGTCGGCGCGACGCGCCAGGTCCAGTGTCGCGGGCGGCAGCGGGTCGTCCGCCGCCTCGAGCCCAGCGCCACCGATCGGCGCCTCCTCGAGAGTGGCATCGAAGCCGAACGACGCCAGCGCGCGCAGGACCTTCACGGCTTCGGGAACGATCTCGCGGCCGATTCCGTCTCCCGGCAGGATCGCGATCAACATGGCAGCGTCTCCTCGATGGGTGGCCAAGACAGCGAGGACGGCGGCATTCCGGGCACCACCGTCCTCGCCAACAGCGCCTTACTTCGGCGCCGCCTTGTTAAAGAGATCCGTGATCCGAACGGTCTCGGAGGCCCAGTAGCGTGCATAGGTCTGGGAATCCATGACCTTCATCTCGAAGCCCATCTTGTCGACCTGCGCGATCCCATCCGGCGACGCGCCGATCTTCGCGATCGCAGCCTCGAGTTTCTGCACCGCATCGCGCGGCGCGCCTTTCGGGAACGCGAAGCCGCGGCTCACGCCCGAGATCACGTGAAAGCCGGCCGATTTCGCGGTCGGCGACGTCGGCGCGAACTTGCTCGGCTCCTCGGAAAAGACCGCGATCAGCCGCACCCGTCCGGCCTGGATCTGCGTCAGGAAGTCGCCGACGCTGCCCTGCATGGCGGCGATGTTTTTGCCGAGCATCGAGTTCAGAGCTACGCCGGAATCATTGTGAAAGACCGGATTGAACTTCACGCCCGCGATCTGCTCCACCGCGATCACGTCGAGATGCTCGCGCCCTTGCGGACCGGTGACGCCGACGGTGATCGCGCCGGGCCGCGCCTTCGCATCGGCGACGAGATCGGCGAGGTTGCGATATTTGCTGTCGGCCGGGACGGCCAGCGCGCCGGGATCGTAGATGAAATTCGCCGCCGGCTCGAAGCTGGCGCCGGTGAAGCGCGCCTGACGGGCCGGATCGAGATGCAGCGTCACGGCCGTGGGCAGCGCGATGACGCCGAACGTATAGCCGTCCGGCGCGGCGTCGGCGATCGCCTGCGTGCCGATCTGCGTGCCGGCTCCGGGCCGGTTCACGATCTGGAAGACCGAACCCGGGAATTCCTTCTGCAGTTGCTCGGTCAGGATGCGCGCGGTGACGTCCTGGCCGCTGCCCGCGCCCGCGCTGACGATCACGTTGACGGGCTTGCCCTTGGCGGGCCAGGCCTCCTGGGCCTGGGCGGAGACGGCGGCAAGGCCCATGGACAGGGCCGAGGCGCCCAGGGCGGCGAAGCTACGGCGGGACATGCATGTCATGACGGCGGATCCTCCTTGGTGGGTTGCGGGTCTTGAAAAACGCGGGTTCAGCCTTCGGCATCCTTGCCGAGGCCGCGGCGCAGGCGCGCGACCTGCGCGCGCCAGAGCGGCAGGGTAAGCACGACGACCGCCAGCAGAAGCAGACCGCCCGAGAGCGGCCCGCGCACCAGCGCGGTGATGTCGCCGCGCGAGATCGTCAGGGTCTGGCGCAGCGCCTGCTCCATCATCGGACCGATGATCAGCGTCAGCGCGATCGGCGAGAGCGGGAAATCGAGCTTGCGCAGCGCGTAGCCGAGAACGCCGAACAGCACCATCACGCCCATGTCGAAGACGCTGTTGTTCACCAGGTAGGTGCCGAGGCAGATGAACAGCACGATGACCGCCGACAAGATCGCCTGCGGTATCTGCAGGATCCGGATCCACAACCCGACCAGAGGCAGGTTCATCGCCAGCAGGATGACGTTGCCGACGATCATGCTGGCGATGATCGGCCAGACGACGTCCGGACGCTGTTCGAAGAGCAACGGCCCGGGGGCGAGTCCGTTCTTGATAAAGGCAGCCAGCAGGATCGCGACGCTGGGCGAGCCGGGGATGGCGAGGGTGAAGAGCGGGATCAGCGCCGCGTTGGCATGCGCGTTGTTCGCCGTCTCCGGCCCCGCGACGCCCTGTATCGCCCCGCGCCCGAACCGCTCCGGACGGTTGGACGCCGCCTTCTCGACACCGTAGGACACGAAGGAGGCCAAGGCTTGGCTCGTACCCGGGATCAGACCCAGTACGAAGCCGATCCCCGTTCCGCGCCCGATCGCCCCCGCGGATTCCCGCAGTTCGGCGCCGGTGGGATAGATGCGGCCGACGCGGCGGGTCTCCAGAGTGCCTGCCCGGTTCTCCATCGACAGCAGCACCTCGCTGAGCCCGAACAGCCCCATCACCACCGGCACGAACTCGATGCCGCCGAGCAGCGGCGTCATGCCGAAGGTGTAGCGCGGCGTGCCCATCGTCGGGTCGGTGCCGATCGT
>CAIOSQ010000383.1 GCA_903860935.1 uncultured Rhodospirillales bacterium | reverse complement strand
TTTCTATATCGAGCAGCTGGCCAGGCTGACGGCGGAGTGCGGCTGCGCCCTGCACGCCTACGCGCTCATGACGAACCATGTGCATCTGCTGCTGACGCCGGATTCGGACGATGGTCCGTCGCGTCTGATGATGCGACTGGGGCAGCGCTATGTCCGCGCCGTCAACCGGGCGCGCGGGCGAACGGGCACGTTGTGGGAGGGGCGGTTCAGGTCGACCGTCGCGATGGACGACGGATATGTCCTGGCCTGCTATCGGTATATCGAGGCCAATCCGGTGCGCGCGCGCATGGTCGACGCGCCGCGCGCCTATCCCTGGTCCAGCCACCGGATGAACGCCACCGGCGCGCCGTCGGGTGGGCTGCTCGCGCCGCATGAGCGTTTCCTCGCGCTGGGCGCCGATGCCGCGGCGCGCGGCGCGGCTTATCGCGCGCTGTTCGAGAGCGCGCCGGACCAGGCGGAGGTCGCGGCGATCCGCGACGCGACGAACGGCAACCATGCGCTGGGCGATGTGGCGTTCCAGGAGCGCGCCGCCGGCGTTCTGGGGTGCCGCGTCACGCCCCGGCCGGCGGGGCGGCCGCGGCGGGAGACGCGGGACGGCGGCTGAAGGGGCGCCCTCCAAAACCTCCCAAAAACCTCCCCAGCTTTGATTTCGTCGGGAGGTCGCGCCCGCCGGGTGCGTCGGGTGGGACGAAATCAAAGCTGGGGAGGTTTTTGGGGGATCAGCGCGGCAGGGAGAGGGTCGCGCGCAGCCCGCCGCCGGGGCGGTTGACGAGCACGACATCGCCGCCATGGGCGCGCGCGATGTCGCGCGCGACGGCGAGGCCGAGCCCAGCGCCGCCGGTGCTGCGCGAGCGCGAGGCCTCCAGGCGGTAGAAGGGCGCGAAGACGCGCTCCAATTCGTGCGGCGGCACGCCCGGCCCCGCGTCATCGACATGGATGCGGATGTGCTCCGCGCCGGCTTCGAGCGACAGGCGTGCATGCGTGCCATGGGCGAGCGCGTTGCTGACCAGATTGTCGAGCGCGCGGCGCAGCGCGCCGGGCCGCCCCTCGACGACGAGACCGCCCGGCGGCGGCGCATCCGCGCCCTCCAGCGCGACATCGGCACCGAGATCGATGCGGTCGTCGACGAGGCTGTGCAGCAGCGCGGCGAGATCGAAGCGCTCGGCCCCGGTCTCCAGCGCGTCGGCCCGCGCGAAGGCCAGCGTCTCGGCGATCATCCGCTCCATTTCGTCGATGTCGGCGGCGGCCTTCGCGCGCTCCTCCGGATCCGGGATCTGCTCGGCGCGCAGCCGCAGCCGCGTCAGCGGCGTGCGCAGATCGTGGCTGATCGCGGCCAGCATGCGCGTGCGGTCATCGACGACGCCGCGCAGCCGCGCATGCATGCTGGCGAGCGCGCTGGCGATCGCGCCGACCTCGCGCGGCGCGGGCTCGGGCACCGCGAAATCGGGGGCAAGGCCCGCACCCGCGCGCGTCGCGCCATGGGCGAGGACCTCCAGCGGCCGCGCGACGCGACGCGCCGCCCACCAGGCTGCCGCTGCTGCTGCTGCGGCGATCCCGATGAGCCACGCGCAGAGCACCGTCCACGCCCAGCCATGCGTGGGCCCCTGCGGGCGCAGCACGACATGGGTGCCATCGGGGCCGCGGATCACGATCGTGAAGATGCCGGGCAGGACGTTGTCGGTGCCGGCATCCCCGGGCGCGGTCTCGTCGCGCGGCACGCGCAGGACCTGGCCCTCGCCCAGCCGCGGCAGGCGCTGCCACGCGCCGGGGCCGCTGCCGCCCGCGCCCGGGCGGTGGAGCTCGACAGCCACGACGAAACCCTCGGGCAGGCGCTCGCCGATCGCGCGCGCCAGACGCACGCCCTGGCGCGGACGCCGCGACCCGTCCTCCGCGGGGCTCCAGGATTGGGTCCAGTCGAGGGCGAGATGCTCGCCCTCCGGCCGCGCGCGCAGGAAGCCGCGCCGCGCCTCTGGCGGTCGTGCGAAGGCGCCGCGCGCGATGTCGGCGCTGCGCTCGACCAGCCAGCCCACGGCGTAGACGCGCACATCCGCCGGCCGCATCAGCAGCGCGACGGCGACCGAGAGCAGCTGCGCGCCGATCAGCCCGACGATGGCGACCAGCGCGATGCGCGCGGCGATGCCGGCGAGCGGCGCGCGCGTCACGACGCCTCCGACGCGACGGTGGCGGTGAAGACATAGCCGCCGTTGCGCACGGTCTTGATCAGCTCGGGATGCGCGGGATCGATCTCGATCTTGCGCCGCAGCCGCATCACCGCGACGTCGATCGAGCGGTCGAAGGCCTGGGCGACGCGCCCGCGCAGCCGGTCGAGCAGCTGGTCGCGCGACAGCACGCGCTGTGGCTGTTCCGCGAAGACGGTGAGGAGGTCGAATTCCGTGTCGGTCATCGGCACGAGCGTGCCGTCGGCGCGGCGCAACTCGCGCCGCGTGGTGTCGAGGCGCCAGCCGGCGAAGCCGTGGAGCCGCGCCTTGGCCGGGCGCGCGGCGCCATCGCCGCTGCGGCGCAGGACGGCGCGGATGCGGGCGAGCAGCTCGCGCGGGTTGAAGGGCTTGGCGACATAGTCGTCGGCGCCGATTTCCAGACCGACGATGCGGTCGGTGTCGTCGCCGCGCGCCGTCAGCATCAGGATCGGCACGGCGCTGGACTGGCGCAGGCGGCGCGCGAAGGACAGGCCGTCCTCGCCAGGCAGCATGAGGTCGAGCACGACGAGGTCGATGCCGCCGCCGCCGAGCGCCGCGTCGGCCTCCGCGGCATCGGCCACGGCGGTGGCGCGCAGGCCGTTCTCGGTCAGGAAGCGCAGGACGAGGCGGCGGATTTCGCGGTCGTCGTCGACGATGAGCACATGGGGCACGCGCGGCATGGCCGCAAGACTAGCCGCGGCGCGCGGCGCGGCAAGACGCCTGCTTGTAACCGATGGTTACGTCGCGAAACCTTGCCGTCATCGTTCTCGCCGCGGCGCGCGCTATACCAACGCCATCGTCACTGACCTGGAGGTCTTGCCATGTCGACCCGTCTCGCCGCCTTTGCCCTCGTCGCCGCCCTCGCCGCGCCGGCGCTTGCCGCGGCCCAGCCCGCCCAGGGCCAGGGCCAGCCCATGCCGGGACATGCCGGCGGGCATGGCTCTATGCAGGGCTCTATGCAGGGCGCGATGCAGGCGCGGTTCTGCGCCGATCTCGACGCGAGGCTCGCGTCGCGCCTCGCCTGGATCGAGGCCAAGGTGAAGCCCACGGAGGCGCAGCGCGGCGCCTGGGAGGGGTTCGCGCGCGACAGCCGCGCCGCCGCGGAGCCCATGCGCGCGCGCTGCGCCAGCCCGGCCGCGGCGCCGGCCGCCGGTG
>CAIOSQ010000382.1 GCA_903860935.1 uncultured Rhodospirillales bacterium | reverse complement strand
CGGGTGCGCGGACGTCTCAACGGCCATATCCGGGCCGCCGAGCTCGACGCGGCAGAGAAGCTCCTCGCCGGGGAGGCCCGGCGCCTCCTCTCCGATGCCGAAACCGACTATTACCGCGTCCGCATCGCGGCCGGGCTGTTCGCCCGCGACGACGAGCAGCGCGCCTATCGCCTCGCAGCGGCCGCCGCGAGCCGCTCTGGCGACACCCAGCCGCGTGCCCATTGGGTCGCCGGGCTGGCGGCCTTCGGGACGTCGCAATTCGCCCTCGCCGCGACCCATTTCGAGACCCTCGCCCGACTGCCGAAGGCGCATGCCTGGGAGATCTCGGCGGCGGCCTTCTGGGCCGGGCGCTCGCATCTGCACGCCGCGAATTTCCCGCAGGTCGATCCCTGGTTCCGGGTCGCGGCAGAACATCCCCGCAGTTTCTACGGCCTGCTCGGGAACCGTGCCCTGGGGCAGGCGCTGCCCTTCAACTGGGAAGCGCCCGATGTCGAGCCGGAGCAGGTGGCCGAACTGGCCCGCCATCCGGTCGCCCGGACCGCTCTGATGCTCGTGCAGGTCGGTCAGCCGGCACGCGCGGAAGCGGAACTCGTGCGGCTTGCCGACACGATCGACGCCGGCACCCAGCCAGTGCTGTTCACCGTCGCCATGCGCGCCAACCTGCCGCATCTCGCGACCCGCCTCGGCCGCGGCATCGCAAGCGGCGACGGGCGGCGCTTCGAGGCCAGCGCCTATCCGATCCCGCCCTGGCAGCCGACCCAGGGCTTCAGCATCGACCCGGCCCTGGTCTATGCCTTCATGCGCCAGGAATCGCGCTTCGATCCCAAGGCCGTCAGCCCGGCCGGCGCGCGCGGGCTGATGCAGATCATGCCCCGGACGGCCGCGCAGCTGCACGGCGCGCCGGTATCGCCGGCCCGGCTCCACGATCCCGTCTTCAACATCACGCTGGGCGAGCGCTACCTCGGCCAGTTGCTGGAGAGCGAGGCCGTCGACGGGGACCTCATCCGCCTCGCCGCCTCGTACAACGCGGGCCCGCAGACGGTGGCGCGCTGGAAACAGCGCCGCGAGCAGCGGGCGCTTGACATCCGCGACGACGCCCTGCTCGCGATCGAGACCCTGCCCTCGCCGGAGACCCGGCATTTCATCACCCGGGTTCTCTATTCCTACTGGATGTATTCGGAACGTCTGGGCCAGCCCGCGCCGTCGCTCGACGCGGTTGCCGGCGGAAACTGGCCGAGCTACGTCCCGCCGGTGTCCCTGACCGCACGCGCGAGCCCCGGCAATGCCAAAGATCGATGAGACGCGGCCCTTCCTCGCCGTCAACATCGCCATCCTGACGGTCTCGGACACGCGCACCGCCGCCGACGACCGCTCCGGCGACGCGCTCGCGCAGATGATCGGACGCGACGGCCATGTCGTCGCGGCGCGGCGCATCGTGACCGACGACCGCGACGCCATAGCCGCCGCGCTGCGCGCGTGGATCGCCGATCCCGCGATCGACGTGGTCATCAGCACCGGCGGCACCGGCGTCACCGGCCGGGACGTGACGCCCGAAGCCGTGGAATCAGTCCTGGACAAGCGTATCGACGGCTTCGGCGAGATGTTTCGCTGGATCAGCTGGCCGAAGATCGGCACCTCGACGATCCAGAGCCGCGCGGTCGGCGGCGTCGCCGGGGGTACCTATGTCTTCGCCCTGCCGGGGTCGCCCTCGGCTTGCCGCGACGGCTGGGAGGAAATCCTCAAATGGCAGTTGGATAATCGCCATCGCCCCTGCAACCTCGTGGAATTGATGCCGCGTCTGCAGGAGCATCTCGCGCACAAGCCCAAGGCCACGGTCTGACGACAGGTCAGCCACAAGGACGACGGCAAGGGGACTCGCGGGAGCGCCATCGATCACCTACCTTGACGCGGCAGTTGGCAACTAAGCCGACGCGGCGGGGTCGATATGGCGAAAGTCCAGGACTTCAGCGCATTCCTAAATCTCTCCCGGAGCGTCTCCACCGGAGAGCTTCTCGATCGCATCCTCGCGCATAGCCGGCGACTGACTGGCGCGGAGGGCGGATCCTTTTTCATGGTCCGGGAGCACCGCGGCGAGCGCTGGCTGGAGGCGACCCATTTTCAGAACGACGTGATCTCCGTGCCGAAAGCGGGCCTGCGTCTGCCGCTCGACGAACACTCGATCGCCGGCTACGCGGCGTCGACCGGCGAGATGCTGCGGATCCCCGACGCCTATCGCATCCCGGCGCGGCGGCCATTTCGGTTCAACTCCGCCTCGGACATCGCCAACGGCTATGTGACGCGCTCCATCCTGGCCTTCCCGATGAAGAACGGGGATGGCCGCGTGGTGGGCGTCGTCCAGTTGATCAACCGGCGCGACGCGTCGGGGCGTGGCCCGCTTCCCTTCCCGGCCTCCGACGCGCGCCTGCTCGCGCCGCTCGATCACTTCGTCGGAACGGCCGTCGAGCGCTCCGACATGCTCGAGCGGATCTCGGCCCAGAACCTCAAGCTGGTCCGCAGCGGGCGGCGCATCGAAAAGCTGCAGCGCGAGACCGAGTCCGCCTTCCAGCTTTCGGTCAAGCTCCTGGCCCGCGCCGCCGAGGTTCATGACGAGGACACCGGCAACCACATCCTGCGCGTCAACGAATACAGCTATCGACTCGCGCGACTCATGCGCCAGCCCGCGGAATGGTGCGACGAGATCCGCTACTCCGCCGCGCTCCACGATGTCGGCAAGATGTCGGTCGATTCGGCGGTGCTTAAAAAACGCGGCCCGCTCGACGCGGCGGAGCGCGCCGAGATGAACCGCCATTCCGAATATGGCTGGCGCATCCTCAAGGACGCGCCACGGTTGCACATGGCCGCGGAGATCGCGCTGCACCATCACGAGAAATGGGACGGATCGGGCTATCCCAACAAGCTGGCCGGCGAGGCGATCCCGCTGAGCGCGCGGATCGTGCAGATGGCCGACATCTACGACGCGCTGCGCTCCGCGCGCCCCTACAAGCCCGCCTTCACCCACGAGCGCGCGGTCGCCATCATCACCACGGGCGACGATCGCATCGTGCCGGAGCGCGATTTCGATCCGCGGCTGCGCGCGGCCTTCGCCAAGCATCACGCGACCTTCGACCGGATCTGGCAGGACCTCCACGACTGAGGCTCAAGGGCGTGCGCGCGTTGACCGTGCTCGCCATACATATGTATACAAGGCGCTCCCCAGCAATTCGGTCGTGACGGGAGCAGAAACTTGGCCGGTGGACATGCCGCGAACGTCGAGTACGGCGTCGCCGCGCTCGACATGGGGGTGACGCGCGACCTCTGCGCCTTCATCGCCGCCATCCGCTACGAAGATCTGCCCGCGCAGGTCGTCCACGAAGCCCGCCGCGGTGTGCTCGACTGGATTGGCTGCGCACTGGCCGGCAGCGGACATCCGACGATAACGACGCTGATCGAGACCCTCGGCGACATCGGTTCGCCGGCGAAGGCGACCGTCATCGGACGCGGCGGCCTCCGGCTCGGCCTGCTCGACGCGCCGCTGGCCAATGGCCAGATGGGCCATATCCTCGATTTCGACGACACGCATATGGGCGGCGTCGTCCTGCATGCCAGTTCGCCGCTGCTCGCCGCGCTGTTCGCGCTGAGCGAGCGCGAAGGCGCCCGAATCTCCGGGCGCGAACTGATCTGCGCCTATGTGGGCGGTTTCGAAGCCGGCGTGCGGGCCGGCCAGGGGGCACCCGCCCATCACGATGGCGGCTGGCACCTGACCGGGACGCTCGGCTCGATCGCCGCGGGTGCCGCCTGCGGCCGGTTGCTGCGCCTCGACGCCAAGGCGCTCACCCATGCGGTGGGTGTCGCCACGACCCAGGCCGCGGGGATGCAGCAGAACCGCGGCACGATGTGCAAATCCTTCCACGCCGGAAAGGCGGCGGCCAATGGCGCGCTGGCCGCGCTTCTCGCCGCGCGCGGCTTCAACAGTTCCGAGGAGATCCTGGAGGGCAAGCGCGGCTTCTGCCGGATCTACAGCGTCACCGCGACGCCGGAGCGTATCCTCGACGAACTCGGAACGCGCTGGGAGATCGCCCGCAACGGCTACAAGCCCTATGCCTGCGGCGTCGTCCTGCATCCCCTCATCGACGCGATGATAGACATGTCGCGCCGCGCCGGAGTGGCGCCCGTGGATGTCGAGCGGATCGAACTGCGCGTGCATCCCCACGCCGTGAAGATCACCGGCGTCGACGATCCGAAATCGGGGCTGATGTCGAAATTCAGCATCAACCATTCCGCCTCGGTCGCCTATGTCGATCGCGCCGCCGGGATCCTGCAATACACGGACGGCCGCGCCGGCGCGCCGGACATCCTCGATTTCCGCGCCAAGGTCGTGGTCGCGACGGTCGACGGGTTCCGCAAGGACCAGGCCGCCGCGACGCTGATCGCGCGCGACGGCACGCGCCACGAGGTCGAAATCGCGCATGCCAGCGGCACCACGGACAACCCGATGTCCGACGCGGCGCTCGAGGCGAAGTTCCTCGCCAACGCCGAACCGGTGCTCGGCGCCGCCCGCGCGCGGCGCATCGTCGAGACGACCGCGGCGCTCGACACGCTGGACGACGCGCGGCATCTGATCGGTCTGTGCGCGTGACCCACGGCGGCGCGGCCCTCGGCGCCCTGGCGCGCGACGGCGAAGCGCTGGCCGGCGCCGCGCTGGCGGCTCTGGGCGTCCATATCGTGCGTCAGGCGCTGGGCTGGGAGATCATGGGACCCGACGGTCCCGGCCCCGGCTTCTTCCCCTTCGGCTATGGCGCGCTGATGATCGTGCTGTCGCTCGGCCTGATCGTCTCGCGCGCGCGCCGTGCCGCGATCGCGCCCTCCGCTGCGCCGGGTGCATGGCGCGCGCATGTCCGGCCACTCGTCACCTGGGCCGCCTTCGCGCTCGCCGCGCTGCTCATGCCCGTCATCGGCTTCGTGCCTGCCTTCGCCGGGCTGACGCTGTTCATGGCGCGCTTCGTCTTCACGCGCGACTGGGGTTCGTCACTCCTCGTCGCCGCGCTGTGCGCGCTCGGCTTCTGGATCGTCTTCCCGATCCTTCTCGACGTGCGCCTGCCCGCCGGACCGCTGGGGTTCTGACATGGATGTGATATCCGGCCTGCAGCAGGGCTTCGGCGTCGCGCTCATGCCGATGAACCTGTTCTGGTGCTTCCTCGGTTGCTTCCTCGGCACCATCGTCGGCGTGCTGCCGGGGCTCGGTCCGGCGGCGACCATCGCGATGCTGCTGCCGCTGACCTTCGGCATGGATCCGGCGAGCGGGATCATCATGCTCTCCGGCATCTATTTCGGCGCCAAGTACGGCGGCTCGACGACCTCGATCCTGCTCAACATCCCGGGCGAGGCATCGTCGGTCGTGACCTGCCTCGACGGCTACCAGATGGCGCGCAAGGGCCGCGGCGGCGCGGCGCTCGGCATCGCGGCGATCGCCTCGTTCGTCGCCGGGACCTTCGGCATCGTGGCGCTCACCGTGCTCGCCCCGCCGGTGGCCGGCTTCGCGCTGCGGTTCAGCTCGCCGGAATATTTCGCGCTGATGGCGCTCGGCCTGTCGCTCGTCGTCGTGCTCGGCGGCGACTCGCTGCTCAAGGCGATCCTGTCGCTGCTCGTCGGGCTCTGGCTCACCAGCATCGGAACGGATCTCTTCACCTCGCAGAGCCGCTACACCTTCGGCGCGGTCGCGCTGATCTCCGGCATCGACTTCATGCTCGTGGCGATCGGCGTCTTCGCCGTGGCCGGCGTGCTCGAGAGCATCCACGCCAAGGAGGAGACGAAGCTGCTGCCGGTGCCGCGCGAGATGCGCAATCTGCTGCCGTCCTGGGCCGAGCTGCGCGCCTGCCGCTTTGCGTTCCTCAACGGCTCCGTCGTGGGCTTCATCGTCGGCGTCCTGCCCGGCGCCGGCTCGTCGATCGCGTCCTTCATCGCCTACGGTCTCGAGAAGGCCGTGTCGCGCCATCCCGAGCGCTTCGGAACCGGCGTGCCGGAAGGCGTCGCGGCGCCCGAGGGCGCCAACAACGCCGATTCCGGCGGCGCGCTGGTCCCTCTGCTCACGCTGGGCCTGCCGGGCGGCGGCACCACGGCGATCCTGCTCTCGGCGCTGGTGCTCTGGGGCGTGAAGCCCGGCCCGCTGATGATGCAGGATTCGCCGCAGGTCTTCTGGGGGCTCGTGGCGAGCCTCTATATCGGCAACGCCATGCTGCTGATCCTCAACCTGCCGCTGGTGCCGCTCTTCGCGCAGATCCTGCGCATCCCGCTCTTCGTGCTCTTTCCCGTGGTCCTCGGACTGACCATCGTCGGCGCCTACAGCATCGCCGACAGCGCGCTCAACATCGTCATGCTCGCCGGTTTCGGGCTGCTCGGCTACGCGATGGCGCGGCTCGATTTTCCGACGGCGCCGCTGATCCTCGGCTTCGTGCTCGGCGATCCGATGGAGCGCGCGGTGCGCCAGGCGCTGACCATGTCGCAGGGCGACATCGCGATCCTCTTCTCGCGGCCGCTCTCGGCGACGATGCTCGTCTGCGCCGCTGCGGTGCTGGTCCTCTCGCTGGCCGCCAGGTTCCGGCGCCGGCCCTCTGCGTAAACCATCCCCCCGGACAAGAAGGAGACTTCGCATGAACCGACGCGACCTCATCCTCGGCGGCGCCACGCTGGCCGCGGCCTCCCCGATCCTCGCCCCGACCGCGCGCGCCGCCTGGCAGCCGACCCGTCCGGTCGAACTCGTCGCCCATAACGGCCCGGGCAGCGGTCCCGACGTCTTCGCCCGCGCGATCGTGACGACCATCGAACAGGAAAAGCTCTCGCCGGTGCGGTTCCAGGTATCGAACCGGGTCGGCGGCGGCGGCGCCACGGCGATGAACTACGTCGTCGACAAGCGCGGGGATCCCGGCGTCCTGTCGGTCTGGACGAGCCTGTGGATCTCGCTGCCGCTCGTGCAGGCCGAGGCGCGCAGCACCGTCGCCGACATGACCCCCGTGGCCCGTCTCGTGATCGAGCCCGCGATGGTCGTCGTGCGCGCGGACTCGCCCTTCACGACCATGAAGGACCTGATCGAAGCGGCGCGCCAGAAGCCCGGCACCATCCGCCAGTCCGGCGGTTCGGTGACCGCGCGCGACAACATCGTGCGCCAGCTGCTGATGGCGGCGACCGGCACGCGCTGGGCCTTCATCTCCTTCCCCGCCGGCAGCGAGCGCATCGCGGCGCTGCTCGGCGGCCATGTCGAGTTGATGATCGCCGAGCCGACCGAGGCCGGCGAGCAGATCCGCGCCGGCAAGCTGCGCGCGCTGGCGCAGGTCGGCGAGAAGCGCCTCGCCGCGTTCCCGGACGTTCCGACCCTGCGCGAAGCGGGCATGCCCATCGCCGACGTTCCGCAGGCGCGCGGCTTCGTCGCCCCGCCGGGAATCCCGGCCGAGGCGCTGGCCTTCTACGAGGATCTGTTCGCACGCCTCGTCGTCTCGCCGACCTGGCGCAAATACGTGATCGACAACCAGTTCGAGGAAGCGCATCTCAACGCGTCCCAGACCGGCGCCTTCTTCTCCGAATACCAGGGGCGGCTGCGCACGATCCTTCAGGAAGGCGGCGTGAAGGTCGTGCGCTGAGACGCGGCACCGGCACGGAGCAGGGCATGGCGGAAATCCCGGAACGTCCCGACATCCTCGTCATCGGCGGCGGCAACGCGGCGCTCTGCGCCGCGATCACCGCGCGGCTGGCGGGACGTTCCGTGCTGCTCCTCGAGGGCGCGCCGAAATTCTATCGCGGCGGCAACACGCGCCATACGCGCAACATGCGCTGCGCCCATGACGAGGCGAACGAGGTCCTGACCGGCCCCTATCTCGAGACCGAGTTCTGGGACGACCTGATGCGGGTCACCGGCGGCCGGACCGACGAGAAGCTCGCGCGCCTCACCATCTCGAAGTCGCGCGAACTCTGGGACTGGATGAACGCCCAGGGCGTGCGCTTCCAGCCCTCGCTCGGCGGTACGCTGAGCCTGGGCCGCACCAACGCGTTCTTCCTCGGCGGCGGCCGCGCGATGCTGAACGCGCTCTATCGTCGCGCCGAGGATCTCGGCGTGCAGGTGATGTACGACGCCGAAGTCGTCGATCTGGAGATCGAGGACGGCTTCTTCCTCGGCGCGGCGGCGCGCATCGACGGCGTCGTGCGGACGATCCGCGCGGCGACGGTCGTCGTCGCCAGCGGCGGGTTCGAGTCGAACATCGAATGGCTCGAGGAATCCTGGGGCCCGGCCGCGCGCAACTTCCTGATCCGCGGCACGCGCTACAACCGCGGCGCGTTGCTCCGGATCCTGCGCGACAAGGGGATCGAACTGACCGGCGATCCGACGCAATGCCATGCCGTCGCCATCGACGCGCGCTCGCCGCGTTTCGACGGCGGGATCGTGACCCGGCTGGACTGCGTGGTCTTCGGCATCGTCGTCAACCGCGACGCCGCGCGCTTCTACGACGAGGGCGAGGATTTCTGGCCCAAGCGCTACGCGATCTGGGGACGCCTGATCGCCGCGCAGCCGGACCAGATCGGCTACATCGTGTTCGACGCCAAGGCCAAGGGGCTGTTCATGCCCTCAGTCTATCCGGCGATCGAAAGCGACACCCTCGCCGGCCTCGCGGCGAAGCTCGATCTCGATCCCGCCGCGCTCGAGGCCACCGTGGCCGGCTTCAATGCCGCGGTGCACCCGGGCAACTTCGATCCGGCCGTCCTCGACGATTGCCGCACCGAAGGCCTGACGCCGCCGAAATCCCACTGGGCGCGGCCGCTCGACACGGCACCCTATTTCGCCTACCCGGTCCGGCCGGGCATCACCTTCACCTATCTCGCCACGCGGATCGACGAGAAGGCCCGCATGATCATGCGCGACGGCAGGCCCGCGGCGAACATGTTCGCGGCCGGCGAGATCATGGCCGGCAACGTGCTGGGCAAGGGCTATCTGGCCGGTATCGGCATGACCATCGGCAGCGTCTTCGGGCGCATCGCCGGACAGGAGGCGGCGTCCAATGCTCGCAACTGAGGCCCAGCGCGAGGGCGAGCGCCAGATGGCGATCTGCAATGCCTGCCGCTATTGCGAAGGCCTGTGCGCCGTGTTTCCCGCGATGGAGATGCGCCAGTCCTTCGCCGCGGGCGACCTCAACTATCTGGCCAATCTCTGCCATGGCTGCGGTGCCTGCTACTACGACTGCCAGTTCGCGCCGCCCCATGAATTCGCGATCGACGTGCCGCGGACGATGGCGCAGTTGCGCGTCGAATCCTACGAGGCCTATGCCTGGCCGCGCGCGCTCGCACCGCTGTTCCGCCGCAACGGCCTCGCGGTCGCGTCGGTCGCCGCGGCTTCGGTCGCCGCGTTCATCCTCGGCTTCGCCGCGACCATCGACCCGGCGGCGCTGTTCGCTGCCCATTCGGGGCCGGGATCCTTCTACAAGCTGATGCCGCATGGCGCGATGGCCGGACTGTTCGGCGCGGTGTTCCTCTTCGCCCTCTTCGCGATGGGGATGGGCGTGCGCAACTTCCTGCGTGACATCGGCGAGAGCGCGTCCGGCATCGCAGCGCCCGCACCGCTTGCGCAGGCCGTCCGCGACGCCGGCACGCTGCGCTATCTCGACGGCGGCGGCCCCGGCTGCATGAACGAGAGCGAGCGGCCGGACGACGATCGCCGGATCTACCACCACCTCACCTTCTACGGCTTCATGCTCTGTCTCGCCTCGACCTCGGTCGCGACCGTCTACCACTACGCCCTGGGTCGCATCGCGCCCTATCCGTGGTGGGATCTGCCGGTGGTGCTGGGGACGATCGGCGGGATCGGCCTGGTCGCGGGTCCGCTGGGACTGCTGCGCGCAAAGCGCCGGCGCGACACGAAGACGCGCGGCTTCGCCCATCACGGCATGGACACCGCCTTCCTGGTCATGCTCCTGCTGACCAGCGTCACTGGTCTCGCCCTGCTGGTGCTGCGCGAGACCGCGGCGATGGGCACGCTGCTGGCGCTTCATCTGGGCGTCGTCTTCGCCCTGTTCTTGACCATGCCCTACGGCAAGTTCGTGCACGGGCTCTACCGCTTCGCCGCCCTGGCGCGTTACGCCAGGGAGCGCCGGACCCATGGCGCCGGCTGACATCCGATGACGGCGTTCGACGCGGCGCTGGTCGGCATCGTCGCCTTCCTGGCCTCGATCGTCGGCGGTCTCGCCGGCTATGGCACCAATCTGCTGATGCCGATCGTCCTGGTCCCGCTCGTCGGCGCCGAGGCGACGATCCCGATCCTCGCGATCTCGGGCCTCATGAACAACGCGAGCCGCCTGCTCGTCTTCCGCGACCGGGTCGAGTGGCGCCGCGTGCTGCCGCTCACCCTGCTCGCGATCCCGTTCTGCGTGGTCGGCGCATGGTCCTATGCCTGGCTCAGCGCGGGCGCGGCTTCGATCGTCATCGGCGCGATCCTGATCGCGATGGTTCCGGCGCGTCGTCTGCTCAAGCGCCACAGGCTGCCGCCGTCGCGCGGCGCGCTGCTCGGCGCAGGCGCGCTCTACGGCGTCCTCACCGGCGGGTCGCCGGGTGCCGGCATCGTGCTCGTCGCGGCCCTGACCGCGATCGGTCTCACCGGGCCGGCGGTCGTCGCCACGGATTCGGCGGTCTCGCTCGTGGTCGGACTCGTCAAGGTGGCGACATTCCAGGCGCTCGGCGAATTGCCTACCTCGTCGTGGCTGCTGGCGCTGCTCATCGGCGGCATCGGGTTCCCCGGCGTGCTCGCCGCGCGGTGGCTCGGCGAACGCATGAGCCTGTCGCTGCACGCCGCGCTGCTCGACGGGGCGGTCCTCGCCGGAGGCGGCTTCCTGCTGCTGCGCGGCGTGCGGTCCCTGGGACTGATCTGAGACGCACCCGCAGCAACGAAGGAACGCGCCGATGGCGGACAACACCGTCGCCCCCCTGACCCCGGAGATCGTCGCCCTGTCCGAATACGTGGCACGGGCGATCGACGCGCCGCTTCCCGATGCGATCGCAAGGCGCACGCGCCAGCATCTTCTCGACACCCTCGCCGCCATCGTCTCCGGCACGCGGCTCGCCGCGGGCAGACTCGGCGCGCGCTACGCGGCGGAGATCGGCGGGATCGGCGAGGCACTCGCCATCGGCTGCGGCCGGCTGGTGCCGGCGGCGCAGGCGGCGCTCGCCAACGGCCTCGCGGGCCACGCCGACGAGACCGACGATTCGCATCTACGCGGCCGCTTCCACCCGGGCTGCGCGATCGTGCCCGCGGCGCTCGCGGTCGCGGAGCGCCAGGATGCGAATGGCGACGAGCTGCTGCGCGCGATCGCGCTCGGCTACGACGTCGGCGTGCGCATCAATCTCGCGCTCGGCTTCTCGCGGCCGGACATGATCCGCCACAGCACCCACAGCATCGGCACGGCCTTCGGCGCCGCCGCGGCGGCAGCCAGCCTGTTGCGCCTTGCGCCGCAGCAGGTCCGCCATGTCATCTCCTACACGGCGCAGCAGGCCTCCGGCATCCCGTTCTGGCAGCGCGACCCGTACCATGTCGAGAAGGCCTTCGATTTCGGCGGCATGCCCGCGCGCAACGGCGTCAGCGCGGCGATCATGGTTGCGATGGGGTTCGGCGGCGTCGAGGATCCGTTCGGCGGGCGGCACAATCTCTTCGCGTCGATCGGCGAGGCGCCGCGCCCCGAGCTGGTCGCGCAGGATCTCGGCGCGCGCTGGGAGATCGCGGACGCGTCGATCAAGAAATGGTGCGTCGGCTCGCCGATCCAGGCCGTGCTCGACGCGGTGACCGCGATCCTCGGCAGCCGCCCGACGCGCCCCGACGAGATCGCGGAGATCGCGATCACCATGCCCGACGACCGCATCCACATCGTCGACGACCGGGCCATGCCCGATGTCTGCGTTCAGCACCTCGCCGCCATCGCGCTTCTCGACGGCACCGTCACCTTCGCGGCGGCGCACGACCATGGGCGCATGGCCGCCCCGGATGTCCGGGCGCTGCGCGCGCGCATGCGCCTCGTGCCCAGCCCCGAGTTGACGGCCGCGATCCCCGCGCGCCAGGCGATCGTCGAGATCCGCACCCGCGGCGGAGAGACGCTGCGTCACCATGCCAGCCGCGTGCGCGGCACGCCGGACAATCCCATGGAGCAGGCCGAGATCGAGGCGAAGGCACGCGACCTCGTCGATCCGATCCTCGGGCCCGCCGGTGGCGCGGCTCTGGTCGCGATGGTCGCCGGCCTCGATGCGGCTATCCCGGCCCGGGTGCTGCGCGGGCCGCTCGCCGCCGCCGCCCTGTGAACCCTCTCTCGCGATGGAGACACGCATGAACGACCAACCCCTCTCGGGACAGGTGGCCCTCGTCACTGGCGCATCGCGCCGCATCGGCCGCGCGACGGCGCTTGCCCTCGCGGCCGACGGCGCCGACATCGTCGTGCATGCCCGCGCGTCGCGCGACGAGATCGACGCCGTCGCGCGCGAGATCGAGGCACTCGGCCGGCGCGCCCTGCCGGTCCTCGCGGACGTTACCGACGAGGCCGCCGTCGTCGCCATGTTCGGCGCGATCGAGGCGCGGTTCGGGCGGCTCGACATCCTGGTCAACAACGCCGCGATCCGCGCCGAGACGCCCTTCATGGAGATGACCGTCGCGGCGTGGCGTGCCGTCACCGGCGTCATCGTCGACGGCGCGTTCTTGTGCGCGCGCGAGGCCCTGCGGCCCATGCTGCGCAACGGTCATGGCCGAATCGTCAATATCGGTGGCGTGAGCGCCAATCTCGGCGCCCCCGATCGCGCCCATGTGATCACCGCCAAGGCCGGCCTGGTCGGGCTGACGCGCGCGCTCGCGACGGAATTCGCGGCGCGCGGCGTGACGGCCAATTGCGTCGTCCCCGGACGAATCGGCGGCAAGCGATCGGCGAGTTCCGGGCGCGGCATCGCGGGGTCACCGATCGTCGGCCGCGAAGGCACGCCGGACGAGGTCGCCGAGATCGTGCGCATGCTCTGTCGCCCCGCCTCGGGCTTCGTCACCGGCCAGGCGATCCATGTCAATGGCGGCATGTTCTTCGGCTGACCCGACGAGGGCCGGGCTATGACGCGCGGAGCACCGCCGCGACGCACGACGCCGAAGCCGCCGCCGAAGCCCGACGGAGGTGATCGCGGGTCGCGCGCCGAGCACGCCTATCTGCGGCTGCGCGAGGCCATCCGCGGCGGCGCGCTGAGGCCGGGCGACGAGCTGCGCGAGGTCGAACTCGCGGCGCGGCTCGGCGTCAGCCGTACGCCGGTACGCGAAGCGATCCGTCGCCTGACGGGCGACGGTCTCGTCGAGCCCGGCAAGGGACGCTCGCTCGCCGTGACACGCTTCGGCCGACAGCAGGTCCGCGAATTATATGTCGTGCGCGGACTCCTCGAGGGCGCGGCCGCCGAACTGGCCGCGCGTCACGCCACGGCCGCCGAGATCGCGGTGCTGCGCGACCTGCTCGCGGCGATGCGTGGCGCCCTCGGCGATCCCGGGCGCACCGCGACGCTCAACACGCGCTTCCATGCCGCAATCCACGAGGCCGGTCGCAACGCCTATCTGACACGGATGCTCGAGCCGATGGCGCATTTCATCGCGCTGCTGCCCGGGACTACCTTCGAGGTTCCGGGGCGCGCCGACGCGGCGTTGGCCGAACATGCCGATCTCGTGGACGCCATCGCCGCCGGCGACGCGCCGCGCGCCGGCGGCGTCGCGCGCCGGCATATCGAGCGCGCCGGCGAAACCCGTATCCGCATGATGTTCGACGCGGAATGAGCGACGGGACGGCCATCCCGTCCCGCGCCAGTCACCGATCACGCCGCCTGGGCGCTCGCGTCGACCACGCGGTAGCGGACCAGGGCGTTGTCGACCGTCGCCATCGTCCGCGCCTTCCATTCCTTGCGCGCCGCGTCGTAGCTCGCAAAGGGACCGTAGCGCTCCAGCGACCGGCCCGGCGTCAAGCTCTCGAACCTCGCATCGGCGAATTCGCCGCCCACAACCCAAAACTCGGCCATAGAATGTCTCCGGAAGATCGATTCGCGGCCGGACGATAGAACCCGCAAGCTTACGGTTCCGTTACGGTCGGATCGGTTCCCGCCACCTCCAAGGACCGCGAGTGCCCATGGCTGCGACCCCGGAAGACTACGCCCGCGTCTACGAGCGCTTCACCGCCCCTGTCTCGCGCTTCGATTGCGGACGCAAATGCGCACCCCACAACGACGGCGTGCCTGTCTGCTGCTCCGCCGACCATGCCGTGCCCATCGTGGACAAGTCTGAATACGCGCTGCTCAAGTCGCGCACCGACCTCTGGCGCGACTACGTCCCGAAGGACGCGGCCGGGCGCAAGATCGTCGCCGACATGCACGCGCATTGCGAAGCCGTCGAGTGCAAGGGCGTCCAGTTCTGCGAGCGCGACAACCGTTCGATGGCCTGCCGCGCCTTCCCGTTCTTCCCCTATTTCACCCGCGAGAAGAAACTGGTCGGCCTCGCCTATTACTGGGATTTCGAGGATCGCTGCTGGATCATGAGCAATCTCCAGGTCGTCGATCGCGGCTTCGTGCGGGAATTCGTCGCCGCCTACGAGGCGCTCTTCGCCGTGGACGAGGACGAGCGCAACGGCATGATCGAGCACTCGGCGTCGATCCGCCGCGTCTTCACGCGACGCAACCGCATCATTCCCCTGGTCGGGCTCGAGGGCGGGTTCTTCGCCGTCGAACCGCGGACCCATGTCATCCGCCCGGCACGGGTCGAGGAATTCATGCGCCACGGCCCCTATGCGGAGGAAGACCGCGCGCCGGCCGCAGAAGGATGACGGTCGCGTTCAGATCCGTCCGTCGTAGCTCCGCGCGGGGATGCGACAGGCGAGCACGCTGAACCGGTCGGCGACCAGCGCGCGGCGCAGCGCGGCCTCGAGGCCGGCACGATCCGTGACCTCATGGCCCTCGCCGCCCATCGCGCGTGCGACGGCGGCGAAATCCGTGCCGCCGAACGCGACACCGACGCTCGGCATCTGGGACGCGCGCTGCTTCAATTCGATCAGCGCCAGCGATTCGTCGACGAATACGATGACGATCACCTTGAGCGCGCGGTCGCGCAGCGTCGCCAGTTCGCCAAGCACCATCTCGAAGCAGCCATCGCCGACGAAGCACGCGACGACGCGTTCGGGCGCGGCCAGCTTCGCCCCGGCCGCCAGCGGCAGCGAACATCCCATGGTGCAGAGCCCGGTCGACTGGAACAGGGCGTTGGGCAGCGGGCAGTCCCAGACCTGGCTGAACAGGATGCGATGCGCCCCGGCATCGGTGGTCGCGATGGTATCGTCCGGCAGGACGCGCCGAGCGACGTCGCAGATGGCGGCAGGGCCCCAATCCTCGTCGGGCCGATAGGCGGCGCGCAATCGGCCACGCAGCGCCGCGACCTCGGCATGGGTCCATGCCGAGGCTCCCCCCTCGATGCCCTCGCCGAGCGCCCGAAGGCCGGCGCCGACGTCGCATACGAAGCTCAGCGCGGCCTGATGCATGTAATGCGTGTTGGGCGCGCTTGCGAACTCGACCACCCGCGCATCCGCGGGCCAGGGCTGACGCCAGCCGATACGCTGCTCGATCGGATCGTAGCCCGCGAGCAGCACGAAATCCGAGCGCGCGAGCAGCGGCAGGAGGATCCTGTCGGCGACCGGCGAGAGCCCAGCGCCGCCCAGGCTCCAGGGATCGCGCGCCTCGTCGAGCACGCCCTTGGCCTTGTAGGTCGCGACGACGGGAATGCGGTGGCGATGCGCGAAGTCACGCAATTCGGCCTCCGCGCCCTGAGCCGGCGTCTCGAGCCCGGCGACGATCACAGGTGCCTTGGCCGCGCGCAGCCACGCGCGCGCCTGGTCGAGCGCAGGACCGGGTGCCGGTGCGACCGGCAGGGGCGGCGCGCGGCGCGGCACGATCGGCGGGGCCGCCATCGCGGTGGCCGCACCGATCGGAATGTCGATATGCACGGGACCGCGCGGATGATCCATCGCAAGCGCGACGGCCTTGTCGATCACGGTCGCGATCGAAGCCGGATCGGCGCGGAACGTCGCCTTGACCAGCGGACGGACGACCTGGGCGTGATCGAAGATCTGATGCGTGTAGGTCGCCTCCTCGGCCGCGTCGAGGCAGCCGGAGAGGAAGATCATCGGCACGCGATCCTGCTGGGCGTTCGCGATCACGTTGATGGCGTTCGACACGCCCGGACCGATCGTGGCGAGCAGGATGCCGGGCGCGCCGGTGATGCGATGCGTGCCTTCGGCCATGAAGCCGGCGGCGGCCTCGTGCTTGGCCAGCACGAAGTCGATACCGGCCTCGTCGAGCGCGGCCATCATGGCGAGCACCTCTCCGCCGGGAATCCCGAAGGCCCAGCGGCAGCCCGCGTCGCGCAGCCTGGCCGCGATCGCCTCGACGGTCGTCGCCATGCCCGTCACTCCGCCGCGCGCGGGGCGGCGGCCTCCGCGAAATAGCCGTCGCGGGTCTGCGGCAGCCGGCGCCCGAGCAGGCGCGCGGCGACCTGGGTGCGCAGCACCTGGGCCGTGCCGCCGGCGATCGCGAACATCCGGGCGTCGCGCACGCGCCGCTCCATCGGGTTGTCGCGGCTGTAACCCGCCGCGCCCCAGAGTTGCAGCGCGTCGTTGGTGACGCGGATGGCCGTGTCGGCCGCCAGGACCTTCGCCTGCGCGGCGAGGAAACGGTCGGGAAAGCCGGACGCGCCGCTCGAGCGCGCCGCGCGCCAGATCATCGCGCGCGCCGCGTCGAGCGCGATCGACATGTCGGCCAGCATCCATTGCAGGCCCTGGAACTCGCAGATCGGCCGCCCGAACTGCTCGCGCCGCTGGACATAGGCCAGCGCGTCGTCGAAGGCGCCGGCCGCGATCCCCAGCGCCGCCGTCGCCGCGCCACAGCGCTGCGCGTTGTAGGCATCCATCAGCGCGCCGAAGCCCTTGCCGAAACCGCCCGGCGGACGCAGCACCATGTCGTCCGCGATCTCCAGACCCGCGAATCGCAGCTCCGCCTCGGGCATGCCCTTGAGGCCCATCGACGGGATGCGACGGGCCACGACGAGCCCGGCCGGATCCTCGGCGCCGTTGCGCACCGCGATGAAGCCGCCGATGCCGCGCGCCCGGCCATCCTCGATCGCCCGCGCGAAGATCAGATGCAGCCGCGACACGCCGCCGCCGGTGATCCAGGTCTTCTCGCCGTCGATGACCCAGCGGTCGCCGTGCCGCGTCGCCGTGGTCCGCATCTCGGTCGCCGCGGACCCGGCCTGCGGCTCGGTGATGCAGATCGCCGGCTTGTCGCCGGAAAGGACGAGATCGGCGGCCAGCCGACGCTGCGCCAGGCTGCCATAGGCCATGATCGCGCCGATCGCGCCCATGTTGGCCTCGACGGCGATGCGTCCCGCGACCGCGCAGGCCTTCGCGAGTTCCTCGACGACCAGCACCGCCTCGAAATAGCCGAGACCGCCGCCGCCGAGATCCTTCGGGATCGTCATCCCGAAGAAGCCCTCTTCACGCATGCGATGCACGACATGCCAGGGATAGGCCTCGGAACGATCGGTCTCGGCGGCGCCGGTCGCGATCTCCGCGGCGAGCGAACGCGCGCGCGCCTGCAGGTCCGCCTGCTCCTTGGTCAGCTCATCCATCGTCGCCTCCGTGCCAGGTCCATGACGCGCGCGATTCTAGAGCGTGATCGTCGGCGGCGGAACCGTCGGCGACGTGGATCACCCGACAGATCAGGGAGCCCGAGCATGATCCGCGCTTCTGTCTGCACGGATCATGCGCCGGCGCGGCTTCAGG
>CAIOSQ010000381.1 GCA_903860935.1 uncultured Rhodospirillales bacterium | reverse complement strand
CGCCTTCCGCCATGTCGAAGTTCCGCGGACTTTCCTACGACGAACGCAACGCCTGGCTGCTGATCGCGCCGGTTTTCGCCGTGCTCATGGCGGTCGCGCTCTATCCGATCGCCTATTCCTTCTATACCTCGCTCTACGACATCGTGCTGACGCGGCCCTGGCGGCGGCCTTTCGTGGGCACAGGCAATTACGAGCGCATCCTCGCGGATCCGCAATTCTGGATCGCGGTGCAGCGCACCACGGTCTACACGCTGGTCACGGTCGCGGCGACGACGCTCCTGGCGCTCGGGGTGGCGCTTCTGCTCAACGAGGCCTTCCCCGGGCGACGTGTGCTGAGCGCGCTCATCCTGCTGCCCTGGGCGACGCCGTCGATCGTCAACGGGCTGATGTGGAAATGGATCTACGACCCGTCCTACGGCCTGCTCAACGCCCTGCTGCTCAAGCTCGGCCTGATCGAACGCTACACGGTCTGGCTCGGCGATCCGTCCAAGACCCTGTTCATGATCGCCAACGCCGCCGTCTGGAAGCAGATGCCGCTCGCCGCGATCCTCATGCTCGTGACGATGAAGGCGATCCCGGCGGATCTCTATCGCGCGGCGCGGGTCGACGGCGCCAATGTCGTCCAGCGTTTCCTGCATGTGACCCTGCCCGCGCTCAAGCCGGGCTTCATGCTCGTCCTCGTCTACGAGACGATGATCTCCATCCGCCATTTCGACCTGTTCTTGATCATGACCCAGGGCGGTCCGGGCGACGCCTCCTACACGCTGTCCTGGCAGATCTATGTCGAGACCTTCCGCAGTCTGAAATTCGGGGTCGGCGCGGCGCTGTCCTACATCCTGGCCATGGCTACGTTCCTGCTGTCCTGGATGTTCATCCGCATGCTTGGACGGGGGATGGAGAAATGATCGCCCCACGCCTGCGTCGCAGCCTCGGCCGCGGCCTCCTGATCGGTTTCTTCTCGGCCCTGCTCGTCGCCTATGTGGCCGGCCCGGTGGCGTGGCTCGTCTCCTCCTCGCTCCAGACCGACGCGCAGATCACGGCGATCCCCCCGAACTGGCTTCCGCCCGATCCGACGCTCGCGAATTTCGAGGCGATCTTCGGCGCGAAATCGGAGGTCGTGACCTACGAGACGCGGCGCCAGGGCGACCCGGCGACGACGCGATTCCTGCCGAGCGGTGCCGAGAACCTGCTGCCCTCGCTCGCCAATTCCTTCTCGGTCGGGCTCTGGGTCGCGCTGCTCAACCTCGTGCTTTCGGTCACGGCGGCCTATGCGATCGCGGTCATCCCCTTCCGCGGCCGGCGCGGCGCGCTCTACGCGATCCTGGTGACGCGGGTAATCCCGGACATCGCCCTGATCGTGCCGCTCTTCCTGCTGGTGCGCGCGCTCGACCTCGTCAACACCCAGACCGCGCTGGTGACGACCTATCTCGCCGTGACCATCCCCTTCACGATCTTCATCCTGATCAGTTATTTCGAGTCCATCCCCGCCGATCTCTACCGCGCGGCGCGCGTGGATGGATGTTCGCATGTGGCGGCGCTGCGCCACGTCTATCTGCCGCTGGCGCTGCCGGCGGTCATCGCCTCGCTGATGTTCGCCTTCCTCACCAGCTGGAACGAATTCATCTTCGCCCTGATCCTGACGCAGAACGTGACGGCGCAGACCCTGCCGATCGTGATCTCGGGCTTCGTGATGGATTTCACCACCAGCTTCTCCTTCATCAACGCCGCGGGCGTGATCGCCATCGTCCCGCCAGTGGTGCTCGCGATGCTGTTCGAACGCTACATCGTCTCCGGCCTGACAGCCGGCGCCGTGAAGGGCTGACCCCATGGCCAGGATACGTCTCGCCGGCATCGCCAAGCGCTTCGGCGCCGTCGCCGCGCTCGAGAAGCTCGACCTCGAGATCGCGGACCGCGAGTTCATGGTCCTGCTCGGACCCTCGGGCTGCGGCAAGACCACGACCCTCAACATCGTCGCCGGTCTCGAGGAGCCCAGCGAAGGTCAGGTCTTCTTCGACGCCGACGACGTCACCGACACGCCGCCGCACCGGCGCGAGGTGGCGATGGTGTTCCAGAGCTACGCGCTCTACCCGCAGAAGAACGTCTTCGAGAACATCGCCTTCGGGCTCAAGCTGCGCGGCATGCCGGCCGACGAGATCGCGCGGCGTGTACGCGGCGCCGCCGAACAGCTGGAGATCACGCATCTGCTGGAGCGCCGCCCGAGCCAGCTTTCGGGCGGGCAGCGCCAGCGCGTCGCCCTGGGCCGGGCGATCGTGCGGCAACCGCGCGTCTTCCTGATGGACGAGCCGCTGTCGAACCTGGACGCCGCGCTGCGCGTGTCGATGCGCACGCTGATCAAGAAGCTGCACCGACAGGTCGCGACCACGGTCGTCTACGTCACCCATGACCAGGCCGAGGCGATGACGCTGGCCGACCGCATCACCGTGATGCGCGGCGGCGTCGTGCAGCAGATCGACACGCCCGCCGGCATCTACGACCGGCCGCGCAACCGCTTCGTCGCCGGCTTCCTCGGCGCGCCCCAGATGAACTTCCTGACCGGCGAGGTCGGACCGTCCGGCGACAGCTTCCGGCGCGGCGATCTGTCCGTCGCGCTCGCCGGGCGCTTCGCGGCAGGGCACAAGACGATCCTCGGCGTGAGGCCGGAGGATTGCGCACCGGCCGAGGGCGCAGCCGCCAACATCGAAGGGCGCGTCACCCTCGTCTCGCCGCTCGGCTCGGAGCAGCACGTGAACCTCGCCGTGGGGGACACCGAACTCGTCTTCCGTCTCGACAAGGGGCTGCGCGTCGCACCCGGCGACAGGCTCGGGCTGTGCATCCCGCGCGACCGGCTGCATCTCTTCGACGCCGCCAGCGAGGAGCGCCTGGACGGCGCACGCCCGTGAGCGGTCACCGCATCCTCGGGACCTCGCCGCTCCGCGTCGAGGACGAGCGATTGCTGCGCGGCCAGGGCCGCTTCGTCGACGACATCGAGACGCCGCGCGCGCTGCATCTCGTCTTCCTGCGCAGCCCGCACGCCCATGCCGGAATCGCCGCGTTGTCGACGGACACCGCCAGATCCATGCCGGGCGTCGCCGCGATCTGGACCGGAGCCGATTTCGCCAGCCGGGCGACGACGCTGCGCATGGCACCGCCGATCGAGGGGCTGCATCCGGTCGACACGCCCCCCCTTCCCATCGACCGCGTGCGCTTCGTCGGCGATCCGGTGGCCGCGATCGTGGCAGAGACGCGCGAGGCGGCGCTCGACGCGGCGGAGGCGATCGAGATCGACTACCGGCCCCTGCCCGCCTGCGCCTCCATCGACGCCGCGCGCGCGGCGGATGCGCCGCGCGTCGATCCGACGCTCGCCTCCAACCGCATCGCACGCCAGGATTTCGCCGCCGGCGAGGTCGATGCCGCCTTCGCGACGGCGCATCGCGTGGTCGAGGCGCGCTTTTCCCAGCACCGGCAGACGCATATGCCGCTCGAGCCGCGCGGCTGCATCGCCAGCTGGGATCCAGGCCGGCGGCACCTGACATTTCAGACCGGCGCGCAG
This sequence comes from uncultured Rhodospirillales bacterium, assembly GCA_903860935.1. GTDB lineage: Bacteria > Pseudomonadota > Alphaproteobacteria > CACIAM-22H2 > CACIAM-22H2 > CAIOSQ01. The sequence goes on along the minus strand of CAIOSQ010000381.1, from coordinate 981 downwards.
GCGCCGCATCCGCTGCGCTCCGCGCTCGCCGCGCGGCTGCGCCTGTCGGAATCCCAGGTGACCGTGATCTCCGAGGATGTCGGCGGCGGGTTCGGCCAGAAGATCGCATTGCTGCGCGAGGAGCTGGCCTGCGCGGCGATGTCGATCGCGCTCTGCCGGCCGGTGCGGTGGCGCGAGGAGCGCGGCGAGAACCTGATCGCGGCGCTCCAGGCGCGCGAGGAGACGGCCTCGCTGCGCGCCGCGGTGGCGGCGGATGGGCGGCTGCTGGCGCTCGATGCCCATTTCGAGGCCGATTTCGGCGCCTATTGCTTCTTCCCGGCGAACTACATGATCGCCGTCGTGGCGATGATCCTGCCCGGCCCCTACCGCGTGAAAACCTATCGCTACGCGCTCGACGCGTGGCTCACGCATAAATGCCCGGCGGGGCCGATGCGCGCGCCGATGGCGAGCGCATCCTGGTTCATGGACGGGCTCATGGACCGGATCGCGGAGGCGCTCGGCCTCGATCCGCTCGAAGTCCGGCGCGTCAACACGATCGCCGCATCCGAACAGCCCTGGACCACCGCGACCGGCGAGATGCTGGTCGACGTGACGCCGGCCGAGACGCTGGAAGCCGTGGCGTCAGCGATCGGCCACGACGCGTTCCGGCATCGCCAGCGCGCGGCCCGCGCGCGTGGCGAATTGCTCGGCCTGGGCTATTGCGCGGTGATCGAGTCCACGACCTATGGTTCGGCCTTCTACCGCAAGGCGGGGATCCCGGGCTCCGGCCACGAGACAGCCACCATCCGCATCGAACCCTCGGGCGCCGTGCTCGCCTCCTGCGGCCTCGGCGGCACGGGCCAGGGCTACGAGACGACGCTGGCGCAATGCGTCGCCGAAGGACTGGGCTGCCGCCTCGCCGACATCGCGATCCGCATCGGCAACAGCGACGTCGCGCCCTATGGCATGGGCAGCCGCGGCAGCCGCGGCGCTGCGGCAGAT
>CAIOSQ010000380.1 GCA_903860935.1 uncultured Rhodospirillales bacterium | reverse complement strand
CCGCATCGGGTTCGACGAACCCGGCGAGGGTGCGCAGCAGCGTGGTCTTGCCGCAGCCCGACGGGCCGAGCAGCGTGGTGACGCTGCCCTTCTCGACCTCGACGGTACAGCCATCGAGGACGCGGGTCGCGCCGAAGCTCTTCGTGATGGAGTCGAGTCGGATATGGCTCATGTCGCCTCTGCGAGTTCCACGCGAAGCCCCAGCGCGGATGGTCCAAGCCCGCCGACGCAGCGGGCACCCCAGGCCAGCGCGTCGCGCGCGGCGTCGGTCAGATCCGTGTGCGCGCCCAATCCAGCCGCCAGGGCGCCGAGGACGCTGTCTCCCGCGCCTGTCGTGTCGACGATCGCGGATGGAGCCGGGGCCGGCAGACGCAGCAGCGGCGAGATGCCGTCGCGCGCCAGCACGGCACCCGCCGCGCCGCGCTTCTGCAGCACCGGGCAGCCGCGCGCGGCCAGCGCCAGCGCAGCCTCGTCGTCGTCGCGCCCAGGTTCCAGGATGCGGGTCTCCTCGAGGCTGGGCGCGAAAACGGCGAGCGCGGGCATCGCCGCGCGCAGCGCGTCGCCGTCGACCCCAGCGAAAGCCGCGGAGGTGTCCGCGACGACGCGGGCCCCGGCCGCGCGCGCCTGCGCGCAGATCATCGCCAGGATGCGCGCGGGAACCGGGGGCACGGCGATCACGTCGCCACGCTCCGGCACCGCGGCGAGACGCGGCGCGAGGGCGCGCGTGCTCTCCCACCAGGCCGTCTCGGCGAAATGGGCCGAGTCCCGCCGCTCGTCGTCCACATAGGCGAGGCGCGCCCGCCGCGTCGGCACCGCGCACCGTGCGATGCCGGCGATGTCGATCCCGAGCGTGGCGAGGCGATCGAGCCATGCGGCACGGAAATCGGTGCCGGCGCAGGCATGCAGCGCGACCTCCGCCCCGGCGCCGCGCGCGGCGAGAGCCGCATAGAGAGCGCCGCCGCCGGGAACGTCCTCGATGCTCCGGCCATCGAGGACGATGCGGTCGATGGACAGGTACCCGACGACATGGACACGCCCCATCGCCTCACGCTCCGGTGCCGATCAGCGAACGCCGCGTGAGCATGCGACTGACGCGAAAGCGCAGCGCGTCGCCCTTGAGATGCGCACGCGTGTCGGGGTCGAGGCCGGTCGCGCGCGCCAGGCGTGCCGCGAGCAGTTGCACAGGCAGCGCGGCCACCAGGGGAAAGAGATCCGGCGGCATGTCGGGCAGCGTCGCGCGGTGGCGCGCCGTCGCGACCGGGCTCGCCACGCTGTCGATGGCGAAGGTCGCGACGCCAAGTTCGGCGAGCGCCCTGCAGCTCTCGGTGGCATAGGCCGCAAGCCCCGGCTCTCCTGCCACGATCGTCACCAGATCGCCGGTGGGCATCGCCCAGTACTGGCTATGCGCGAATTCCTCGAGATCGGCCGACCACGCGGGGATGCGCGTCAGTTCGACGAATTTGGCAGCCCCGTACTGCGCGGTCCCGAGATCGCAGCCCGCGGAGAGCAGCCGGATCCCTGTCGGCGGCGCGATCGTTTCGACCACCGCCGCACCTGCCGCGAGCGCCACGCGCTGGGCCGCGGCGAGCGCCGCGTAGTCGGGAAGTGCCGAATCCGCCGCTCCGGACGCCAGGGCCATCAGCGCGGCGACGGTCAACGTGTAGCTGCTCGTTCCGCAGAGGAAGGGCGCGATGTCGGCGAGACCGAGCGAGACTTTCGCACCGGCGATCTCGCCCAGCTTGCCGCCGCCGCCATTGACCAGCGCCAGCATCCTCACGCCCCCCGCGGCGACGGCGCGCGCGGCCTCGACGGTCCGGTCGACATTGCCGGACATCGAGATCGCGACAACGCTGTCGGCGGGCTTCAGCCGGTCGGCGGCGAGCGCGAGGTCGAGGGCCCCGAGCGGACGCCAGTCGAGCCCCAGCCGCGCGGCGAAGCCAGCGGCCGCGGCGGCGGCGAAGATGCCGTCGCCGCAGCCCGTGACCCAGATCCTGCCGCCCGCCCCCGGCGCCAGCGCCGACCGGCCGAGCGCGTGGAAGAGCGCGGCGCGGCTTGCGAAAGCCTCGATCGTCGCGGGCTGGCGCGCGATGTCCGCGGCCATCGGCGAGGCGGCAGGAAGATCGCTCATGGGTCAGTTCGCGAAGACGCGATCGAAGCGCTCGACGATCTGCCCGCGCACCGGGGCGATCTTGCCCCAGTCCACGGTCTGCAGCCGCGCCACCTCCTCCGCGGTCGACGGCGTATAGGGCCGCGCCGCTTCCGGAATGGTCACGCCCTTCACCGTCGGGCCAAAGAAATACGGCGCGTTGGCGGCGTATTGCTGGTACTCGGCCGACAGGATCCCATCCATCCACGCGTAGACCAGATCCGAATGGCGCGTGTTGGCGATCTCCGACATGAAGGAGATGATCGCCACGGGGCCGGGCGCAGGCTGGACGAACTTGATCGGCAGCCCCTTGCCCGCCGATCCCGCCGCGTCGTTGTTCCAGATCGGCGCCAGGGCGATCTCCTCGCGCTCCAGCATCTGGATCAGCTGGGTCGGCGAGCGGCCGATCACCGGCTTGAGCTCCTGCAGCTTCGTCCAGGCCGGCTCGAGATTGTCTTCCGAACCGCCGAAGATCTTGGCGACGATCGCCAGCACGCCGAGACCGAGATTCGAGGCGGCACGTGGAATGCCGACCTTGCCCGCGTATTCCGGCTTCCACATGTCGGCCCAGCTGGCGGGCGGCGTCTTCAGCATCTTTTCGTTGTAGGCGATGCCGATCAGCGAATAGCTGGCCGGCACCCCGAAGCCGCCGGACTTGGCGACGAATTCAGGGATCAGGTTCGCGTAGTTCTTCAGCCGCGCGGGCTCGATGCGCTTGATGTAGCCATCGCGCTGCGCGATCAGGTGCGGCGGCTCGCCATTGGGCATCGCGTCGAAGGGCGAGAAGCCCTGCGCCGCCTTGATCGAGGCGACGATGTCCTGGCTTTCGCTCGGGACGAGGCGGATGCGCAGCCCCGGCACGCTCTGCTCCATGCGCCGGGCCAGCCATTGATGCGGCTCCTGCAGCTGGCCGGCGAAGCTGACGATCACCAGTTCGCGCGCGGCCTGGGCGCGCACGAGCCCGGGGGCGGCGACGAGAGCGGTGCCGGCGGCGAGGCCGCGCGCGAAGCCGCGCCGGCCGGTCGTGGTCGTGGTCATGTCGGTTCTCCTGTGCGGTGCGGGTCAGAGCGAGAAGACGCGGTCGAAGCGCTCGACGAGACCGCCGCGCTGCGGCGCGATCGCCGGCCAGTCGATGGTCTGCAGCGCCAGCACCTCGGCCGGCGTCGACGGCGTATAGGGCTTGGCGGCGTCGGGCACGGCGACGCCGCGCACCGTCGGGCCGAAGAAGAACGGCGAGGCCGCGGCGCGGGCCTGATACTCGGCCGACAGGATGCCGTCGAGCCACTCGTTCACGAGGTCGGGATGACGCGAATTGGCGATCCCCGACATGAAGGAGATGATCGCGAT
>CAIOSQ010000379.1 GCA_903860935.1 uncultured Rhodospirillales bacterium | reverse complement strand
GGGGGGGATTCGAACCCCCGATGCCCGTAAAGGCATGCCGCATTTCGAGTGCGGTGCATTCAACCGCTCTGCCACCCTTCCGCGGATGTTGCCGGTCGAAAATCGCGGCGGAACCTAGCGAAGCACCCGGGGTATCGCAAGCCCCGCGGACGGCGCCGATGCGCTGAAGATCGCGCGTTGCCGTCCACATCGGGTTTGAGGCTATTGTCCCGCCTCATTCAACGCCCCGGGATATTCGCCATGACCGACACGCCTTACGCCTCGACTGCGTCCGCCGGCGATCCGGCATCGCGGGACGCGGCGTTCGCCCGCCGCTATGGCGCCGATGCCATGCCGCCGGCCGGGCCCTGGAACGAGATGATCGCCGGGTTGCTCGATCACCGGTCGGTTCGTGCCTACCGCCCGGACGCGTTGCCGGCCGGTACGCTCGAGACCCTTGTGGCGGCGGCGCAATCCGCCGCCACCTCCTCGAATCTCCAGACCTGGTCGGTGGTCATGGTCGAGGATCGCGCCGTGCGCGCCGAATTGGCGAAGCTGGCGAATGGCCAGGCGCATATCGTCCAATGTCCGCTGTTCCTAGTCTTCGTCGCCGATCTCGCGCGCAACCGGCGGATCGGGGAGAGGGGCGGAGCGTCGCTCGGCGGCCTCGATTACCTCGAGACCTATCTGGTCGCGGCCATCGATGCCGCCCTCGCGGCCCAGAACGCCGTGGTCGCCGCCGAGTCGCTCGGGCTCTCGACCGTCTATATCGGCGCGCTGCGTAACGATCCGGCCCGCGTGGCCGATCTTCTCGGCCTGCCGCCGGGGACCATGGGCGTGTTCGGCCTGTGCGTGGGGCATGCCGCCGAGGGAGCCGCCGGAGAGGTCAAGCCGCGCCTGCCGCAGCAGGCGGTGCTGTTTCGTGACCGCTACGAGGCCGGCGGCGAGGCCGACCTGGTCGCCGCCTACGACCCGCGTATGGAGGCGTTCTCGCGCCGCAACGAAATGTCCGCCGCCCGCTGGACCACGCGCGTCGTCGCGCGGCTCGCCGATGCCGCCGCGCTCAGCGGTCGCGACAAGCTGGCGGGGATCTTGCGCGGCCTCGGCTTCCCGCTGCGCTGAGGGCCGCACGACCCCCGCGCGAGAGAACGGTTTTCGCTGCTTGACAGCGAGGCGGGCGGCGAAGATTATCCGCGCCCTGTTCGCCGCCGGTCCGTCTCGGTCCGCGCGGCGCTTTATTGTTCGGATCCGGAAGGTTCCCTCCATGTACGCAGTGATCAAGACCGGCGGCAAGCAGTACAAGGTCGCGAAGAACGACGTGATCGTGATCGAGAAGCTGACGGCCGAGGCCGGCGCCAGCGTCGAGTTCACCGACGTCCTCGTCGTCGGCGGCGAAGGCGGGACGCGCATCGGCGCACCCACCGTCGACGGCGCGCGCGTGACCGGCACGGTGCTGAGCCAGCAGCGCGGCGAGAAGGTGATCATCTTCAAGAAGCGCCGCCGCAAGAATTCGCGCCGCAAGAACGGTCACCGCCAGTCGCAGACCGTGGTGCGCATTTCGGACATCGTGGCCGCCTGAGGGCGTCCCCGCACACAAGCTGAATTCAGGATCGGAGACAGGTCATGGCACAGAAGAAAGCAGGCGGTTCGTCGCGTAACGGTCGCGATTCGGATGGCCGGCGTCTGGGCGTGAAGGCGTTCGGCGGCGAGGCCGTGAACGCCGGCAGTATCCTCATCCGCCAGCGCGGAACCGTCTATCGCGCCGGCTCCAATGTCGGCATGGGGCGCGACCACACGCTGTTCGCGCTGGTCAATGGCACCGTGAAGTTCGGCCGCCGCGCGGGCAACCGCATGTTCGTGTCGGTGCAACCGGTGCCGGCGGCGGCGGAATAACCGTCCCTTCGTACGCGCACGCGACGAGACCGGGGGGACGGCCCGCGCCGTTCCCCCGTTCGCGTTTCGGGCCCCGCCCGTCAGCGACGCGAGCCCGGACATGAAATTCCTCGATCAGTGCAAGATCTACGCGAAGGCCGGTGACGGTGGCGCCGGCTGCCTTGGCTTCCGGCGCGAAAAATTCATCGAATATGGCGGGCCCGATGGCGGCGACGGAGGTCGCGGCGGCGACATCGTGATCGAGGCCCAGGCCAATCTGAACACGCTGATCGATTATCGCTATCAGCAGCATTTCCGCGCCGAGCGTGGCCATCACGGCGAGGGCCAGAACAAGAGCGGCCGCGCCGGCCACGCGATCGTGCTCAAGGTCCCGGCCGGAACGCAGATCCTGGCCGAGGACAACGAGACCCTCATCGCCGACCTCGTGACGCCCGGTCAGCGTATCGTGTTGTGCCGGGGCGGCGATGGCGGCTTCGGCAACGCCCATTACAAATCCTCGACCAATCAGGCGCCGCGGCGTACCGATCCCGGTTGGCCGGGCGAGGAGCGCTGGATCTGGCTGCGGCTCAAGCTGATCGCCGATGTCGGGCTCGTCGGTCTGCCGAATGCCGGCAAGTCGACCTTCCTCGCGGCGACGTCCAGCGCCCGACCCAAGATCGCCGACTATCCCTTCACGACGCTGAAGCCGCAGCTGGGCGTCGTGCGCAGCGACGACGACGAGTTCGTCGTGGCCGATCTGCCGGGGTTGATCGAAGGCGCCGCGGAGGGCCGGGGGCTGGGCCATCGGTTCCTGGGCCATGTCGAGCGCTGCGGCGCGATCCTGCACCTGATCGATGCCACCGCCGACGACGTGACAGGCGCCTACAAGCTGATCCGCGCCGAGCTCGAGGCCTATGGGGGCGGCCTGCCCGGCAAGCCCGAGATCGTCGGGCTGAACAAATGCGATGCCCTGACGCCGGACGTCATCAAGAAGAAGAAGGCGGCGATCGTCCGCGCCGCGCGTCGGCTGTCGCCTGGGGCCGAGGTGATGACGCTCTCGGCCGTGTCGGGCGCGGGCGTGCCGGATCTGCTGCGCGCCTTGATGCGCCACGTCGTCGCGCGGCGTGCGCAGCCGCCGGAGGCGGCATGACCGCCGTCGCGAAGGTGATGGATCCCGCCCGGCTGCTCCACGCCGCGCGGCGCGTCGTGATCAAGATCGGATCGGCGCTGCTGGTCGAGGACGAGAGCGGCGCCATCCGCCGGACATGGCTCGACGCGCTCGCCGACGACGTGGCGATGCTGCGCGCGCGCGGTGCCGAGGTCCTCATCGTTTCCTCCGGCGCGATCTCGGTCGGGCGACGCCATCTCGGCCTCACCGGGCGCACCATCCGGCTGGAGGAAAAGCAGGCGGCGGCCGCGACCGGACAGATCCGCCTCGCCCACGCCTATCAGGAGACGTTGGCGCGCCATGGCATCACCGTGGCGCAGATCCTGCTGACGCCTGACGACACCGAGGCGCGGCGGCGGCATCTGAACGCGCGCGCCACGATGGACCAGTTGCTGAAGCTGGGCGCGGTTCCCGTGATCAACGAGAACGACAGCGTCGCCACCGAGGAGATCCGGTTCGGCGACAACGACCGCTTGGCCGCGCGCGTCGCGCAGATGGTGTCGGCGGATACGCTGATCCTGCTCTCCGACATCGATGGCCTCTACACGGCCGATCCGCGCAAGCGCGCCGATGCCGCGCATATCCCCGTCGTCACCGAAGTGACCGCGGAGATCGAGGCGATGGGCGGCGAGGCGGCGACCGGCTACTCTTCCGGCGGCATGGTGACGAAACTCGCTGCCGCGAAGATCGCGCTTGCGGCGGGATGTCGGATGGCGATCACCTTCGGCAAGAAGACGAACCCGCTGCGCGCGCTCGACGAGGGCGCGCCGGCGACCTGGTTCCTGCCGAGCGCGACACCGCTGTCGGCGCGCAAGCGCTGGATCGCCGCGCATGTGGCGCCCGCGGGAACCGTGGCGATCGACGCTGGCGCCGTCGCCGCGCTCGGCGCCGGAAAGAGCCTGTTGCCCGCTGGCGTGACCCGCATCGAGGGCGGGTTCGAACGCGGCGACCTGATCCGCGTCCTCGGACCGGATGGTCGCGAGATCGCGCGCGGATTGTCGGCCTATGGCGCCGCCGAAATGGAGCGGATCCGCGGCCGACGCTCGGCTGAAATCGTCTCGGTCCTGGGGTATCGTGGCCGCGACGAGATCATCCATCGCGACGATTTGGTGATGAGCGCGTGACCATGACCGAGGCCTTCGCGGACGGCGACATCCCCGCCCTCATGACCGCGCTCGGCCAGCGCGCGCGCGCCGCCGCTGCCGC
>CAIOSQ010000378.1 GCA_903860935.1 uncultured Rhodospirillales bacterium | reverse complement strand
CGCGACGCGCTCGATGCGGGGGGCTTCCAGCATGTCCGGATCATGAGCTACGCGGCCAAATACGCCTCCGCCTTCTACGGCCCCTACCGCGACGCGAGCGGCGCAGGACGCAAACTGGGCGGCGAAGGCAAGCGCGGATACCAGATGGATCCCGGGAACGGCGACGAGGCGCTGCGCGAGGTGGCGCTCGACATCGCCGAGGGCGCCGACATGGTGATGGTAAAGCCCGGGATGCCCTATCTCGACATCGTGCAACGCGTGAAGGACCGCTTTGCCGTCCCGACCTTCGCCTATCAGGTCTCCGGCGAATACGCGATGCTCGCCGGCGCGATCGAACGCGGCTGGATGGACCGCGCCGTGGTTCTGGAAGCGCTGCTGGCCTTCAAGCGCGCGGGCGCCGACGGCGTCCTGACCTATTTCGCGCTCGAGGCGGCCGAGGCGCTGCGCGGCTGACCGTCCGGTTCGGCCAGGAACGCCGCGACCGCGGCGATCTGGTCCGGCGCCATCAACGCGGGCGCATGGCCGCACCCGGCAATTGCGACGCTGGACAACCGTGCGCCGCCGCGCCGCCCCATCTCCGCTGCCGTTTCGGCCGTCAGCAGATCAGAGTCGGCACCGCGGATCAGCAGCACCGGACACGCGACGCGCTCCCAGACCGGCCAGAGATCGACATCGGCGATCGGACCGGCCTGGAACGCCGACGCGATCGCCGGATCGTAAGCAAGACGCCAGGAAGCGCCGTCGCGCACGGCGCCATGCTCCGCGAGATGCCGCCATTGCGCATCCGTCAGGGGACCGAACGGCGCCGCGACGACGCGCAGATATGCCTCCACATCCGTCAGCGCCGCGAAGCGCGGCGCCTTGCCGACATAGGCTGCGATCCGCTCCAGAGCGGCTTTCGGAATGAACGGTCCGACATCGTTGACGACCATCCGCTTGATCGGCGTACCGGCGTGGGCCGCGAGCATCATCCCGGCAAGCCCCCCCATCGACGTCCCGATCCAGTCGATCGCGGGCGCGTCGAGCCGCGCGAGAAGCGCGGACAGCGCACCGAGATAGACAGGATAGGCGTAAAGCGCGGGATCCGGCAGCCACGCGCTGCGGCCGCGCCCTGGAAAATCGACGGCGACCACGCGCCGGCCCGCCGCCGCGAGCGCCTGGGCGAGCGGGTCGAAATCGCGAGCGTTGCGCGTCAGTCCATGGGCGCAGACCACCGGGACACCGCTGGAGGGTCCCCATTCCGCATAGGCGAGGTCGAAGAAGCCCTGCGGCAGCAGGAACGGAACGGTGCGCAGGCGGGGCATCATGAGCACAAGCATACACTGGATCTCGCGGTGCGCATGTACGTGACCGGTCATGCGATGTTGCCGCTGGACAGCGCGCCGAACCGGCCGCTAGATCACATCACCGCCGTGCAGATCCCCTCCCCGTCCGGACACCGCGATCCGCGTCTCCTCGCCCTCGCCGCAGCGATTCTCGCGCCGCTGACCTGGTCGGTCGGTGGCGTCGTGATGCGCAGCGTCGAGAGCGCAGGCCCGTGGGACCAAGCAGGGTGGCGATCGTTCGGTGGTGCGCTCGCCCTGCTCGTGCTTCTGGCGCTGCGTGGCGGCGCGCCGGCGATCCGCGATATGCGCGCTGCTGGATGGGCGGGCGTGGCGAGCATGGTCTGCGTCGGCGGGACATTCGTCATCCACGTGCTGGCGATGAACGCGACCAGCGTCGCCAATGTCCTGTTCCTCCAGACCGCAAGCCCACTCCTGATGCCGCTTCTGGCCTGGGCCGTCCTGCGCGAGCGGCCCCATCGTCTGACCCTCGTGGCGGTCGCGCTCGCCATCGCCGGGCTGTTTCCCATCGTGGCGGCGTCGGTAGGAGGCGGACGACTTGCGGGCGACATGCTGGCTCTGCTGACCGCGACATGCGGCGCGATCAACGTCCTGATCGTCCGACGCCTGAAGGCCTTGGACTTGGTCCCGCTCGCGGCGCTCGCCGCAGCGCTCGCGGCGGCGATATCCTTCGCGGTCGGCGCACCGCTCGACGTTTCGGCGGTGGACATCGCGGCGCTCGTACTGCTCGGGGCGTTCCAGATCGCGGTCGGTCTCTCTCTTTTCTTTTTTGCGCTCCGTCATCTGCCGGCGGCGCCGGTCGCGCTGCTCACCTTGCTCGAGCCGGTGGCGGGACCGCTGCTGGTCTGGGCGGTCGTCGGGGAGGTACCGCCCGAGGCCACTCTGCTCGGCGGGAGCATCATCCTGGGTGCCTTGATCCTGTCGATCATCGCGACGACGATCGGCCGTTCCACGTCCACGGCGAGGGCCACGACATGACCGATCCCGCCCCCGACCGGACGCTGCGCCGGCGCGGCCTGATTCTGGCGGTGCTGGCAAATCTCTGCTTCAGCAGCGGGGGCTTCTGGATTCGCACGCTCGATGCGCCGCCCGACGGGTTCGAGATCGTGTTCTGGCGGTCTTTGTCGCTCACCGTCGCCCTTTTCGTCGTTCTCTGCGCATGGCACAGGCAGCGCGTGGTCGCGAAGATCCTCGCCGTCGGCCCCTGGGGCGTCGTGTCGGCGGCCTGCCTCGCCTCGACCTTTTTCGCCTTCATCCTCTCGGTGACGCGGACGACGGTCGCCAATACGACGGTCGTGATGAGCCTCGCGCCGCTTTTCGGAGCGATCGCTGGCCTGCTGTTCCTCGGGGAGCGCGTTGCGCCGCGGACCTGGGTCGCGATCGGCGTGGCGGCGACAGGCCTCACGGCCATGGTGCTGGACTCGCTTTCCGGCGAGGGGTTTCTCGGCATCCTCTTCGCCCTCGGCGTGCCGCTGGGCCTCGCCGCCAATGTCGTGATCAACCGACGCCATGGCGGATCGACGGACATGGTGCCGACCGTGCTGATCGCGGGATTGATCTCGCTGCCGCTTGCCCTGCCCTTTGCCCTTCCGTTCGAGGCAAGCCCGCGCGACGCCGCGATCGTCCTCGTGATGGGCACCGTCCAGCTAGCCGGGGGCTGCGTGCTGATCACCCTGGCGATGCGCTATCTCCCAGCGGTCGAGGTCGGGCTCTTCACCCTGCTGGAGACCGTGCTGGGTCCGGTGTGGGTTTGGCTGGCCTATGGCGAACAGCCGACCGCAATGGCCCTGTCGGGCGGCGCGCTCATCTTCGGCGCGCTGCTGCTCAACAGCCTGCTGGGCCGCGGCCGCGATGCCGGATCACGCGCCGGCTGAGCGTCCGCGACGGGGTCGCTTCCTGCGCCGCGCAGCCCTCGCGACGGGGGCGATCCTCGCGGCGGCGGCGCTTGGCGCATGGGCCTGGATCGAACGCTCGGCACCGCGCGTCTCGGGCCGCGTCGAACTTGCCGGGCTCGAGGCCCCGGTCAGCGCGATCCGCGATGCAGAGGGCATTCCACATGTCTTCGCCGCGTCCGCACGGGATGTCTACGCGGCGCAGGGCTATCTGCATGCGCAGGACCGCTTCGCGCAGATGGACGCAATGCGCATGGTCGCCAGGGGACGCCTCGCCGAGTTGATCGGCCGTACGGGCCTCGCCAATGACCGCTTCATGCGCGGCCTGGACCTGGTGGCCCGCGCCGAAAACGCCCATGCGCTCATGCCGGAGGACAGCCGGATAGCGCTCGAGGCCTATGCACGCGGCGTCAACGCCTATCTGACGGCGTCCGACGCTGCTCTGCCGCTCGAACTCCGGCTTTCCGGCCGCACGCCGGAACCGTGGCATCCTGTCGATTCGCTCCTCTGGGGCGAGGTGATGGCGATCCATCTTTCGGGAAACTGGCGTGACGAACTGGCGCGGCTGCGTTTATCGGCGCTCGGACACGAGCCTGATCTGCTGCGCCTGCTCTGGCCGGACTGGGCGCCCGACGCCGCGACATCGATCGCCCGGGAGATCGGCGACTGGGCGCCCGCACGGCTCGCATCCACCATCGACGCCCTGCCGCCGCAACCGACGCCGCCACACGCGTCGAATGGCTGGGTGTTCTCGGGCGCGCGCACGCGCAGCGGCAAGCCGCTCCTCGCCAACGATCCGCATCTGCAACTTGGCGCACCGGGCGTCTGGTACCTCATCCGGCTCGAGGCGCCGGGCTTCCGCCGCGTCGGCGCCAGCGCTCCCGGTGTTCCTGGCGTCGTGCTCGGTCACAATGGAAGCGTCGCCTGGGGCATGACGACGACCGGCGCGGATGTCTTTGACCTCGTCGTCGAGCGCCTGGAACCGGGCGAGGCCGGACGTTACGCCACGCCATTCGGGCCAGCCTCCTTTGCGCTCGCGCGCCACGCCATCGCGGTCAAAGGGGAAGCCGCGCCCGAGACGATCGAGATCCGCCGCTCTCGCCACGGTCCGGTGCTCGCAGATCTTCTCGGGCCGGGACCGGGACAGGAGGCAGCTCCCGAGGGACATGCCCTTGTCCTGCGCAGCGCCCTCGACCTAGGTCCGAACACGACCGCAGCGGCGCTGCTGCGCATGACGGCCGCGCGCGACGTCGCATCCATCCTAGAGGCGGCGCGGGAGTGGCGCGCGCCGGTCCAGAACCTGTTCGCCGCGGATCGCGCCGGTCGAATCGCGCTTGCGGCGATCGGCGCCGTTCCGATCCGGCGCGGCGGCGATGGCAGCCTGCCGGTGCCCGGCTGGGACGACCGCCACGCATGGACCGGGGCGATCCCGTCCGAGGCGCTGCCACGCGCGGTCGATCCTCCCGGCGGATTCCTGATGAACGCCAACAACAGGCTGGTGGGCGATCGGACCAGCGTGTTCCTGACCGGCGATTGGGACGCGCCCTATCGGGGGCTGCGCCTGCAGGCCGGACTCGCCGATGCAACCGACCAGGACATCGCCGGCGCCGCGGCCTGGCAGGCGGATGCCGTCTCGTCCTTCGCGCAGGAATTTCTCGCCGCCACCGCTGGCTGGGAGCCCCGCGATCCCGAGGCGCGCGCGGCGATCGGCGCGCTGCGCGCCTGGCCGGGCGAGATGCGCCGCGACCGGTTCGAGCCCTTGGTCTTCAACGCCTGGATGCGCGCGCTGCGGCGCGACGCGCTGCGGCATCTGCTCGGCGACGAGGCCCAGGCGCAGCTGGCCGCCGCGCGCGAGGCTCCGGCGCTCATGCTGGCGATCGCGTCGGACACCTCCTGGCTGTGCGCGCGCTACGATTGCCGGGCAGCGATGGACAAAACCCTCGCGGCCGCGCTTTCGGCGCTGCGCACCCGTTTCGGCACCCGGATGGACGCCTGGCGCTGGGGAGATGCCCATCGCGCATCTTTCGAGAACCCTGTCTGGAGATCGGTTCCGCTCCTCGACCGATGGTTCGGTTTCGCTGTCCAGACCGACGGCGACAATTTCACCGTCAACCGCGCGACGCCCAGGGGAACGACGGTGGACGCGTTTCCGGTGGTGCACGGGGCGGGCCTGCGCGCCGTCTACGATCTCGCCGACCTCGACGCGTCGCGGTTCATGATCGCGCCGGGGCAATCCGGGTACCCCCTGTCGCGCCATTGGGGCGACCTCGCGGCGCCATGGGCGGATGGCGCACTGCTCCGCCTCGACGGCGAGCGCAGCGCCCTGGCGCGCTCCGGCCGGGTCCTGGAACTCGTCCCGGCTGGCGCGCGGTGAGCCACCGCGGCATGGGCCTGGACCGGGGCCTGGACCGGGGCCTGGACCGGGGCCTGGAAAGGTTTCGTTAACGACAAATCGTTATCTAGGCCGAAGGTTGTTCCGACCGGGATTGCAGCGTCGAAGGGATCATGGCTGGCAAGGGCAAGGACGGCGAAAAGCCGGTCCTCATCCTCAAGAAGAAGGGCGGACACGGCGACCATGGCCATCATGGCGGCGCGTGGAAGGTGGCGTATGCCGACTTCGTCACCGCGATGATGGCGTTCTTCCTGCTTCTTTGGCTCCTCAACGTTACCACCGAGGACCAGAAACTCGGCATCGCCAATTATTTCATGCCGGATTCCGTGTCGCGGTCGAATTCGGGTGGTGGTGGCGTCCTGGGCGGAATGACGATTTCCCCGGGCGAAATGGAACGCAAGGCCGCCGGCATCGTGATGTCCATCCCCGTCGCCCCAGATGCGAACGAGACCGAAGCGCCTCCCGATACCGAGGGCGAAGGCAAGCCCCCGGAGTATTCGGATTCCACGGAGCAGGCGGATCGATCCACCGGCGCCATCAACGCCCTGCGGGACAAGGAACGGGACGGCGACAAGGAAAAGGACAAGGACAAGGACAAGGATAAGGACAAAGACAAGGATAAGGACAAGGATAAGGATTTCGACAAGGACAAGGATAAGGACAAGGACAAGGATTTCGACAAGGACGGTCCCGGCAAGATCGGCGAGCAGCGCCTGAAGGAACAGCTCGCACGCCAGGAGGAGGAAAGCTTCCGCAAGGCCGAGGCCGATCTGAAGCAGGCGATCGAGGACATTCCCGAGTTGAAGCAACTCGCGGAAAACCTCCTCGTCGATCGCACGCCGGAAGGTCTGCGCATCCAGATCGTCGATCAGGGGCGCTATTCGATGTTCCCGCTCGGCTCCTCCGCTCCCATGGAGCATACGCGCAAGCTTCTGGCCGCCGTGACCCGGATCGTCCAGCGCCTCCCCAACCAGATCGCGGTCACCGGCCATACCGATGCGATCCAGTTCCAGAACAACAATCGCAACTACGGCAACTGGGAGCTTTCGACCGACCGCGCAAATTCGAGCCGGCGGATGCTCCTCGAGACCGGCCTGCCGCGCGAGCGTATCAACCGCGTCGTCGGAAAAGCTGAACACGACCCTCTGTTCCCGGAAAATCCCAACGATCCGCGCAACCGGCGGATCTCGATCGTCCTCCTGCGCGAGAACCCGCCGGTCAAGCCGAACTGACCGCGCCGCTTGAAGTCCGGCGGCGCGCGGTTCAAGGTGCTTGGGTCTTCTCAGCGGAACGCCCACGATCAGCAGATAGATGCCCGCCGCGTACGCGAACCTCCCCGAGGCGCCCGGTCCAGGCGGCCTGGCTCACATCGGCCCCGGCTCGCTGCAGGGTGTCCTGCTTCGGCGTGTCCTCGGCTATGGCGTCGATCTCTGCGTGATCGCGTTGCTCTGGGGGCTCACCTGGGTGGCGCTGTTCGGAGCCACGATCCTGAGCCTCGGATTGCTGTCGCCCGGCTTCGCGCTCCTCGTGGGTCTGCCTGCGGCCTATCACGTCCTCACGATCGGGCTCCAAGGCGCGACCTGGGGCCAGCGCCTGTTTGGCCTTGTCGTGACCGATTTGCGGTACCGGCGCCCGTCTCTGCTACAGGCCCTCGTCTTGACCGCCCTGTTCTACCTGACGGTCCCTCCGACTGGTGGCCTCGTGCTGCTGGCCGTGTTCTTCCTGCCCCATCGACGCACACTCCACGACCTTGTCGCCGGAACCATCGTTCTGCG
>CAIOSQ010000377.1 GCA_903860935.1 uncultured Rhodospirillales bacterium | reverse complement strand
GCGGCGACGGCGCTGGGCATCGCCATGGCACGCTGGCTCGCCTGAGCCGCGTGCGGACCCGAAAGTAACCCGAGGCGGTCTCGCGCGCCGTGCCGTGGCGGCGGATGCTTCGCGCATGTTCACCTGTTGCCCAGGCCGTTCCCGGCGATGACCCACAGCGCCATGCGCGACGACGCGGCATCCCCGTCCTCTGCGGGTCCGCTGCGCTGGCTGTGGCGCTTCGCAGGCCTGCACCCGCGTCTGGTCGGCGAGGCTACCCTGGCGCTGCTGATTGCCCAGCTTCTCGCCCTCGTCCCGGCGCTCGCCTTTTCGATCGTGATCGACAAGGTGATCGGCAATCAGGCGGCCGCGACCCTGGTCGTGATCGCTGGCGCGCTCGCTTTCGCGGCGATCACGGAATGGGCCTTCTCGGGACTGCGTCGCAGGCTGCAGGCGGAACTGCGGCGGCGCGCCGCGGATCTGGAGGATGGCGTCCTGTTCGATGCGGTCCTCCGTCTGGCGGGCGAGCATGCGCAGACCGGCGCGGCCGCGACGGCGGAGCGACTCGAGCGTATTGTGACGGTGCGCGAGTCGGCGATCGACGCCATCGAAGCGATCCTGGTCGCGCCGGTGATCTTGACCGCGATCCTCGTGGCGATGGCGTGTCTCGACATCCGCATGGCGGCGGTGGTCGCCCTCGCCGCGCTTGCGCATGGCGCGCTGGTCGTGGCGATGCGCAGGCGACTGGGCGAGGCGGGGCGCGCAGCGCGCGAGGCGGCTGAGCGCAGCCGCGCGGCGGCCACCGAGATCGCCAGCGGGGCGCGTGTCATCCGCAGCCTCGGGGCAGAGGACGCCGCCCGGGCCGCATGGCTTGGGGCGACGCGTGCGGCGCGGGCGCGGGCCGGGATGCTCGAGCAGATAAGGGGGACGCTCGCGGGGGGCGCGGCGCTGAAAAACCGGCTCCTCTTCATCCTCCTGCTGGCGATCGGCGCCTACGAGGTCGACGCGGGATCGCTGACCGTCGGGGGCTTTGTCGCCGTTTCGATGCTGCTGCGGCATTTCGCATCGGTCTTCGAAACCGCGGTGCCGCATTGGCAGCGCTTCTCGGAGTTGCGTGGATGGGTGGAGCGGATCGACGCGGCGGCTTCACGTATCGCCTCGGGGCGCGCCGCGAGCGTGCTCGGTCTCGTGCCGCGCGGCGCGCTCGTGCTGTCGCGGGTCGGGTTCGGCTACGAGCGCGAGCCCGATCTCCTGTCCGGTCTGGATGTCGAGATTCACGCCGGAGACCTGGTCGCGATCGCGGGACCGGCGGGGTGCGGGAAGAGCACGCTGCTGGGATTGATGGCGGGATCGCTGGTCCCGCGTCGCGGCATGGTGGCGCTCGACGGTCACGATCTCGCCCGCCTGGAGCCAGCCGAACTGCGCCGCTGCGTGCGCCTCGCCGGGCAGGACCCGCATCTGTTCGCGGGTACGGTCCTGGACAATCTCCGGCTTGGCGCACCTGACGCCGATTTCGCTGCTGTCGAGCGCGCGGCGCGGCTGGCAAGAGCACATGACATGATCCTGCGCCTGCCGCTGCAGTATGGGACCGTGCTCGACGAGCGGCGGCGCATCCTGTCGCCCGGCGAGCGGCAACGGCTGTGCCTGGCGCGCGCGCTGCTCGCGTGCCCGCCCGTGCTGCTGCTCGACGAGCCCGGGATAGCGTTCGGAGCGGGGGAGGAGGGCGATTTCCTGGCCGCCCTCGCCGAGATCCGCGTCGGCCGGACCGTCGTGATCGTGACTTCGTCGCCTGCGATCCTGGCGCGGGTCGACCGGGTCGTCGCGATCCGCGCCGGGCGCGTCGCGCTGGCGCAGCGGGCGGCGTGAGGCGCGATGGACGTCTCCCGGACGCGCCCGTCGATACCCCCAGGTCCGGACCGTCCGGATGGCGGCGTATCGCGTGTCTTCGCCTGGACGCTCGTGGTCGCGATCGCCCTCGCCGTCGCGGGGGCCAGCCTCGCGCAGATCGACGTCGTCGCGGTCGCGGAGGGCAAGGTCATCCCGTCGGCGCGGGTCAAGCGGATCCGGCCCTACGAATCGGGCATCGTGCGCGCGATCCGCGTCGAGGACGGGCAGGCGGTCAGGGCCGGCGACGTACTGGTCGAACTGGACCCGACCGTCCGGCTCGCGGAGCGTGCGCGGCTCCTCCATGCCGTTCGCGCGAGCGCCCTCGATGTCGCGCGCCTGCGTGCGATGCGCGATCGCGTCGATGTCGCGGCGGCCGGTTTCCAGCCGCCCGAGGACGCGGATCCCGAGGAGGCCGAGACCCATCGTGCCCTTCTGGTCGCCGAGACGCGCGAACACGAGGAGATGCTGCGCGAGTTGGGGTTCGACATCCGGCGCGCCGAGGCGCAGATCGACGCGCTGCGCGCCGCCATCGTCAGGGCCGACGCCATGCTGCCGATGCTGCGAGAGCGGGCTGCCGCGCGCGCGCGGCTTGCCGACCTCGGCCATGGCGCGCGGCTTGCCCATCTCGAGATCGCGCAGCAATTGGTCGATCTCGAGCATCAGGCGATGGTGTCGCGCGTGCAACTTGCGGCCGGCCTCGCCCAGGCGGAGGCGCTGCGCGCGGCGCGCGACCGTCGCGACAGCGATTTCCGGCGCCGGATCCTGTCGCGCCTGATCGAGGCAGAGCGCCTTCTGCTCGCGGCGCGCGAGGATTTGCGCAAGGCAGAACAGAACCTGCGGCATCAGACGCTTGCCGCACCGATCGACGGCAAGGTCCAGCAACTCGCGGCCAATACGGTCGGCAGCGTCGCTGCGGCCGGAGAGGTCCTGATGATCGTCGTCCCGGACGGCGATACGCTCGAGGTCGAGGCGATGGTCCGCAACCGCGACATCGGCTTCGTGCGCCCCGGCCAGCGCGCCGTTCTGAAATTCGAGACCTTTCCGTATACGCTCTACGGCACGATGGAGGGCGTCGTGAAAGACGTGTCGCGGGACGCGCTCGACGACGCAGGTGCCGGGGCGGCCTATGCGGTGCGGCTGCGTCCGGCCGCGGACCGGATGCGGATCGCCGGACAGTCGATCGCCCTGACACCCGGGATGAAGGCGACGGTCGACATCCTGACGGAGAAGCGGCGGCCGATCGACTTCGTGCTGAGCCCGCTGATGCGCGTCGCGCAGGAGAGCCTGCGCGAGCGGTGAGCCGGGACAGGGGAGGGCGACAGCGGCGGCGGCGGCGTGCTACGCACTGCCGCGCGGCTGACCGGCGCCGGCGGCGCCGGACCGCGTGGAGGATCCATGAGCGGCGTTTCACTGGTCGAGATACGGGCCGAGGATGGCGAGCAGCGGCTCGATCGCTGGTTGCGGCGGCGTTTCCCCGGGCTCACGCAGGGGCGGATCGAGAAGCTGCTGCGCAAGGGCGAGCTCCGGGTCGATGGCAAGCGCGCCGCCGGCAAGACGCGGGTCGCCGCCGGCCAGACCCTGCGCCTGCCGCCGAACATCGCGGCGATCGCCGCGGCGGTCGCCCGGCCTGGCCCGGCGCCGGTGTCGGAGCAGGATGCGCGTTTTGTCGCGAGCCTCGTGATTCATCAGGACGACGACGTGCTCGTCCTCGACAAACCCCCGGGTCTCGCGGTGCAGGGTGGCACCGGGCAGGGGCGTAATCTCGATGCCATGCTCGGCGCGCTCGCCGGGCGGGACGGCGAGCGCCCGCGCCTCGTCCATCGGCTCGACCTCGACACCTCGGGCGTCCTCGTCCTCGGCCGCAACGCACGATCCACGGCGCTGCTCGCCGAGGCGTTCCGCGGCCGTTCCGTGCGCAAGACCTATTGGGCGCTCGTGGCCGGCGTCCCGGATCCCGCGCGCGGTCGCATCGACATGGCGCTCGCCAAGGTCGGCGGACCGGCGGGCGAGCGCGTCGCGCGCGACGACGAGGAGGGCAAGCGCGCCGTGACCCTCTACGCGACGGTCGACCACGCGCTCGATCGCTGCGCCTGGCTTGCGATGCGTCCGGTCACCGGGCGAACCCACCAGCTGCGTGTCCATGCCGCGGTGGCGCTCGGCACGCCGATCGTGGGCGATCTCAAATATGGCGGTGCCAAGGCGATCCTGGCGACCGACGCGATCGCGCGGCAGCTCCACCTCCATGCCCGCTCGATCGATCTGCCCCATCCCTCGGGCGGGCGGCTTCGTGTCGCGGCGCCGTTGCCGGGGCATATGCGGACGAGCTGGAAGTTCTTCGGGTTCGATCTCGACATCGATACCGACCCGTTGTTCGACGGGCGAGGCGGCTGACATGTCTGCGGCCGCGCCCTTGCGCCTCGCGATCTTCGATTGCGACGGCACGCTGGTCGACAGCCAGCACATGATCGCGGCATGCATGAGCGCGGCCTTCGCCGCGGAAGGGCTGGCCGCGCCGCCCGTGGAGGCCGTTCGCCGCGTCGTCGGGCTGCCACTCGCCCGGTGCATGGAACTTCTCGCGCCGGGGCGGGAGGCCGCGGATCACGAGCGCCTCGTAGAGGCCTTTCGTCATGCATTTCACCTGCCGCGACCGGGCGGCGAGGACGGGCTCGAGCCCCTGTTTCCAGGGTGCCGCGAGACGCTGGACGCCCTGGAGGCGGCGGGATGGCTGCTCGGGATCGCCACCGCCAAGGGGCGCCGCGGTTTGAACGGGGTTCTGGAACGCCACCGCCTAGTCGGGCGTTTCGTGACCCTGCAGGCCGGCGACGGCGTGCCGGGCAAGCCGCACCCGGCGGTGCTCGGGCGGGCTCTGGCAGAGGCGGGCGTGGAGGCCGCGAACGCGGTGATGATCGGAGACACCAGCTTCGACATGACGATGGCAACCCATGCCGGCGTGCGCCCGATCGGGGTGGCTTGGGGCTATCACGCGGTCGAGGAACTGCACGCGGCGGGTGCCTCCGCGGTCGTATCCGATTTCGCGGAACTCGCGTTGCTTCTCGGCGCCGTGGAGTAGCCATGCGACGCGGGCCGGTCCTGAAGATCGCTGCCGCGTTGGTCGCCACCCTGCTGGTGGCGGTCCTGGGGCTGTTCGTTTTCCTGTGGTCGCTCGATCTCGACCGCTTCAAGCCGGTGCTCGCGGAGAAGGTCAAGGCCGCGACGGGGCGCGACCTCGCGATCGCTGGCCGCCTCGTGCCCGCGTTCGGGTTGACGCCGTCCTTGCGCATCGAGGGTGTGACGCTCTCCAACGCCGCGTGGGGCGACCCGCGGCCGATGCTGTCGGTCGAGACCTTCGAGGCACGGCTGCGCCTGCTGCCGTTGATCGCCAGCCTTGGGCGGCGGATCGTGGTCGAGCGCATCGTGCTGTCTGGCGCGGAGCTCTGGCTGGAAACCGACACGACGGGGGCCGCGAATTGGCGTCTCGGAGGGCGTGTCGCACAGGCCCCGTCGCCGTCCGGCTCCCTCGCTGGCGACCCGCGTCTCGCGGACCTGCCGGATATCGCGATCCTCGATCTCGAACTGCGGCGCGTGCGTGTCCTCGCGAAGCTCGGCCAGGGCGAACCCGTCCGTTTCGCGATCGACAAGGCCGCGTTGCGGGACGACGGGGAAGGCGGTCCGCGCTTGATCGAAGGTCAAGGCAGCTATCAGCGCCTGCCCTTCGAGTTCAGCGGCCGCCTGGGCTCCGGGGGCGGGATCGGGGCCGGAACGCTGCCCTTCGATCTCGCGGTGCTAAGCGCGGGACGCGCCAGCCTGAAACTGGGCGGCGAATTGCGGCGACCGCTCACCGGGCGGGACTACGATATCGCGATCGAGGCGGCGATGCCGGAGATCGGCCGACTTGGCGAACTGGCGACGGAAATCGGCATCGCTGGCATCGGCGCGCCGCCGCTCGGGGCCTTCGTCCTGGGCATGGAGGTCTCGGACCGCGGGCCGGAGGGGCGCGTCGTGGTCGACGCCATCCGCATGCAGCTTGGTGCGCGCGACGTTCTGCGCGTCGTCGTCGAGGGCGCCATCCGCGACCCGCTCGGTCCGGTCCAGGATCCTCCGGTGCCCCCGGGTATCGACCTGCGTATCGAGGGACGCGTGGATGATGGCGCCGCCCTCGCGCGCCGGATCGGCGCGCCGGTGCCGCCGGCCGGTCCAGTGCGGATCGCCGGGACCCTGCGTGACGACGACACGACGCGCATCGCGCTGACGGGCGCGCGGGCTGAGGCGCCGTGGATGGATCTTTCCGGGCACGCAAGCCTTGCCTTCGGCGCAGCGCGACCTGCGGCGAGCCTGCGGATGGAGGGTCAGCGCGTCGACCTTTCCTGGCTCGCCGACGGTGAAAAGGCGGCCGCAGAAGCCAGTCCCGCCCCCGGCCGGCGCTCCGCTGCGCGGCTCGTGCCCGACATCGCCATTCCCCATGATCTGCTGGCGGCGATCGATTTCGACGCGGAACTCGCTCTCGGCGCGGTCGTCCTTCCGCAGGGGCGGCTCGACGGGCTGCTGATCGGCGCGCGGCGCAACGCGCGTGTGCTGACGCTCGCTCCGCTGCGTTTTGCGATGTATGGCGGCACCTTCGACCTCGCGACGACGCTGTCGGCGCAGACACGCAGGATCGAGCAGCGCATCGCCATCGATGGTCTCGATCTCGGTGCTGTGCTCGCCGCCCGGCGGCTGGGCGATCTCCTGCGCGGGGGACGCACGAGCCTGCGCGGCGCGCTGCGCGGGGAGGGCGAGGGGCTGCGCGACGTCGCGCGCACGCTGTCCGGCGACATCGATGTCGATGTCGGCGCCATGACCATCGGCCAGGGCCTGCGCGGCGACGTGGCAAGCTGGCTTGGCGCGATCGCCCCGTCGCTTGCCCAGATCCAGTTCGGCACGAGCCTACGCTGCGCCGCCTATGCCCTGCGCTTCGACCGCGGTGTCGGTACGCTGCGCCAGGGCGTGATCGACGCCGGGATGGTCGCCTTGCGCAGCGCCGGCACGGTGGATCTCGGTGCCGAGACCATCGCGGCCCGGTCGCAATTGGGCCCGCTCGGTTTTCGGACGTCCGGCAGCCTCGCCGATCTGCAGCATCGTCTCGATGCCACGGGCACGGCCCGCGGCGTCGCCGAAGGCGCGACAGGGCTCGCGCGGGGCGTGCTTGGCGCGCTCGGCCACGACACGTCCGGAGATCGCAGCGGCTGCGATGCGACGGGGAGCGCCGACCCGCCGGGCGCGGCGCCCGCGGCAAGGCCGGCGCCGTCGGCGCCGCCTGGTTCGCCAGCGCTGCCCGGCGCGCTGCGCGATCTTTTCGGCAGGTGACAGCAGCATGAGCGCGCAGGAACCCAGACGGCCCTACACGGACGTGACCGTGCGCGACGACGCACGCGGCACCGCCATCCTGCTCGACACGAAGCCGCTCCGGACGCCTTCGGGAACGCCCATCCTCGCGCCGACCCGTGCGCTCGCCGACGCGATCGCGGCCGAATGGCGTGCACAGCCCGCGCGGATCGACATTGCGTTGGCACCGCTGACGCGGCTTCTGGGCACCGCGCTGGATCGTGTTCCGGCGAACCGGCCCGGCGTGATCGAGGAACTTGCCGGCTATGCGGAAACAGAACTTGTCTGCCATCGTGCTGCGCATCCACCCGAACTGATGCGACGGCAGACCGAGACCTGGCAGCCCGTTCTCGACTGGTTCGCGCACGCCTACGACGCGCCTCTCGCCGTCACGACCGGCGTTCTCGCCGTGACGCAACCCCAGGCCAGCCTGTTCGCGATCCGGCGCGCGATCTCGGCGCTCGACGATTATCGCCTCACCGGCCTGTCGGTGGCCGT
>CAIOSQ010000376.1 GCA_903860935.1 uncultured Rhodospirillales bacterium | reverse complement strand
CGGATCGGCGAGGATGTCGACGCGATCAACCGGATGTTCACGCCGGAATTCCGCAACCGTCTGGACGCGATCGTCGCCTTCGCGCGCCTCAAGCCGGAGACGATTCATCGCGTCGTCGACAAATTTGTGCTCGAACTCGAACGGCAGCTCGCGGACCGGCAGGTCGCGATCTCGGTGTCGGACGAGGCACGCACCTGGCTCGCCGAGAAGGGCTATGACGAACTCTACGGGGCGCGGCCGCTGGCGCGCGTGATCCAGGAGAACATCAAGAAGCCGCTTGCCGACGAATTGCTGTTCGGACGTCTCGCGAAGGGCGGCAGCGTCCGGGTCAAGGTCGAGAACGGCAAGCTGGGCTTCGATTTCACCATCGTGCCGCCGCCCGCGCTGCCGAAGCCAAGCGAGACCGCGCTGGTCGAGTGACGCGCGACGGCGTCGCGATGTCGCGGCTTGGACGACGGGCGGCACTGCTCGGCGTGGCAACCGCCGTCGTCGGTGTGCCGCGTGCCGGGCGATCCCAGCCGACGAGCCTCGCGGAACGTCTGCGCACCGTGCCCGTCGCCACCGGTCTCGAATCCCCCTGGTCGATCGCGTTCCTGCCCGATGGCCGCATGCTGGTCACAGAGCGCGCCGGGCGGTTGCGGCTTTTTGCCCGCGCCGGGCGGCCCGAGAACGTTGCCGGCCTCCCGCCGGTATGGGCGCAGGGGCAGGGCGGTCTGCTGGATGTCTGCCTGCACCCGGATTTTGCCGTCAATTCGGTTCTCTACCTGTCCTACGCCGCACCCGTGGCCGGCGGGGCCGTGACCCGGATTGCGCGCGCGACGCTCCGCCCGGGTTCGCGGCTCGCCGATCTCGCGCCAATCTTCGATGCCGGACCGCCCGTCGCCAACGGGTTCCATTTCGGCTGCCGGCTCGCTTTCGCGCCCGACCGCATGCTGCATGCCACGCTCGGCGATCGCCTGGTCGCGCGCGACGCCGCCCCTGATCCCGCGGATGCCCGCGGCAAGACGATCCGGTTGCACGACGATGGCGCCATCCCCGCCGATAATCCGTTCCGTGGCCGTTCGGGCGCACGAAGCGAGGTGTTCACGGTCGGGCACCGCAACCCGCAGGGCCTCGCGGTCCATCCGCAAAGCGGCGCGCTCTGGTTGCACGAGCATGGTCCGCGGGGTGGCGACGAGGTGAACCGTCTCGTGGCCGGTGGCGATTACGGTTGGCCGCGGGCCACGCATGGCGTCGATTATTCCGGGGCGACGATTTCGCCGCATCGCAGCCTGCCGGGCGTGGTGGACCCGCTCTGGGTTTGGACGCCTTCTATCGCGCCCTCCGGCTTGGCCTTCTGCACCGGTGCGGCCTATCCGGACTGGCGCGGCGACCTGTTCGCGGGCGCCTTGGCGGGTCAGGCCCTCGTGCGGCTTCAATTGAGCGGCGAGCGCGTGGTGCGCGAGGAGCGATTGCTGCACCGTCTTGGACACCGCATCCGGGACGTCCGTCAGGGTCCCGACGGACGGCTCTACCTCGCGGTCGATTCGGCCGACGGCATGGTTCTGCGCCTGGATTTGGCCTAGACGCCCTCGGCCTTGAAGGGCGTGTGTGCGGCGAGCGCGGCGATCGTCTCCTCGACCGCGGGTGTCTCGCGCGCCAGGAAATCCGCGACCGCGTCGGCGAAGCCGCGGTCACGCAGCCAATGTGCGCTGAAGATGCGCGCCGGCAGGTAGCCGCGCTGCAGCTTGTGCTCGCCCTGTGCCCCGGCTTCGACCCGCGCCAGGCCATGCGCGATCGCGAAGTCGAGTGCCCGGTAGTAGCAGGCCTCGAAATGCAGGTTCT
>CAIOSQ010000375.1 GCA_903860935.1 uncultured Rhodospirillales bacterium | reverse complement strand
GGGTGTAGCTGAGGAAGATCATCGTATCGAAGGCCATCGGGTCATCCTGTCGTGTCGTGTCGTCGTCTTGCGGTTCATGCGCCGTCGCCGCGCGGCGCGGCGGCGGCGGTCATCATCGCGTCGATCATGTCGAGCTTCGGTGCCGTCGGCCGCGCATGCGCCTTGCGGCTCTGCGTCAGGCCGAGCGCCAGCGCCGCCTCGGCAAGCTTGTAGCTGAGCGGCCCGGGATTGATCACCGGCACCGGCAAGTTGGCGCGCAGAAATCCATGGGCCTGATGCATCGTCGTCGAGCCGAGCAGGATCACGTCGGCACCGTCCTCGTCGATGCAGCGCTGCGCGGCCGTGAGCAGCAGCGGAAACACCTCCTCCTCCTTGCCGGCCAGCAGCGACTGGTTGCTGGGCTCGACGCCGATCGAGCGGATCGAGGCGCAGCGCCAGGTGAGGCCGAGTTCGAAGATCGGCTTCTTGTAGAGATGCCGCCAGCGGTCCCACATGATGAGGATCGAGAAGCGCTCCCCGAACATCAGCGCGGTCAGCATCGCGGCGCGGCCGGGGCCGATCACCGGGATGTCGAGAACCGACCGCAGCGCCGCCAGCCCCGAATCGCTCATCGTGTCGATGCAGACGGCGTCGTAGCCCTCCTCCTGGGCGCGCATGCCGGCATCGAGGATCGAGAGTTCGGCCAGCGCCGAATCATGGTCGCTGGTGTAGTTCGCGGGGCCGGCGCGCACCGGCCGGAAATGGAACGCGATGTCCGGGCCGAGCTCGACCGCGCCGAGCTGCGCGGCGCGCTGCAGGCGGTTCTCCTCGCTCATCGCAAAGGGCACGATGACCAGGACTTTCCTGCTGCGCATGGGGGCTCGATCCGGCTGGGGCGTGGTCATCGAAGGCGGGATCGCCGACGACGCGAACCACGCGGTGGAACAGATGTGCAGAGCGAGATCCGCGCTTCAATCGCCGCGACTCTTGCTCTAGCTTTTCGCTCCCCTTGGTAGCCTGGATCGCATCGCCATGTCTTCCCCGCGCACGCTCTTCGACAAGATCTGGGACAGCCATGTCGTGCTGTCGCGCGGTGCGCAGAGCCTGCTCTACATCGACCGCCACATCGTCCATGACGGCTCGTTCCACGCCTTCAACATGCTGCGTGCGCGCGGCCTCGCCGTGCGCCGGCCGGCGCAGAATTTCGGTACGCCCGATCATTACGTCCCGACCCATGGCCGCAGCCCCGCCGACGCGGCGACGCCCGAGATCCGCGGCATGATCGAGACGCTGGAGCGCAACCTCGCCGAGACCGGCATCCAGCGCTATCCGCTCGACGATATCCGGCAAGGCATCGTCCATGTCGTCGGGCCGGAGCAGGGCATCACGCTGCCCGGCCTCACCCTGGTCTGCGGCGACAGCCACACCTCCAGCCACGGCGCGCTCGGCGCCTTCGCCTTCGGCATCGGCCAGTCGGAGAACCTCCACGTCCTCGCCACCCAGACCCTGTGGCAGACGCGGCCGCGCACCATGCGCATCGCGGTCGAGGGGCGGCTCGCCGCGGGCGTGTCGCCCAAGGACGTCGTGCTTGCGATCGTCGCGCATATCGGCGCCGGCGGCGCGGTCGGCCATGTCGTCGAATTCGCCGGCTCGGCGATCCGCGCCATGTCGGTCGAGGGGCGGCTCACCGTCTGCAACATGTCGATCGAGGCCGGGGCGCGGGCCGGGCTGATCGCGCCCGACGACACGACCTTCGCCTATGTCGCCGGTCGCCCATTGGCGCCACAGGGCGAGGCTTTTGACCGCGCGCTCGCGCAATGGCGCGGCCTGCCCAGCGATCCCGGCGCCGCCTTCGACCGCGAGACGACGCTCGACGCCGCCGCGATCGCGCCGATGGTCACCTGGGGCACCAGCCCGGAAGACGCGCTGCCGATCGACGCCGTGGTGCCCGACGCCAAGCCCCAGGCGCTCGCCTATATGGGCCTCGTGCCGGGGACGCGGCTGACCGACATCGCCATCGATCGCGTCTTCATCGGCAGCTGCACCAACAGCCGCATCGAGGATCTGCGCGCCGCCGCCGCGATGCTGCGCGGGCGCAAGGCGCGCGTGCCGACCCTGGTCGTGCCCGGTTCCGGCCTCGTGAAGGCGCAGGCCGAGGCGGAGGGGCTCGACAAGCTCTTCCTCGCGGCGGGGTTCGAGTGGCGCCATGCCGGGTGTTCGATGTGCGTGGGCATCAACGGCGAGACCGGCCGGCCGCTCGAGCGTATCGCCTCCACCTCCAACCGCAATTTCGAGGGGCGGCAGGGCAAGGGCGTGCGCACCCATCTCCTGAGCCCGGCGATGGCCGCCGCCGCCGCGGTCGAGGGCCGGCTCGTCGACATCCGCGGGATCGCGTGAGCGCCATGGAAAAATTCGTCGCCTTCACCGCCGTCGCCGCGCCCTACGAGCCCGAGAACGTCGACACCGACCAGATCCTGCCCGCGCGCTTCCTCAAGATGCCGCGCGGCGGCGGGCGCCATTACGGCGACTTCCTGTTCAACGACCTGCGCCGCGGCGACGACGGCGCCGAGCGTCCGGAGTTCGTGCTCAACCGGCCGGAATTCCGCGCCGCGCGCATCCTGGTCGGCAACGCCAATTTCGGCTGCGGGTCGTCGCGCGAGGGCGCGGTCTACGCCTTCCTCGACGCCGGGTTCCGCAGCGTCGTGGCGCCGTCCTTCGGCGACATCTTCTTCAACAACTGCCTCAAGAACGGCATCGTGCCGGTGCGCCTCGACGCGGCGTCCTGCGCGGCGCTGCGCGCGCGTCTGGTGGCGCGGCCGGGTACCGAGATAGCGGTCGATCTCGAGGCGCTCGAACTGCGCGTCGCCGATGGCCCGACCCATCGCTTCGAGGTCGATTCCTTCTTCCGCGAGATGCTGCTCAAGGGCGTCGACGAGGTCGGGCTGACGATCGGCCTGCTCGCGGAGATCGAGGGCTTCGAGCGCCGCCACCACGCGGCGAACGCCTGGGCGGCGCGCTGAACGCGGCGGCGCCCGTCAGCTCCCCGTGAAGCGCGGCTTGCGCTTCTCCATGAAGGCGCGCCGCCCCTCGCGATAGTCGGCGCTGGCGTAGCAGCCATCCTCGACGCGCTTGCATTCCGCGAGGTCGGGGCCGTCGTCGCGCAGCGCCTGCGCGATGCCGTGCTTCACCTGCGCGATGGTCAGCGGCGCGTTGGCCGCGATCGTCGCCGCGGCCTCCGCCACCATAGCCTGCAGCGCCGCGTGGTCGGCGGCGATCGCGTTGACGAGGCCCGCTGCCTCGGCGCGCCGCGCGTCCCAGCGCCGCGCGGTGAAGAGCAGCTCCTTGGCGCGCATCGGCCCGACGAGGTCGACGAGGCGCTGCAGCCCGCCCTGGC
>CAIOSQ010000374.1 GCA_903860935.1 uncultured Rhodospirillales bacterium | reverse complement strand
TGGCTGCGATGCAGCGCATCCGTGCGCGGCGTCAGCACGACATGGAAGATCGAGCAGGCCTCGCGCGCGACCTGACGCAAGAATGCGCCGCGCGGTCCGAACTCGCCCCAATGGCGCGCGACGGTGATCTGGGTGCCGTCGGCGAGGTCGAAGCCGGCGATGTCGATCGCCTGGCCCAGCGCATGCTCCGAACGTATGGCGCGCGTGTCTCCGTTGCGCAGGCGACAGGCATAGCCGCCGAAATGACGGATGCGCGCGAGGCGCTGGCCGAAATGGCGTTGGGCGGCGGGTTGCACGACGTCCGCTTCGAAGCGCAGCAGATGCTCAGCGGTCGGACAGGACACGAGGAGCGGCTGGTCGAGCGCGACATGGCTGCGGGACAGGCGCACGGCGTCGCGCAGACGGCAGTCGCCGGGACCGTCGCGATCCGGTGCGGGCTCGAAGACGAACCCGGCGCGCGCGAGGGCGGCCGCGCAGGATGGTCCGGACGGCGCGGCCGCGGGAGCCGGCGCCGCGGGCGGTGGCGATCCGGCGCAGGCGGCGAGCAGGAGGGCGCCGAGCAGAAGCAGGGGGCGGGTCATTCCCGGGCGGTCTGGCGATTGAATTCGAAACTTCACGCTGACTTTTCCTTTAGGATTAAGTCTATCGCGTTTAGTACAAATAAGAGATAGCAAGCGGTGGTTGCGGCGCGCAGGATGATACACCCAGAAGTTAGGAAGGGCGCAGGATGACGAGCACGACGGGCGGCACGCGACGGCGCGGCAGGCTGGCGGATGGCAACCCCGATCCGGTCGACGTCCATGTCGGGCTGCGCATGCGGCTGCGCCGCACCCTGATCGGGATGAGCCAGGAACAGCTCGCATCGGCCCTCGGCATCACCTTTCAGCAGGTCCAGAAATACGAGCGTGGCACCAACCGGATCTCGGCCTCGCGCCTCTACCAGACCAGCCGGACGCTCGGCGTGCCGGTGTCCTGGTTCTTCGACGAGCTGAGCGATGCCGCCGCGGCCGCCAGCGCAACGCCGGCCGTCGTCGCCGGCGAGCAGGAGGCCACGGATCCGGACCGCCGCCTGCTGCGCCGCGAGACGATGGAACTCGTGCGCGCCTATTACAGCATCAACGACGTGCGGCTGCGCCGCCGCCTCTACGAAATGGCCAAGGCGATGCGCGGCTGAGCCGCGCCCGACGCGCCTGGATCACGCCGCGCGTCCAGACGGCCTAGTACGCGCGGCGGACGCCGCTCCTTCCTTCGCCGCCTCGCCTCCGCCCGCCCCGGCGCGCTTTGATCGCCGCCGTCCGGCCGGGGAGGCGGATCACCCATGCACGCGCGCATCAGCACCGTCGCGTTCCTCGGCATCGACATCGTCGATGTCGATGTCCAGGTCCATCTCGGGGGTGGCGTCGGCGCCTTCCTCCTCGTCGGCCTGCCCGACAAGACGATCGCCGAGAGCCGCGAGCGGGTGCGGGCCGCGCTCGCCGCGATCGGGCTCGCCCTTCCGGTCAAGCGGATCACGATCAATCTCTCGCCGGCCGATCTCCACAAGGAGGGCAGCCATTACGACCTGCCGATCGCGCTGGGGCTGATGAGCGCGATGGGCATCTTCGCGCCCGACCAGCTCGACGGCCATGTGGCGATCGGCGAGCTGGCGCTCGACGGGCGGCTGCGGGCGGTCGCGGGCGTCCTGCCGGCGGCCGTCGCGGCCGGTCGCCGCGGCCGGGGTGTCATCTGTCCCGAGGCCTGTGGCGGCGAGGCGGCGTGGTCGGGCGCCGGCGACGTCGTCGCAGCGCCGACCCTCGTCTCCGTAGTCAACCATTTCAAGGGCACGCAGGTGCTGGCGGCTCCGACGCCGCGCATGGCCGAGGCACGCACGGGGCTGCCCGACCTCGCCGACGTCAAAGGCCAGGAAACCGCCCGCCGGGCGCTCGAAGTCGCCGCGGCGGGCGGCCATAATCTTCTGTTCGTGGGTCCCCCGGGCGCGGGCAAGTCGATGCTTGCGCGTCGCCTGCCCGGCCTGCTGCCGCCGCTCGCGCCCGCCGAAGCGCTGGAGATCTCGATGCTCCATTCGGTCGCCGGGCTGCTGCAGGACGGGCGGATCGTCACCGAGCGCCCGTTCCGCGATCCGCATCACTCGGCGAGCGTCGCGGCGCTCGTCGGAGGCGGGTCGCGCGCCCGGCCCGGGGAGATCAGCCTCGCCCATGGCGGGGTGCTGTTCCTGGACGAGTTGCCGGAATTCCAACGCGGCGCGCTCGAGGCGCTGCGCCAACCCCTGGAGAGCGGGCGGGCCGTGGTGGCGCGGGCCAACGCCCATGTCAGCTATCCGGCGCGGGTGCAGCTGGTCGCCGCCTGCAATCCCTGTCGCTGCGGCCATCTCGCCGACCCCGAGCGTAGCTGCGGGCGCGCGCCACGCTGCGGGCGGGATTATCTCGCGCGCTTGTCGGGCCCGCTGCTCGACCGCATCGACATGCGCCTGGAACTCGGGGCGGTCTCGCCCGAGGATCTCGCCCAGGCGCCGCGCGGCGAGGCCAGCGCCGCGGTCGCGGCGCGGGTCGCGCAGGCCTGGGACGTCGCTGCGACGCGCCGCCAGGCCCTTGGCCTCGGCCCCGACGGACCGCGCACGAATGCGGAACTCGACGGTCGCATCCTCGAGGCCGCGGCACCGCTCGACCAGGCCGCGCGGCGTCTGCTCATGGAGGCGAGCGCGCGCCTCAAGCTGTCGGCGCGCAGCCATGCGCGGGTGCTGCGCGTCGCGCGCACCCTCGCCGATCTCGACGGCCAGGCGACGATCGGCCGCCCTCATGTGGGCGAGGCGCTAGGCTACCGGCGCGGCACGGCACTGCCGCCGTGACCGGGCGCGGCGCCGCCCCCGGTCAGCGCGCGACCAGCCTGACAAGCGCGCGCGACAGCGTGCCCTCGGGCCGCGCCAGTTCGTCGATCAGCGAGAAATGGTCATGGCCCGGCAGCGGCACGAAGCCGCCCTCGAGCCCCGCCATGCGCCAGCCGGCGTAGTATTCGACCGATTGCCGCTGTAGTTCGGACAACTCGCCGCCGCCCACCGTCACCAGCAGACGTCCGGCCTGCTTGGGCAGCGCATGGATCGGCGAGGCACGGCGCGCCTCCAGCACGTCCATGCCGAGCGCGCGGTTCAGATAGGACAGGCGAATCGGCTCGAGGTCGAAGAGGCCGCTGATCGCGAGGCCGCCCGCGACGCGCGGGTTGCCCATCGCGATCGCCGTGAGATGGCCACCCGCCGAATGGCCGCCGACATAGAGACGGTTGGGATCGCCGCCCAGCCGCGGCAGGTTGGCCAGCAGCCAGTCGATGGCGCGGCGGATCTCCTGGCAGATCTCGGTCATCTTCCTGGCTGGCGCGAGCGTGTACTCGAGATTGACGAAGTTGATGCCATGCGGGACCACGCCGCCAGCGACATGAAACGAGCTTTCCTTGTCGTTCATCTGCCAGTAGCCGCCATGGATATAGGCGAAGGTCGGCGCGCCGGGCCGGCCACAGGGCACGAAGTCGAGGATCTCGCGCGGCGTGTCGCCATAGGCGAGGTTGCGCTGATGCGGGAGCGAGGCGCGCAAGGCGTCGCTGCGCGCCACCCACCCGCCGACATAGGCGTCGCGGCGCACCTGGCCGACATGGGCCGAGTTGTTGTAGGCGGCGTCGAGCCCAGCCTGATCGAATTCGCCGTAGACGAGCGACATGGAGCAACCTCCGGCAATCTTGGGCCGCCAGCCTAGCGCAGTTCCGCTGCCGCTGGCACCGCTCGCCGCGTCAGCCCTCGCGCACCGGTATGCCGCGCAACTCCAGGACCTGGCCATAGCAGGTCCGGGCGTTGACCCAGCCCGCCGCCGCGCGCGAACGCGCATTCGCGTCCACATGATGTACGGTCAGCGTGCCGCCACGCGGTTGGTCACCGCGATGGAGGAACAGCGTCAGGAAACAATCGTCGGTGGCGTAGCGCAGGATCTCCGCCGGTCCGTCGCGCCGGGTGAAGGTCGACGGGCCGAGCATCGCCAGCACCGCCTCGCGCGACAGCCCGATCAGGCGATCGACCTCCCGCTCGGCCAGGACCGGAGCGGGCGCACGCATCGCCTGACTGCCGACGGGCGCCCCTTCGCCGCGTGCGCCGGGCCCGCTGGACAGATCACAGGCCGTGAGCCCCGCCACGGCCACGCATGCCAGCACTATCCACATCGGCGCCGCGGGGACGCGGCGCCGACAGCCACGTGCCGCGGGCGTCACTCCGCGCGCGCGCCCGAAACCTGGACGTCGCCAGCAATCTCGCCGCCGGCCTCGATCTCGACGGTGCCGTAGCGGATCGTGCCGACGACCTTGCCGGTCGCGCGGATGAACAGGCGCTGGCGCACGGTGATCGTGCCCTCGAAACGCCCGGCGATCTCGGCCTGGTCGATCTCGGCGGTGCCCTTGAAGATGCCGTTGGGCGAAATCTCGATCGCCCGCGTCTCCGACAGGTCGGCCTCGACGCGGCCTTCGACCACCAGCCGGTCGCACGAGGTGATCTTGCCCGAGAGCATGATGTCGCGACCGACGATCAGCTTCTTGGTCTCGGCATCGGCCGCGCCGCCAGGACGCGGCCCCGCGCCGAGGCCAATGCCGGCGCTGGCCGGCCGCGCCGCGGCGGCGACCGGCATCGACG
>CAIOSQ010000373.1 GCA_903860935.1 uncultured Rhodospirillales bacterium | reverse complement strand
GTCCATCAGGCGCGAATAGGTGAGGCCATGCAGCCGTGCACCCGCGTTGATGCGCTGGATCCAGAGACCACGGAAATCGCGCTTCCGGTTGCGACGGTCGCGATAGGCGTACTGGAGGGCCTTCTCGAGGCGCTCGAGGGCAGGACGGAAGCTGGTGCCGCTGCGGCCGACATAGCCCTTGGCGGCCTTGACGACTTCCTTGTGACGTGCGCGGCCGGTAACGCCGCGCTTGACGCGTGCCATCTGGGTATCTCCTCAGGTCAGTCGTGGAGCCACTGCTTGACCACCTTCGCGGCGTGGCCAGGGCTGAGCTGCTTCGTGCCGCGCGCCTGACGCAGCATGCGGTTGGGACGCTTGCGCATGTTGTGGCGCTTGCTTGCCACGCCCACGAACACTTTCCCGGTGGCGCTGACCTTGAAACGCTTTCGCGCCGAGGACTTCGTCTTCATCTTGGGCATTTTCGGTCTCTCCTTCGGTGCTGGGCGGTTGGGCATGCCCTGGAGCGACGACGCGGGATTGCGTCCGCCCCGGCCGTGGCCGCCGTCGGAAGTTGGGCCTTATAGGGGCTCTGCCCGCCACCGGCAAGAGGATCGCCAGGGCAAGCGGGCCTCAGCGCGGGGCGATCACCATGGTCATCTGCCGCCCTTCCATCTTGGGGGTCTGCTCGACCTTGATCGTCTCGCCCATATCCGCGCGGACGCGTTCGAGCACCTTGGCGCCGAGATCCTGGTGAACCATCTCGCGACCACGAAACCGCAGGGTGATCTTGACCTTGTCGCCTTCGGCGATGAAGCGCTGCATGGCGCGCATCTTGACGTCGTAGTCGTGGTCGTCGATCCCCGGACGCATCTTGATCTCCTTGATCTCGATGACCTTTTGCTTTTTCCGGGCCTCGTTTTCCTTCTTCTGGACCTCGTATTTGTACTTGCCGAAATCGAGCACCTTGCAGACCGGCGGAACGGCGTTGGGCGATATCTCGACCAGGTCGAGACCAGCCTCGTCGGCGATCGCAAGTGCCTGATAGAGAGACACGATCCCGAGCATTTCGCCGCGGGCGTCGATGAGGCGCACCTGCGCGGCCTCGATCTGGTCGTTGACGCGCGGGCCGCCCTTGGCCGGCGCTTCCGTCATCGGACGAGCGATGGAGCTTCTCCTTGGTTACAGCCGACCCCGATCGTCCGGGCCGCGCCAGTCTCGTGGCGCGGCACCTCGCGGTCCCTCCGGGGCAGCTAGGATTGTCAGGCGTTCGGGACCTTCGCCTCTTCGAGCAATGTAGCGATGGCGTCATCCAGCGCAAGCGTGCGCTGGTCGTCACCCGCAAGCCGCCGGATCGCGACGCTTCGCTGTTCGGCCTCGCGGCGCCCCAGCGCCCACAGCCAGGGCGTCTTGGCCAGGGTATGCTCGCGCACCTTGTAGCCGATCTTTTCGTTGCGAAGGTCCAGTTCTGCCCTGATCCCGATCGCGGCGAGGCGCGCGGCTATCTCCCGGGCA
Source organism: uncultured Rhodospirillales bacterium (assembly GCA_903860935.1). Lineage (GTDB taxonomy): Bacteria > Pseudomonadota > Alphaproteobacteria > CACIAM-22H2 > CACIAM-22H2 > CAIOSQ01. Next base: position 9,214 of record CAIOSQ010000373.1, on the reverse strand, counting down.
TAGGCGTCGGCGTCCGATACGATCGTCGCGATCACCACCTGGGTCGGTGCCATCCAGAGCGGGAACCGACCGGCATAGTTCTCGATCAGGATTCCGATGAAGCGTTCGAAGGAGCCGAGAATCGCCCGGTGGAGCATGACCGGCCGGTGCTTTTGGCCGTCCTCGCCCACGTAGGAAGCATCGAGGCGCTCCGGCAGGACGAAATCGACCTGTAGCGTCCCGCATTGCCAGTCGCGCCCGATGGCGTCGCGCAGCACGAATTCGAGCTTCGGCCCGTAGAACGCCCCCTCGCCCGGATTGCGGATCGTCTCGAGCCCGGCCGCAGTCGCGGCCGCTTCGAGAGCCGATTCGGCCTTGTCCCAGATCGCGTCGTCGCCAGCCCTCTCGTCGGGACGGTCCGAAAACTTGATGCGGATGTCGTCGAAGCCCATGTCCGCGTAGACCGATCGCAGAAGCGTGCAGAACTTGACCGATTCCGCGGTGATCTGGTCTTCGGTGCAGAAGATATGCGCGTCATCCTGGGTGAAGGCGCGCACGCGCATGATCCCGTGCAGCGCGCCGGACGGCTCGAACCGATGGCAGGCGCCGAACTCGGCGACACGCAGGGGCAGGTCGCGATAACTCTTCAACCCCTGGCGAAAGACCTGCACATGGCCCGGGCAGTTCATCGGCTTGAGGGCGTAGAGCCGGTCTTCCTCGGCATTCTCGTTGCGCGGCCGCGCCGCGAACATGGCGTCCTTGTACTTGTCCCAATGCCCGGACCGCTCCCACAGCACGCGATCGAGCACCTGCGGCGTCTTGACCTCGACATAGCCGTCGCGCTCGAGCCGCGTGCGCATGTAGCGCTCGAGCGTGCGGTAGAGCGACCAGCCCTTGGGATGCCAGAAGACCGATCCGACGGCCTCCTCCTGGATGTGGAAGAGCTCCATCTCCCGGCCGATCCGGCGGTGGTCCCGCTTCTCGGCTTCCTCGAGCTGGCGCAGATAGGCCTCGAGACCTTCCTTGCTCGCGAAAACCGTGCCGTAGATGCGCTGCAACTGCGCGTTCTTGGCATCGCCGCGCCAATACGTACCCGACACTTTCATAAGCTTGAAATGCTTACCGAGACGACCGGTCGACGGCAGATGCGGCCCGGTGCACATGTCGAGCCACTTGCCCTGACGGTAGACCGAGATCGCCTCGCCGGCAGGAATCGCGTCGACCCACTCGGCCTTGAATGTCTCGCCATGCGACTGGAAATGCGCCTTCATCCGCGCATGGTCCCAGATCTCGCGCTCGATCGCCTCGTCGCGGTCGACGATCTCGCGCATCTTCGCCTCGATGGTTGCGAAATCGTCGGGCGAGAAGGGGGCGGCGCGATGGAAGTCGTAATAAAACCCGTCCTCGGTCGCCGGGCCGAAGGTGATCTGGACGTCAGGCCACAATTCCTGCACCGCTTCGGCGAGCACATGCGCGGCGTCGTGACGCAGGAGCGGCAACGCCTCCGGAGACTTCCCTGTCACGATCTCGATGCGCGCGTCGCCCTCGATCCGCCGCGTCAGGTCGCGCAACTCTCCATCGACCTTGATGGCCAGCGCCGCCTTGGCGAGGCCCGTGCCGATGGACTGCGCGACCTCGAGACCGGTCGGCGCCGCGGCGAACTGCTTCACACTGCCATCCGGCAGGCTGATCGAGACCATGAACGGGATCCTTCTGGAACGGCGCGGAACATACGGGGGCCGATGCCGGCCATCAAGCCGGCCGCTCGGGCCGGAAGCCGGGGCGCAAGCGTGGGGGCCTGGCGGTCACACGGCCCGCGCGGTGAGCCCGCCATCGACCGGGAGGCAGACCGCGTTGATGTAGGACGCCTCGTCGCTCGCCAGGAAAACGGCCGCGTTGGCGACATCCCAAGCCGTCCCCATGCGTCCGGTCGGACAGGCGGCATTGCGAGCCCGCACCATGTCCTCGGGCGTCGCGAACTGGCTCGAGATCTGCTGGAAGATCATCGGCGTTTCCATAAGCCCGGGCAGGATCGCGTTGCACCGCAATCCACGCGCCGCGTATTGCAGCGCCACCGCGACGGTCAGCTGGTTCACCGCCCCCTTGGACGCGCTGTAGCTGACATAGGGATGGCCGAGATAGCGGATCGCCGCGATAGAGGAGATGTTCGTGATCACGCCCCTGCCCGCCGCCAGCATCGGCGGGATCGCATGGCGGCACGCAAGAAACATCCCGGTGACGTTGACATCGAGTTCGCGACGCCAGTCCTCGAGGTCGACATCCGGCGGACCGCCCATCCTGACCCGCCCGACATTGTTGTGAAGAATATCGATGCGGCCGAAATGCGCGAGCGTCGCCGCCACCGCGGCCGCCACCTCGTCCTCGCGCGTCACGTCGCATGCGAGGGCGATCGCCGTGCCGCCCTCTTCCACGACGATCGCCGCGGTCTCCTCCGCGGCGGCCAAGGCGATGTCGACGCAGACAACGCGCGCCCCCGCCCGCGCATAGGCGACGGCGCTGGCCTTGCCGTTCCCCCATCCCGGCCCCACCGACCCCGCGCCGAAGACCAGCGCCACCCGATTCCCGAGCCTGCCCATTCGCGACCTCCCAGTGACCTCGCCACAGCATAAGCCGGGACGATCGGGTTTTCCCGCTCCGGTCGATGGTATAAGCAGGATCCATGTCGATCAGCGATCCCAGCGCCGTCATCCCGCAAGCCGCCGAGGTCGAACTCACCGCGCTCGTCGTGGCCCATGACGAAGAGGCCAACCTGCCGGACTGCCTGGAGCGCCTGCGCTTCGCCGACGAAATCGTCGTGCTGCTGGACCGGTGCAGCGATGGCAGCCGCGCGGTGGCCGAGCGTTTCGGCGCACGCATCCTGGAAGGAGCCTGGCCGCTCGAAGGCGACCGCCGCAACACGGGCATCGCCACGTGCCGGGGCCGCTGGATCCTCGAGATCGATGCCGACGAGCGTGTCCATCCCGACCTCGCGCGGCTGATCCGCGCCCGGCTCGCGACCCTGCCGCCCGGCCATGTACTTATGCCCATCGACAACCTGATCGGCCCCCGCCGCATCGTTCACGGCTGGGTCCATCCGATCGGGAATTCCCGGCGCAACACCATGTTCTCTCGCGGCACCAAGCGCTGGGGCTCCGGCAGCGTCCATCCGGAAATCCACCTGTCTGGGACCCAGACACGGCTCGGCGACGAATTGCCGCCGGGCCACCGGATCGACCATCTCGTCGATTCCGACATCGCCGATTTCGTGGCACGGATCGATCGCTACAGCACGGCGCTCGCGCATGACTGGCGTGACAAGGGACTTCGCTTCGGCTTTCCGCGCGCCCTGCGCAAGGGGCTGACGCGCGCGTTCAAGAGCTACACCCGGCGCGGTGGTTGGCGGGAAGGCCGATGGGGGCTTTTCCTGGCGACCATGGCCTGCGCGTGCATGCTGCTCGCCTTCTTCAAGGCCACGCTCGAACACCCTCCGCGCGGCTGACCCCGTCTCAGCCGGTTCGCGCGGCGCCGGCGGCGAGGTCGAACGCCGCCGCTGCCACCTCGTCGACGCCGAGTACCGAGAGATCCGCGCGCCGCAGGACGCGCACGCGCGGACCACGCGGGGCGCAGAGGGAGGGATCGCTCGCCGCCGAAAACAGCGTCAGCACGGGCGCTCCCGCCGCGGCGATCCAATGCATGGGACCGGTGTCATTGCCGATCGCCACCACGCATGCGCGCCCCAGGGGCACGAGATCCTCGAGCGCAGTACGCCCGCATAGATCGGCCGTACGAGGCGCCGCCGCGCGGATGTCGGCCGCGAGCGGTGCGTCGGCGCCCGCGCCCAGCACGGCGCTGGCGATTCCGCGCGCGGCGAGCTTGGCCGCGAGCGCGGCGAAATGCGCGACGGGCCAGCGCTTCTCCGGCCGGTGCGGCGACGCGCCCGGCACGAGCAGCGCCACAGGGTGCGGCAACCCGAAGCGGGAGATGTCCGCGCGCATCCAGGAGAGATCGGGGCTGTCGGTGGTTGCGACCCCCGCGACCGCCAATTGACCGGCAAGGCGTTCATGCGTGTGCATGACGTCGCGCCGCGGGTCGGCATGACGATGCGACGCCCCGGCGACCCGCCCGACCCATTCGGGGCGCGCGCCAGGGCCGAGGACACGGAAAATACGGTCGCTGCGGGTGCTGGTCTGTAGATCGTAGACGCGCGCGAAACCGGCGGCGCGGATCCGCCGTCGCAGCGCCAGCCAGGCGCCGAAATGCCAGACCGGCGCGCGGGCCTCGCTCCAGACCTCGTCGAACCAAGGACTGGCCCCGAGCGCACCCGCGAAAGGCGGCGTCGTCAGGAGCACGATATGGCAGCCGGCATGGTGGGCGCGAATGGCCGCGAATGCACCGAAGGCCTGCGCCACGTCGCCGAGCGCCCCCAGCTTGATCACCAGGATCGCAGTCGGCCTGGTCATGCGCTGCGCGGCGAGGCGCCGGAGGCGCCTAGGATCTCGGCATAGACGTCGAGCGTGGCCGCGCACATCTCGGCCTTCGTGTAGCGCGCCCGCACATGGGTGATCGCCGTCGCGGCAAGCGCGCGACGGGCCTCGATGGGCAAGTCAAGGGCACGCACCAAGGCCTCCGCCAGCGCGCTCGAATCGGCCGGCGGCGTAAGCCATCCGGTCTCGCCCTCGCGCACGATCTCGCGCGCACCACCGTGTCCGCTGACGATGACCGGGCGCCCCATGGCGCCCGCCTCGGCAACGACGCGGCCGAAAGCCTCGGGATCGGTCGATGCGGAGACGACGACGTCGGCAAGCATGTAGGCCGCGGGCATGTCGTTGCAGTGATCGACGATCCTGACCGTGCCCTCGAGGCCGTAGCGCGCGATCAGCGCCTCGAGTTCGGCACGATAGGCGGTACGCCCCTGATCCGCGCCGACCAGCACTGCCTGCACGTCGCGGCGACCCAGCCGCGCCATGGCGTCGATCAGGACCCCCTGTCCCTTCCAGCGCGTCAGCCGCCCGGGCAGCATCACGACCGGTAGACCATCGGCGATCCGCCATTCCCGAGCGAGCTTGATGATCCTGTCGTGCTGGACGGCCTCCGGATCGAAGCTGCGGATATCGACGCCGCGCGGGATGATCCTGATACGATCGTCGGGACAGCCATGCTCGCGCCGGACATGCTCGGCGATGAAATCCGAGATCGCGATCACCCGGACCCCGCGGGTCATGATGGAATTGTAGCGCCGCTTCAAATCGTTCTGGTTGTTGTAGGTGCCGTGGAACGTCGTCACCAGCGGCACGCCGGTGCGCTGGCTGGCGAGAAACGCGCTCCAGGCAGGCGCGCGGCTGCGCGCATGGATGAGATCGACCTTCCAGGCGCGAACGAGGTCAGCGAGCCGGGCGGCGTTACGCCAGATCCGGACGGGGTTCTTCGTATCCAGGGGCAGGACGACATGCACCGCGCCTGCGCGTTCGATCTCGCGCACCATCGGCCCGCCGGCAGACGCCACCATCGCGCGCCACCCCGCCTCCATCAAGGCGGCTGCCATGTCGCAGGTGCCGCGCTCGACACCACCGGTCTGCAGCGCTGGCAGGACCTGAAGGATTGTCGGCCCGCGCGCCGCCAGAAACCGGGCTTCGGCTGGGGCGGTTCCCGGCACCGTGCTATCCTGCATCGGAAATTCCGCCATCCCAGCCCGCCGAGGATCCATGACGCAAGCTCCCGAAGAGACAGGCCGCCTCCCGCGTGCAAGCGGCGTCTCTATCGCCTATCGTCGGCGCCCCGGCAAGGGGCCGACCATCGTCTTCCTCGGCGGGTTCCGTTCCGACATGAGCGGCAGCAAGGCGGGCGCGCTGGACGCGTATTGCGCGGCTCGCGGCCAGGCGTTCCTGCGTCTGGACTATCAGGGCCACGGCGAGAGCGACGGCGCCTTCGAAGATGGGACCGTCGGGCTGTGGGCGGACGACGCGATCGCGGCGATCGACGCTCTGACGACCGGCGCGTTGATCCTTGTGGGGTCGAGCATGGGCGGATGGATCATGCTGGAGGCCGCTTTGGCGCGCACCGGGCGCGTCCGGGCCCTGATCGGCATCGCGCCCGCGCCAGACTTCACCGAGGATCTCATCTGGGGCGCCATGGACGAGCCGGCTCGGCTGGTTCTCGAGACGCAGGGCCGGGTCGAAGAGACCTCCGACTATGACGGCGCGTCATTTCCGATCACACGCGCCCTGATCGAGGACGGCAGGACGCGGCTGCGGCTGCGCGCACCGATCCCCTTCGCCGGTCCGGTGCGTCTCCTGCACGGCCAGCGCGACCCGGACGTTCCCTGGCAGCGCAGCCTGCTCCTGGCCGAGCGTCTCGCAAGCGAGGATGTCCGCTGCCTGTTCATCAAGGATGGCGACCATCGTCTGTCGCGGCCGGCCGATCTCGACCTTCTGGCGCATACCCTCGACGAACTGCTCGGCTGATCAATCGGCGCGTTCGCCGGCCAGGATCGCGCGCAATCCGGCGCGGTAGTCGGGATACGCGAGGCGCACGCCCAGCACGTCGCGGATCCTGAGGTTCGAGACCCGCTTGTTGTCGCGGTAGAAGCTGCGCGCCATCTCGCTCATCGACGCGGCCGCCTGCTCGTAAGCTATCTCCGGAGGCGGGTCGACCCCGAGCAGGCCGGCGGCGAAAGCCGTGACATCCTGCGGCGGCGCGGGCTCGTCGTCGCAGACATTATATGCGGCGCCGGGATCGGGGCGCGCGATCGACGCCTCGAGCACACGTGCGATGTCTTCGACATGGATACGGCTGAACACCTGCCGCGGCTTGACGATCCGGCGCGCGCTTCCGGCGCGCAGCGTATCGAAGGCAGAGCGGCCGGGACCGTAGATGCCGGCAAGGCGGAACAGATGCACCGGGACCCCGACCCGCACGAGGTCGAGCCAACCGCGTTCCGCCGCGACGCGCGCCGCGCCGCGCGGGCCGCTCGGATGCAACCCCGCGCCTTCGTCGACCCAGTCGCCGTCGCGGTCTCCATAGACGCCGGTCGTGGACAGATAACCCGCCCAGCGCAGATGACCCGCGGCCGCCGCGATATCGGCCGCATGACGGTCGAGCACTGCATCGCCATCACGATCCGGCGGCACCGAGGACAGCAGATGCGTGGTTCCGGCCAGGGCCGCGGCAGGCGCCGCGAGAGGCTGATCGCGGCCGAAGAGATGCATCTCGAACCCATGGACTTCGGTCAGGGCGCGTGCCTTGTCCGTCGAGCGCGTCGTCCCGGCCACGCGCCAGCCCTTGGCCCGGGCACGCCGCGCGAAGATCAGCGCGGAATACCCGAGGCCGAAGACGAAGAGCTTGCGCGGTGCCGGAGGTCGCACGGGCCAGCGCGTCAACCGGCGCGGCGCAGGCAGCGATTGGCGACGCTGGTCACGGCGCGAAGGCTTGCGGTGACGATATTCGGGTCGAGACCGCATCCGAAAATCGTGCGCCCATCGACATTCGCCTCGACATAGGCGATCGCCTTCGCGTCGGAGCCTTTGGACAGCGCATGCTCGCGATAGTCGACGATCTCGATCCGCAGGCCGAGCGCCTTCTCGAGCGCATCGACATAAGCGGCGATCGGGCCGTTGCCCTGACCGGCGATCACCGTATCCGCGCCGTCCACGCGCAAGGTCGCCTCGAGCCGGCGCTCCACGCTCGTGCCCTGACGCTGCGGCAGCGTGACATGTTCGATGAAATCGAGTTTGCCGGCCGCGAGGTATTCGCGCTGGAATTCACGCCAGATGGTGTCGGCGGTGATCTCCTTGCCGGTCTCGTCGGCGATGCGCTGGATCACACCCGCAAACTCGATCTGCATCCGGCGCGGCAGTTCGATCCCGTGCTCGGCCTCGAGCAGATACGCGACGCCGCCCTTGCCCGACTGGCTGTTGACGCGGATCACCGCCTCGTAGTCGCGGCCAATGTCCTTCGGGTCGATCGGGAGGTACGGCACTTCCCAAATCTCGGAATTCGCCTTCTCGAGGGCGGCAAAGCCCTTCTTGATCGCGTCCTGATGCGAGCCCGAAAAGGCGGTGAACACCAACTCGCCGCCATAGGGATGGCGCGGATGCACCGGCAACTGGTTGCAGTACTCGACCGTGCGGACCATCTCGCGCACGTCGCGCATGTCCAGGCGCGGATCGATGCCCTGGCTGAAGAGGTTGAGCCCCAGGGTCACGATGTCGACATTGCCCGTGCGCTCGCCATTACCGAAAAGGGTACCCTCGACGCGATCCGCGCCCGCCATGACGGCAAGTTCCGCGGCGGCCACGCCGGTGCCGCGGTCATTATGCGGATGCACGCTCAGCACGATGCTGTCGCGACGCGTGAGCTTGCGGCTCATCCACTCGATCTGGTCCGCATATACGTTCGGCGTCGCCATCTCGACCGTCGAGGGCAGGTTGAGGATGATGCGGTTGGTGGGGGTCGGCTGCCAGACATCCATCACGGCCTCGCAGATGTCCTTCGCGAAGTCGAGTTCGGTGCCCGTGAAGCTCTCCGGCGAGTATTCGAGGCTGACCTGGGTGCCCGGCAGGGTCGCAACCAGATCCTTGACGAGACGCGTGCCCTTGACCGCGATGTCGACGATGCCGGGCCGATCCAGCCCGAACACGACCCGGCGCTGCAGGGTCGAGGTCGAGTTGTAGATGTGCACGATTGCCTTCTTCGATCCGCGGATGGCATCGAAGGTGCGGCGGATCAGTTCCTCGCGGCACTGGACCAGGACCTGGATCGTGACGTCGTCGGGGATCATCCCCTCGTCGATCAATTGACGGCAGAAATCGAAATCGGTCTGCGAGGCTGCTGGAAAGCCCACCTCGATCTCCTTGAAGCCCAGCTTGACCAGCAATTCGAACATGCGCCGCTTGCGCTCCGGGCCCATCGGCTCGATGAGCGCCTGGTTGCCGTCGCGCAGATCGACCGAGCACCAGATCGGCGCCGTGTCGATGACGCGCCCGGGCCAGCGGCGATCGGGCAGATCGATCGGCGCGAACGGACGATATTTGTGGATGGGCATGCTGGGATTGGACATGGCGTCGTTCCTGTGATCACGAGCCGGCCGCCTCGTGGGCGACCGCGCAGCTTCGGTCGATGGGCGCGGTGGTCGTCGGGTTCTGGGCGTCACGAAAGGACACCCGAATGGCCGTCAGGACCGGCGCTCGCCGCGCGCGGTCAGCGGCCGCACATAAGTCGCACACCCGCGAAGCGGGTG
>CAIOSQ010000372.1 GCA_903860935.1 uncultured Rhodospirillales bacterium | reverse complement strand
CAATCAGGCGAACCCGGATGTCGAGGTGAAGGCGCAATCGATCGGCCCGCAGGAAATCACGCCGAAATATCTTGCCGCGGTCGCCGCCGGTGCGCCGCCCGACATCTTTCATGCGCCGGGTTATGTCCCGCCCGACATGGCGAAGAACAAGGTGCTGGCGCCGCTCGATGCGCTGGTGAAGCTGCATCCGACCTCGCTGCCGAATTTCGATCCCATCACGGTGTTCGATGGCCAGCGCTTCGGCGTGCCCGTGAACGCCGGGCTCGGCGCCATGTGCTACAACACGGAACTCATGGAGAAGGCCGGCCTCGATCCGAAGAAGGCGCCGGAGACCTGGGACGACCTGATCGAGATGGGGCGGCGCGTCACCAACGCGCAGGACGGGCAATGGGGGCTGATGCTCGGCAACCAGGCCGGCATCACGACCGCACAGAACTACTATGCCTTCCTGATCGCGGCCGGCGGCCAACTGCTGAGCGCGGACGGCAAGGCGACCGCCTTCAATTCCGACGCCGGCCTCGACGCGCTGACCTTCATGGCCGACATCGTCAACAAGCACCGCATCGCGCCGCGCAAGATGTACTCCGACGTGCAGGCCTGGTCGGAATGGGCGACGCGCAAGGTCGGCTCGGTGCTGCTCTATCCGGTATGGACGGCCGGCATCCTGGCCTCGAAGGTCCCGAGCATGACTGCGCCGCCGCCCCGGCGGGTCGGCCGCGGCGCGCATTTCGCCGGCAATTACTGGACCGTCTCCAACGCCAGCAAGAACAAGGAAGCGGCAGCGAAATTCTGCCAATGGTGGGTGCAGCCCGACATCAGCGCGCGCTGGGCCGGCGAGAGCGGCGCGATCCCGAATTCCCAGGCCGCGATCGACAGCCCGATCTTCAAGGGCTTCCTGGCCAAGAACCCGCTGGGTCAGGCCTTCATCGACACGATCCCCTTCGCCAAGCCGTTCCCTGGCGTGGTCGGAGTGCCGGCGGTGCTGCAGATCGCCTCCGAGATGATCCAGGCGGTGACGCTTGGCGGCGAGGCGCCGAAAGACGCGATCGCCAAGGCCGCCAACCGCGCCGACCAGGAATTGCGGCGCGCGCAGCGGACCTGAGCACGGGGTACGGCGCCGGGTCTTCCAGTCCGGAAGCCCCGGCGCCGGCCTTTTCGAGCGATTGCAGGCGGGCGGACCATGACCAGCAGACCAAACATCCTCTTCATCACCTCGGACCAGCAGCGCGGCGACTGCTATGGCTTCGAGGGGCGGCGCGTGAAGACGCCCCATCTCGATGAGATGGCGCGCGCAGGTACGCGCTTCTCGGCGGCGATCACGCCCAATCTCGTCTGCCAGCCCTCGCGCTGCTCGATCCTGACCGGGTTGCTGCCGCTCACGCATGGCGTGTCCGACAACGGCATCGACCTGCCGGAGAGCTTCGCGGAGCAGGGCTTCGCGCGCACGCTGACGCGCGGCGGCTATGCCACCGCCGCGATCGGCAAGGCGCATTTCAACACCTCGCATACCTTCGCGCCGACCGGTACGCCCGAATGCCGGGAGAGCAGCGCGAATTACGGCCCCGACTGGTTCGGTCCCTATTGCGGCTTCGACCATGTCGAAATGATGCTGGAGGGCCACAACATGTGGCCGCCGATGGCACCGCCGCGCGGCCAGCATTACGAGCGCTGGTACCATGCCGACGGCCAGGGCGAGGCGCGCACGCGGCTCTACCAGACGAAGCTGGCACCCTTCAGCGACGCGCACGAGACATGGAACTCGGCGCTGCCCGTCGCCTGGCACAACTCGACCTGGATCGCCGACCGCACGATCGATTTCCTGCGCGCCAATCGCGAGGGGCCGTTCTGCGTCTGGGCGTCCTTCCCCGACCCGCACCACCCCTTCGATGCGCCCGAGCCCTGGTGCTACATGCACCATCCCGACGCGGTCGACATTCCCGCGCATCGCGAGCTCGACCTCGACCGCCGACCGTGGTGGCACCGCGCGAGCCTCGAGGGCAAGCCGAAGATGGCCGACGAGCGGCTGCGCCGTTTCCGCGAGAAATCCTCGCGCACGCCGCACCAGTCGGAAGCGCAGCTGCGCACGCTGATCGCGAATTACTACGGCATGATCTCGCAGATCGATCATCAGGTCGGGCGGCTGCGCCTGGCGCTGCGCGATCTCGGCCTCGCGGACAACACGCTGATCGTCTATTCGACCGATCACGGCGACTGGCTCGGCGACCATGGTCTGCTGCTCAAGGGACCGATGGCCTATGAGGGGCTGCTGCGCGTCGGCATGCTCTTCGAGGGGCCGGGCGTGCCCGCCGGCAAGGTCGTCGCCGATCCGGTCTCGACCCTCGACCTGCCGGCGACGTTCTGCGACTACGCGGGCACCGAACTGCCCCGGCCTGTGCATGCGCGCAGCCTGCGCACGCTCGTGGAGGGCGATGGCGAGACCCGCGACTTCGCGCGCTCGGAATGGGAGCTGCGCGCCTCGCGCTGCGGCGTCGATCTGGCGCTGCGGACCGTGCGCACGAAGCGGCACAAGCTGACGCTGGAACTCAACACCGGGGCCGGCGAGCTCTACGATCTCGTCGAGGATCCCGGCGAGATGGAGAACCGCTTCGACGATCCGGCCTATGCCGGGGTCAGGCGCGAGCTTTCGGACATGATCGCGAGCCGCCCGGACGATGCCTGTCCGCCGCGCCCGCAGGTGGGGATGGCATGACCAGCGACACGACGCAGCTGCGCGCCGGGGTGATCGGCCTCGGCGCCATGGGCCTGCCGATGGCGGCCAATCTGGCCAAGGCGGGGATCGCGGCGCATGGCTGCGACAGCGATCCCGCGGCGCTGGCGCGCGCGGCAGCGGTTCAAGGGCTCGTCCTTGTCGAGACGCCCGCCGAGATGGCGAAACGCTGCGACGTCGTCTTCACCTGCCTGCCGTCGGTCGAGGCGGTCGAGGCGGTCTATCGCGGGCCGCAGGGGCTGATCGGCGCGGCGCGGCCGGGGCTGGTGACGGCGGAATGCTCGACCATCGATTCGGCGATGGCGCGCGACCTCGCCGCGGCGATGCGCGCAGGCGGCGCCACCCATCTCGAGACGCTGCTGGTCGGACGGCCGCCGGAATCCGCGGCGGCGCAGCTCTATTTCGTCGTCTCCGGCGACGCCACGGCGCTGCCGCGCGTCACGCCGCTGCTCGCGAAGATGGGCCGCGCCTGGCGCCATGTCGGCGACAACGGCACCGCCAACACGATCAAGCTGCTGCAGAACGGGCTGGGTTACGTCTATGCGCTGGCGACCGCCGAGGCGCTGGCGCTGGCGCATGAGCAGGGCATCGCGGCCGAGGCCCTGATCGACGTCGTGCGCAATGGTGGCGGCATCGGCTGGTCGAAATATTTCGACCTCCACGCCGCCGGCGTCGCCGCCGGGCGCGACGAGGGCTGGGGCCGCCTCTATATCGGCGCCAAGGACACCGAGGCGCTGCGCCGCGAGACCGCAGCCGCCGGCCTTGACCTGCCCCTCTTCGCCGCCGCCGCCGAAGCCTATCGCGACGCCGTCGCCGCCGGCCTCGCCAAGGCCGAATTCACCGCCGTCTCCCGCATGCTCGAGCGCCGCAACGGCAAGCGGTTCTTCGGGGAGGGGTGAGGGAAAACGCCACTGGATCGTCGGCTCCGGATCCGTTAGGTTCCCGCCCCTTCCGACTGCCATGCGCGCCCGTAGCTCAGTTGGATAGAGCGTCAGCCTCCGGAGCTGAAGGTCGTGAGTTCGAGTCTCGCCGGGCGCGCCAGTCGAGTGGATCCGATACGATCCGAGATACCCCCCCGTTCGCGGGAAATCCGATCCAGAGCTCTATTTCGCCGCGGCAGGCCCAGCGTCGCCCAGACGGGTGAGGCGAAATAGAACTCTGGATCGAATTTGCCGCTGCCGAGTTGGTCCGTCCTGGCTTCGATCGGGCGGCCATCGAAAGCCTTGCCGCGATGATCCGCTAACGAGCGGAGCGCTGCGCATTGACAGTGGCGGGACCCGGTCGCTCGGCTAACTGACCTGCCCCGTTCCTTCGGACCACGGATAACCCATAGGAAATTATGGCTATTGGCGGGGCCCGCCCATCACGTAGGCGCACCAATTTCAGGTTCCCAAACGTGGTATACCATGCCAAAGATCTGTCGGGGACGCCGCATGGTCTGATCCGACGATGCGGCGCTGAACGGGGAGATAGATTGCAATGACGCGCATGACGAAATTCGGTGCCGGGCTTCTGGCCGGTGCGGCGATGTGGATGGCGGCGGGCGTTGCGTCCGCGCAGACGCAGGGCGGAACGCTGGTGATCGCCTGGCCGGCGATCCAGGAACCGGCATCGCTCGACGGCCATATCGATCCGTACCAGTCGACCTGGATGTTCAATTCGCTGGTCGCCGATCCGCTGGTGATCCTGGCGCCCGACGGCACCTACAAGCCGGCGCTCGCGACCTCCTGGACGTCGACGCCGGATGGCCGCGAATGGGTCTTCAAGCTGCGCAGCGGCGTCAAGTTCCAGGACGGCACCGCCTTCGACGCGGCGGCCGTGAAGTACAATTTCGATCGCGTCCTCGACCCGAAGACCGCATCGGCGCAGATGAGGAGCGATGTCGGTCCGATCAAGTCGGTCGAGGTCGTCGACGCGTTGACGGTCAAGCTGGTCTATGACACGCCCTGGGTCACGCTGCTGGACGGCGTGCGCCGCATGCCGATCTGGTCGCCCACAGCGGCCGAGAAGCACGGCCTGGCCAATTTCGGCCGCAACCTCGTCGGCGCCGGGCCGTTCCTGTTCGCCGAATGGGTGCAGAACGACCGGATCGTGTTCAAGCGCTGGGCCGATTACGGTGGCTGGAACTCCATCCAGACGCATCAGGGACCGGCCTATCTCGATCAGGTGACCATCCGCTTCATCGGCGAGGCCGCCGTGCTTGGCAGCGTCGTGAAGACCGGCAACGCCCAGGTGACCTTCGGCCTGCCGGCGCGCTTCGTCGACGAGTACAAGGGCAAGCCGAACTTCCAGTTCGTCGCCAAGGACCAGTCGGGTACCGGCCTCCAGCACGTGATGAACATCCGGATCCCGCCGCTGTCCGACATCCGCGTGCGCCGCGCGATCCTGCACGCGGCCGATATGAAGGCCGCGAACGAGTTGCTCTATGACGGCGTCTATGCGCCCTCCGAAGGACCGCTCAACAACAACCATCCCTGCTTCTGGGAAGGCAATCCCAAGGTCTATCCGAACGACCTGAACAAGGCGCGCGCGCTGCTCGAAGAGGCCGGATGGAAGGCCCCGGCGGCCGGTCAGGGCCAGATCCGCGTCGCGCGCGGCGTCGCGGGCGTCGCCGACGGCACCCCGCTCAAGGTCCGCTACGCCACGCTGCACCACAAGGAACTCGGCGAAGCGCTTCAGTCCCAACTCCGCCGTGTCGGCATCGACCTCGTCGTCGAGCAGGTCCCGGGCCCGGTCCAGCTCGACCGCGTGCGGCGCCGCGACTTCGACCTGATGTTCGAACGCCAACGGTCGCCCGATCCCCTGATCCTCGACCAGATCTGGAACTCGAAATGGGATCAGCCGGGCGGCTGGGCCTGGACCGGCTTCAAGAACGACACGCTCGACGCGACGGTCGACAAGCTGCGGTCGATCCCCGATCCCAAGGCGCGCTGCGAGGTCGCCAAGGAAGCGCAGAAGATCATCATGGAGAACGCGCTCATGCTGCCGACGCTGAGCGATCCGGTATTCTTCGCGATGACGCCCAAGGTCAAGGGCCTGCAGGTCGGCGCCGAGGGCAACTGGTTCTTCCTGAACAACGCGTGGCTCGAGCGTTGAAACGACAGGCGACGCTGACATAACCCGACACGTCGGGAGCGCCGGCACGGAGCGTCCGTGCCGGCGTCGTCCGCCTCCATGACCCGATACATCCTCGGCAGGATCCTGCAGCTCGTCCCGGTGCTGTGGCTCATCTCCACGATCATCTTCGTGGTGATGCACATGCTGCCCGGCGATCCGGCGGAGCTGATGCTCGCCGGCGCCGAGGGCGGCGCGATCACGCCCGAGCGGCTCGCCGAACTGAAACGCGAGATGGGGCTCGATGATCCGCTTCTCGTCCAGTATATGCGCTTCCTGGCGAATGCGGCGATCGGCGATCTCGGCAGTTCGGTGCGCTTCCGTCTGCCGGTCTCCGAACTCATCGCGGACCGGTTCGGCTCGACCCTCGCGCTGAGCCTCTGCGGTCTCGCGATCTCCGTCGCTGTCGGCGTGCCGCTGGGCATGATCGCCGCGATGCGCCAGAACTCGGCCGCCGACGCGTTCACGATGGCGCTGTCCTATGTCGGCGCCTCGATGCCGGTGTACTGGCTCGGGTTGCTGCTGATCCTATTCTTTTCTTTCAACCTGGGCTGGTTCCCGCCCGCGGGCGCCGATGACTGGCGTTCACTGGTCCTGCCCTCCACCACGATCGGGCTGGTGGCCGCCGGATTGATCGCGCGGCTCGTGCGCTCGAGCATGATCGAGGTCCTGCGGGAGGATTACATCCGCACCGGCCATGCCAAGGGCCTGTCCGCCGCGACCGTGCTGTGGCGTCACGGGCTCAAGAACGCGATGATCCCGGTCATCACCATGATCGGACTGCAATTCGGCGGCATGCTCGCGGGCGCGGTCGTCACCGAGACGGTGTTCAGCCGTCCGGGCGTCGGCCGGCTCGTGGTCAACGCGATCCTCGCCAAGGATTATCCGCTGGTCCAGGGCTGCGTGATCTTCCTGGCCTTCGTCTATCTGGCCGTCAATCTCGTGGTCGACATCGCCTATGCGTGGCTCGATCCGCGCATCCGCTACGGGCGCTGAGGCCATGGAGACGTCCCGCAGCGCAGGACTGGAGGCCGGAGCCGAGCCGGTGCGTCGCGCGCCGTCGGTGCTGACCCGCTTTCTCCGCAGCCGTAGCGCGGTCGCCGGGGCGATCCTGCTCGGGGCCTGGATCTTCGTGGCGATCGCCGCGCCGCTGCTCGCCCCTTACGATCCGACCGAAACCGTGGCGCTCGCGCGGCGCCCACCGACGGCCGCGCACTGGTTCGGCACCGACCTCCTCGGCCGTGACCTGTTCAGCCGCGTCCTGTTCGGATCGCGCATCTCGCTGCAACTCGGCCTGATCAGCGTGGCACTCGGCGCCTTGCCGGGCATCGCGCTCGGTCTCGTCGCCGGCTATTACGCCGGGCTGATCGACACGCTGGTCTCGCGCTTCGTCGACGCCTTGCTGGCCTTCCCCAGCATCCTGCTGGCCCTGGTCGTCATCGCGGCGCTCGGCCCGAGCATCCAGAACGTGATGATCGCCGTCGGGGTGGCGAGCGTGCCGCAATATGCGCGGCTGGTGCGCGGCAGCGTGCTCGCCATCAAGCAGTTGCCCTATGTCGAGGCGGCGCGCGTGATCGGCGCCCCGTCGCTGCGCGTGATGTGGCGCCACGTCCTGACCAACGCCTATGCGCCGGTGCTCGTCCTGTCGACGCTGCAGATCGGCAACGCGATCCTGGTCGGCTCAGGGCTCAGCTTCCTCGGCCTGGGCGCCCAGCCGCCGATCCCCGAATGGGGCCTGATGTCGGCGGAGGGACGCGAGGTCCTCCAGCGCGCCTGGTGGATCTCGACCTTCCCCGGCCTCGCGATCCTGAGCGTGGTGGTCGCGAGCAACCTGCTCGGCGACGGGATGCGGTCGGCCTTCGATCCGAAGATGAGGATGTGAGCGTGAGCGCGAGCGGCCAGAGCACCTTCGCGGGCATCCAGATCAGCCCGATCAGCTTCATCGACGAGGGCGTGGACGCCGTCCTCGACACGTTGCAGCAGCGCATCGGCATCAACGTGCTGATGGTCGGCACGATCTCCTGGCTGGGCCTCAAGGTCGGCCGCCGCATATCCCATGCGCTCGAGGGCTTCCCCGACCACGGCGTCGCCGCGCCCTATGCGATGAAGGGCGGCGCCTATATCCGCGTGCGCGACTCCTATTACACGCGCACGGCCATCCGGGGCTTCCGCTCGCCGGATCCCGAACTCGGCGACCGCGACGTCCTGGACATGGTGATCCCGGCGGCCCGCGCGCGCGGCATGCGGATCATGCCGGAATTCATGGAGCCGCTGTTCAAATACGCCGGCCATGGCGCCACCGCCGATGTCGAGGTCGAGGGCCTCAAATCGTGCATGGAGGTCGACATCGACGGCCAGCGCACCGAAGAGCCCTGCACCAACAATCCCGATTACCGGGAATGGTGGCACGGCCTGATCGCGGAGCATGCCAACGAGTACGACATCGACGGGATCATGTGGTGCAACGAGCGCAATTCGCCGCTCGACCGCATGATGCAGGGCCAGAAGCCCGGCTGCTTCTGCGTCCATTGCACCGATCAGGCGCGCGCGCGTGGCATCGACGTGGCCGCCATACGCGGCGCATTCGCCGAGGTGTGGCGCTTCTTCGCGGCGGCGCGCGCCGGAACGCGCTTCGTCGACGGCAGCTTCGTCGAGTTCCTGCGCGTCCTTCTGCGCCATCCCGAGATCCTGATCTGGGAGCGGTTCTGGCTGGAGCGCAGCAAGGATCTGGATCGCGAACTCCATGCGGTCGTCAAGGCCGCGCCGGGCGACCTGTCCTTCGGACTGAACGTCTGGAACCGCAACCACTTCAACCCCGTCCGCAAGGCGCAATGGTCCTGGGCCGAACAGACCGCCTATTGCGACTGGGTGAAGCCGATCACCTATCAACATCAGGCCGGCGGCATCTTCGCCAACGAGATGCAGTTCTTCGCGCGCAGCGTCCTGAGCGACATCGCGGCCACGGAGTTCGTGCCCGCGATCGCGCGGATCCTCGGCCTCGACGAAGCACCAATCGACCGCGTCGTCCAGACGGGCATGGATCCGGACAGCTATGTCCACGGCCAATGCGCCGATGCCGTGCGCGGCGTGGAAGGCAAGGTTCCCGTCTACATGGGGATCGGCGTCGATGCCCCGCGCACGCGCGCCGACCAGGCGGTCTGCACGCCCGACATCGTGCGGCGCAGCGTGCTCGCGACCTACAGGGCCGGCGGCCAGGGCGTCGTGTTCTCGCCCAACTACGCCGGGATGAACCTGTCGACGCTCGATGGAGGCGCCAGGGCGCTCGAAGAACTTGGATTCAAGCCGACCAGGGGATGAAGATGGAAACGACGCAACCGATGCTGATGCGCGCGCTGGCCGCCCGGATCAAGGACGAGGACGTCTCCTACCGCACGCGCCTGCTCGAACGCGCCGCCAAGCTGACCGACGTGATCGCCATGGGCCGCGGAGATCCGGATTTCCATACGCCGCGCCACATCGCGGAGGCCGCCAAGAAGGCGATCGACGAGAACCAGCATCACTACACGCTGCCCGCCGGCATGCCGCAGCTGCGCAGCGCCATCGCCGACCACCTCGCGAGCGATTTCGGCCTGGACTACGGCCAGGACGAGATCATCGTCACGGCAGGCACGCAGGAAGCGGTGATGCTGTGCATGCTGGCCCTGGTGAATCCCGGCGATGAAGTGCTGATGCCGCGCCCGCGCTTCACCACCTACGACACCGCCGTGGAGATGTGCGGCGGCGTGCCCGTCTCGGTGCCGACCTTCGAGCACGACGATTTCGCGCTGATGCCGGCGGAGATCGAAAAACGCATCACGCCGCGCACGCGCGCCCTCGTCCTCGTCACGCCGAACAATCCCACCGGCGCGGTGACGCCGCCGGACCGCATTCGCGAGATCGCCGACATCGCGCGCCGCCACGACATCGTCGTGCTGAGCGACGAGATCTACGCCAAGTTGATCTTCGAGGGCAGCGAACATCTGTCGATCGCGACGCTGCCCGGCATGAAGGACCGCACGATCACGCTCAACGGCTTTTCCAAGACCTATGCGATGACGGGCTGGCGCATCGGCTACATCGCCGCGCCGGCGCCTTTCATCCGCAAATTGATCGAGCCGCGTCACACCTTGTCGATCAATGCCAGCACCCCGTCGCAATGGGCGGCGCTGGCGGCGCTCACCGGACCGCAGGAGCCGATCCAGGAGATGCTGCGCGCCTACGCCGAACGACGCGCCTTCATGCTGCCGGCGCTGCGCGACCTGGGCTTCACCTGCGGCAATCCTGCCGGCGCCTTCTACGTCTACACGAATGTCGAAGCCAGCGGACTGTCCGCGCCGCGCTTCTGCGAGCGTCTGCTCGACGAGGCCCGCGTGCTCGTGTTCCCCGGCACGCTCTTCGGCGATACCGACGACCGCTATATCCGGCTCAGCCTGCTGCAGCCGATGGAGCGCATGCGCGAGGCGATCGACCGGATCAAGGCCGCGCGTGACCGGATCTTCGTGCGCCCGAAGGCCTGATGACCTTCCGGATCCTCCTCGCCGGTCTCGGCAACCGCGGCAAGCAATGGGCCGGCATCGTCGGCGCCGCGCCCGGCATCGAACTGGCGGCGGCCGTCGATCCGTCGCCGGACGCGCGCGCCATCTTCGCCGAACGGTTTCCAGGCGTGCCGATACATGAGGATCTGGGCCGCGCCCTGTCGGATGTCGCCTGCGACGCCGTCCTCCTGGTCACGCCACCCGACGGCCATCTGGCCCAGGCGCGTGCGGTTTTCGCCGCCGGCAAGCCACTGCTCTGCGAGAAACCCGTCGCGACCGGCCTCGACGAGGCGCTGCGCATCGTCGAGATGTCGGAGCAGGCACGCCTTCCGCTCTCGATCGGGCTGAATTTCCGCTATCTGCCGGTCAGCATGGCGTTGCGCGATCTCGTCGCCACGAAGACCTATGGCGAACCGGGATTCGGCAATTTCGTCTATCAGCGCAACCGCGACGGGATGCGCCCCGGCCTCAACAAATACCCGTTGACGATGCGCCATCCGATGATGCTCGAGCAGAGCATCCACCATCTCGACCTGATACGCTTCTGCTATGGCCGCGAAGCCACGCATGTCGCGTGCCGGACCTGGAATCCCGGGTGGAGCATGTACGCCCATGACGCCAATGTGAGTTGCCTGCTCACGCTCGACGGCGGCATGGAGGTCGTCTATCTCGGCACCTGGACCGGTGGCTGGAACGAGTTGCGCTTCGAATGGCGCACCGATTGCGCCGGCGGCGCGATCGTCCAGCGCGAATTGTTCTCGGACCTGGCCGCCGCGCGCACCGGCGACACCGCGCTGACGACCATCGACCTGCCGGAGGCGCGCGCCTTCATCGACGACTCAGCGGCCCTGCTCGATGCCTTCGTCGCCGCGGTGCGCGGCGGCGGCGCACCGCCCTGCGGCGGGCGCGATCATCTACGCTCGCTGGCCCTGTGCTTCGCCGCGATCGAAAGCGCCGAAACGGGGCAGCGCGTCGACATCCGCGCCTTCGAGGCGCGCCACGGTCTCGCGCCATGACCGCGTTGCTCGAGGTCGAGGATCTGCGCGTCCATTTCGGCTCCGGCGACGCCATCGTCCGCGCCGTCGATGGGGTCAGCCTGCGCATCGAGGCGGGCGAGACGCTCGGCATCGTCGGCGAGTCGGGATCGGGAAAATCGGTGACCGCGCTGTCGCTCCTGCGCCTCGTGCCGACGCCGCCCGGCCGCATCGCCGGCGGACGCATCGCCTTCGCCGGCACCGACCTTCTGTCGCTGCCGATCGAGCGCATGCGCGCGATCCGCGGGCGCGAGATCGCGATGATCTTCCAGGATCCGATGACCTCGCTCAATCCGGTGCTCACCGTGGGACGCCAGATCTCCGAGGTCCTCGAACTGCATCTGGGCCTCGACAGCGCCGCCGCCCGCCGACGCACGATCGAATTGTTCGAGATGGTCGGCATCCCGGCCGCGGCGACACGCGTGGGAGATTATCCGCACCATTTCTCCGGAGGCATGCGCCAGCGCGTGATGATCGCCATGGCGATCGCCTGCCGGCCCAAGCTGCTTGTCGCCGACGAACCCACCACGGCGCTGGACGTCACGATCCAGGCCCAGATCCTGGACCTGATCCGCTCGCTCCAGCACGAGCTCGGCATGGCTCTGATCGTGATCACCCACGACCTGGGCGTGGTCGCGGGCATGGCCGATCGCGTGGCGGTGATGTACGCGGGCCGCGTCGTCGAGGAAGGACCGAGCGACCGGATCTTCGGCGCTCCACGCATGCCCTACACGATCGGCTTGCTGCAGTCGGTCCCGCGCGCCGATGCGCGCGGCCAGCGTCGCCTGACGCCGATCGCCGGCGCACCGCCCGAACCGTATGGCGAGACCCGATCCTGCCGCTTCGCCCCACGCTGCACCCACGCCGAAGCCGCATGCCGTGGCACGGTCCCGGTCCTGCGCGAGGTCGCCGCGGGCCATCGTGCGGCTTGCCTGCGCGATATCGAAGCCCCCTGGGTGAGGCCGTCATGAGCGCGCCCCCGGTCCTCGAGGTCGCCGACCTGCGCGTGCATTTCCCGGTGCGTCGTGGGCTCGTCTTCGAGCGTATCGCAGGCACGGTGCGCGCGGTCGACGGCGTGAGCTTCGCGATCAACCGCGGCGAGACACTGGGGCTCGTCGGAGAGAGCGGCTGCGGCAAGACCACCGTCGGCCGGGCGATCGTCGGCCTGACCCCGCCGACCTCGGGCGAGATCAGGATCAACGGGGTGGCAGGCGGATCGCGCGGCCGGTCTGTGCAGTTCGTGTTCCAGGATCCCTATGCCAGCCTGAACCCCCGCATGACGATCGCGCAGACGATCGCCGAACCGGTGCGTCTGCACGGGCTGCGCGACAGCCGTAGCGCCGTCGCGGACCGTGTCCATGAGCTGCTCGAACTGGTCGGGCTCCGGCGCGCGCATGCCGAACGTTACCCGCATGAATTGTCGGGTGGCCAAAGGCAGCGCGTCGGGATTGCGCGGGCGCTGGCCTGCGAGCCGGAGTTGATCGTGTGCGACGAGCCGGTCTCCGCACTGGACGTGTCGATCCAGGCGCAGGTCATCAACCTGCTCCAGGACCTCCAGGAGCGTCTGGGACTGACGTACCTCTTCATCGCGCACGGCCTCGGCGTGATCCGGCAGATCTCCACGCGGGTTGCGGTGATGTATCTCGGCCGGATCGTCGAGATGGCCGACAAGGCGGATCTCTACGATGCGCCGCGTCATCCCTACACCCGGGCGCTGCTGAGCGCCTCGCCGGTTCCGGATCCGGTGGTGGAGCGCAGGCGCAAGCGGATCATCCTGCGCGGCGACGTGCCCAGCGCCATGTCGCCACCGCCAGGCTGCCATTTTCACACCCGTTGTCCGGTCGCCATGCCGGAGTGCGCCGTCGGCGACGCAACTCTTCTGCCCGCCGGCGCGGCGGGACAGGTTTCGGCGTGCCGGCGCGCCTTTGAACTCGACCGGATTCTTGACGGGGGCACATATGCTACGCATCGGGGTTGACGTTGGCGGCACGTTCACGGATTTCACGCTGCTGGACGAGACCAGCGGCGCGGTCCGGTTTTTCAAGGTCGAATCGACACCGTCCGACCCGTCCGAGGCGATCGAGAACGGACTCGCGCAGATGCTCGCGACCTTCGGGCTGGAGGCCTCGCGGGTCGGCTATCTCGGGCATGGCACGACCGTCGCGACGAACATCGTGATCGAGCGGCGAGGCGCGCGCACCGGCCTCGTGACCACGCGCGGCTTTCGCGACGTGCTGGAACTCGGTCGTCAGGCACGGCCGTCGATCTACGACTACCGCGTCGCCAAGCCGCCGCCGCTCGTCCCGCGCGAGCATCGCATGGACGTGCAGGAGCGTATCGGTCCCGAAGGCGAAACACTGACCCCGCTCGATGACGCCTCGCTCGAGGCCGCCGTCGCGGCGCTGCGGGACGCCGGCATCGAATCGGTCGCGATCTGCTTCCTGCACAGCTACCGGCAGCCCGAGCATGAGCGGCGCGCGCGCGCCGCGGTGGAGCGCCTCATGCCCGGCGCCTTCGTCAGCGTGTCCTCGGAGATCCTTCCCGAGTTCCGGGAATTCGAACGCATGTCGACGACGGTGGTGAACGCGTTCGTCGGACCGAAGATGGGGCGTTACCTGGAACGCTTCCGCAGCCGCGTGCGTGGAATTGGGATCCCCGTCGAACCCTATACCGTCCATTCGAATGGCGGATTGATGTCGCCCGAGACGGCGCGCGCCTGCCCGGTGCGCTCCTGCGTGTCGGGCCCCGCCGCCGGCGTGGTCGGCGCGGTCGAGATCGGCCGCGTCGCGGGCTTTCCCAACCTCATCACGTTCGATGTCGGCGGAACGTCCACGGACGTCTCCCTGATCCACGGT
>CAIOSQ010000371.1 GCA_903860935.1 uncultured Rhodospirillales bacterium | reverse complement strand
GGCCGCGATGGGCGAGGGCTTCGCCTTCTCCGGTCCCGCGATCGTGGAACAGGCCGATACGACGACCCTCGTCGAGCCCGGATGGACCGGCACGGTCGACGCCGCGGGCAATCTTCTCCTCACATGGCAAGCAGGCTGACCGCGATGACCGACGATACCGCCGCCACGCGCCTCGACCCGATCACCGTCGAGGTCGTCCGCCACAAGCTCGAAGGCATCGCGAACGAGATGGAATCGACGCTGCTGCGCAGCTCCTTTTCGCCGATCGTGAAGGAGGGGCTCGACGCCTCCGCCGCGCTGTTCACCATCGCGGGCGAGACTCTGGCCCAGGCCTGCGCCGTGCCCATCCACCTCGCGACGCTGATCCCGATCGTCGAGACGATGCTGCGCAGATTTCCGCTGGAGACCATGGCGGACGGCGACGTCTACATCATGAACGACCCGTATCTCGGCGGCACGCATCTGCCAGATATCGCGCTCGTCATGCCGGTGTTCCATGACGGCCGGCCGATCGCGCTGTCGGCGACGATGACGCATCACCAGGATGTCGGCGGCATGACCCCGGGCTCCGTCCCGACCAATGCGACGGAGATCTTCCAGGAGGGGCTCCGGATACCGCCGCTCAAGCTCCGCGACGCCGGTCGCATGAACGAGACGCTGGTCGCGATGATCCGGCTCAACGTGCGCATCCCGGACACGGTCATGGGCGACCTCAACGCCCAGATCGCCGGTTGCCAGATCGGCGCGCGCCGTCTCGGCGATGTCGCGCGAACCTACGGAACGCACAGCCTGCACGACATCTTCGCGGTCCTGCTCGACCGGTCGGAGGCGATGACCCGCGACGCGCTGCGCCAGATCCCGCAGGGGACCTATCGCTATCACGACTTCCTCGACAATGACGGGATCGAGCTGGACCGCCGCATCCGGATCGAGGTCGCCGTGACGATCCGCGATGGCGCCTTCCATTGCGACTTCACCGGCACCAGCCGGCAACTCAAGGGACCGTTCAACGTCGTCCGATCAGGCAGCCAGGCGGCGGCGTATTTCGCGGTGCGCGCGCTCACCGATCCGACGATCCCGACCAATGCCGGCTGCTTCCGTCCGGTCACCCTGACCCTGCCCAAGGGCACGCTGGTCAATCCCGAGGAGCCCGCACCGGTGGGGTCGCGCACCGCGACGATCAAGCGCATCACAGGCTGCATCCTCGGCGCCTTCAAGGACGCGATGCCGGACAAGGTGCCGGCGGATTCCGCGGGCGAGTTGCTCACGCTCGCCTTCGGCGGTCGCAAGCCCGACGGGCGCGGCAATTTCGTCGTCGGCGAGCTGATCGCCGGCGGCAGCGGCGGCAGCCGCGCGGCCGATGGCGCCGACGTGGTCGAAACCGACGCGACCAACTGCATGAACCTGCCCGCCGAGGCACTCGAGATAGAAGCGCCGCTGCGCATCACGCGCATGGCGCTGCGTCCCGATTCCGGCGGGCCCGGCGCGCATCGCGGCGGTCTCGGCATCGTCAAGGAATTCGTGGTCCTCGACGCCGAGACGACCTTCACGCATCGCGGCGAGCGCCATTTCTGCGCCGCCGCAGGCGCGCAGGGCGGCGGCGGCGGCGCGGTGGCCGTCTCGGTGATCCGGCGCGCCGACGGGCGCGTGGAGACGATCCCGTCCAAGCTCGTCACGACCCTCAAGCCAGGCGATCGCGTCACCGTCGAGACCGCGGGCGGTGGCGGCTTCGGCGATCCCCGTCAACGCGACCGCGCGCTGGTCGCCGCGGACATTGCCAACGGCAAGATCAGCGCGAATGCGGCGCGGGAGATCTACGGGCTCGACGCGGACTGACCGTCATGGACATCCGGATCGCGACGGTGGGAACGGCCCATTGGGCGCGCACCGTCCACGCGCCTGGCCTGCGGGCGACACCGGGCCTGCGCCTCGCCGGCATCTGGGGGCGTGACCGGAGCAGGGCCGAGGCCCTGGCCCGCGACCACGGCGTCGATGCCTTCGCGTCGTTCGACGCGATGCTCGCCGCCGTCGAAGCCGTCAGCTTCGCGGTGCCGCCGGACATCCAGGAAGACCTCGCGCTGCGCGCCATCCGCGCCGGCAAGCACGTGCTCCTCGAAAAACCGATCGCCACGAATGCCCGCGCCGCGGCCAGGATGCTCGAAGCCGCCGACGCCGCGGGCGTCGCAAGCGTCGTCTTCTTCACGCGGCGCTTCATTCCCGAGATCGCCACCTTCATCGACCGCCATGCCGGCGGGCGCTGGCGCACGGCCGAGGCCGAGATCCGCGGCGCCACCTTCGCCGCCGGAAGCCCCTATCTGAACTCGCGCTGGCGACAGGCGCCGGGCGCCGGCATCTGGGATATCGGCCCGCATGCGCTGTCGATGCTCGTCCCGCTGCTGGGTCCTGTCGAGAGCGCGCGCCTCCTGCCGCCCGAGGGGCGGTTCGAGCGCTTCGAGACCCTGCATGCCGACGGCGCCCGGGCCACGATCCGGATCACGCTGCATGCCGACCCGGGCGACACGTGCAACGCGTATCTGTTCAGCGGTCCCGACGGCGAGGTCAGCGCGCCTGACCCGAGCTTCGACCGTCCCGCGACCCTCGCCGCCGCGGCCGCTGCCCTGCGCGACCGCATCACCGGCCACGCCGCCGCCCATCCCTGCGACATCCGCCTCGGCGCCGAAACCGTCCGCATCCTCGCCCAGGTCTCGCCCTGGCCAACCCGGTGAGGGACGACGCGGCGGGAAGATCAGAGCACCGGTTCTGACCCGGTGAGCGCTGGCACGACAACGCGCGCCCGCGCGTCGTATGATCGCTGCGTTCCACGACGGGGGGAGTGGGCACCGGCGCCGGCCAACGCTCCATCCAAGTCTGCGCTACGGGTTCCTCAAGGGGGCAGTCGCGCGCGCGATCAAGCCGACAATCCTGGCGCGCAGGAACGACGTCCTCCGTCCAGTGGTGAAGGTGCTGCCAAACGTCGGCAGTCTGATCATCGACGACAAGTTCATCGACGACACCCTCGCCGAATTCC